>NZ_JBBOUU010000007.1 GCF_038006205.1 Solibacillus sp. FSL R7-0668 | reverse complement strand
CGTCATGCCAAGTGGAGTGCAATCCAGCTTGGCTTTTTTTGTGCTTAAATCCTTATTTCCAGTCTAGCATTCTACTAAATTTTAGCAAGATTTTTCTGACCAAAAAGCGTGACCAAGAAATTTTGGTCAAAATCATGGTCAGAGTGGAAAGTCAGTAATATCAAGGGTTTAACCCCCCTGTTTCTTAGGTTGACCAATGACCTACCTAAGGGGGGATGTCGTAGTATCCCCCCGCCCCCGCATTTTTCTGAATTCAAAAACTCGAAATTCAAAATCCCAAAACCTTGCCTTTTAAAAAAGGCAAACCCAAAACTTCCCCATTCGCCATTGGGCAGGTTCTCACAAAGGGTGAGAACAAACAAAAGGGTGAAAATCGTGTTTACAGTTACAAGGGCACGCTCCTTAATGCGACCATTTTTTCACTTGCAGCCAATCATCATTGAACCAGTTAAATCCACCAAATTACATCTGTGCCGCTTACCGCTTAAAGCCCTTGCAACTGCATCGAATCTTTATATAAGCAAAAGGTTATAAATGCCCTTGAACCTTACAGCCACAAGGGATTGAGAGGTTCATTTTTCAAAAAGTGCGACTCTATCCCCTGTTATTATTAACAAGTTAAGTTTAGTAAAAAAACAGAACATATTTTCGCGAACACGAAAATGCGTTCTATCATTTCCAGTGGAATTGACCTCTTTACCATTTCTTAATTACTGGCAAGGTCGGCGAACCGTTCTCTGTGTCTTGCTCATCAGTCAGAGCTTATTGCTCTTCCCTCTTGCGCTAGCCCCGTTCACTTTAGTTCGCCCCAGTTCATGTATTTCTCAACTGTTCCACGTCCCACTTTCAAATTTGTAGCGATAAAACGCACAGAATGCCCCTCTAAGCGCATTTTCTTAATTTCCGCTATTAAATCACCTGAAATTGGTTTACGTCCCTTAGAAACGATTTTAGAGCCTTTTACGCTATCCCTTTCCGTCCCATTTGCTACAAACGGTTGCAACGAATAAATATTTTGCCCTTTCTCAAAGCAATAACATGCATAAACTCTATCTTTCACTAGCTTTTCCATATGCCATTTTGGTGTACTTGCAGCATTACTTTGATTATCCTGAAGCGCATATGCAACCGCCAAAATTTTCTGCTCCGTTTCTTTGTTACATTTCATTTTTTCACCCCTTAATTATCTGTCCGTAAAATGATTGTATCGCATTTTCGGACACTTGTTCAACTTCAAAAATGCACAAAAAAAGAGCGACCATTTTTAGATCACTCACTCAATTTTATTCTGATTTTTGGTGTCGTCTTGATTTGATATAAAGACCAATTACATAAGCGGAATTGTCGCATAATAATTCAAACCAATCAGCTCTATTATCCATTGCGTATGCCATCAAGTCCGAAAATTCAATAATTCCACGTTCATCTATGAATTTGCACATCTCACGAATGCCGTCATAACGCTCATTTTTCTGTTCACTTGCAGAAGTCAAATGTTGCTTAATATCAGCACCGCCAAAAACTCTTATATCCTCTTTGCTATATTGATATTTTTCAGGGTTGTCCAAATGAACAAAATACCTTGCCATCCCTTTAGCATTGCTCACTTTTTGCGGTACAGGAGAATTTAATTTATCTGTAATCTCCTTAATTTGATTAAACGATTTTTTACCCGAGTACATCAACATTACATGCCAGTGTGGTTTTTTTATCTCACCATCTGCATTAACATCTTTGTCATGTAACGGACTAACAGCAAATGGCACTTGTTCAGCGTTCAAAATTTCAATCCAGTTCTCAGGAACCGATTCAGGATAAACAATAAAAGTCCAGTTTCTTGTACGATCATCTTTCTTTTGTGCAGTCATAAAAAAACACCTCTCATTATTTTTCTAAGAATCAAGACAAATCGGGCTTTTTCCAGTTTTTAACCGTAAATCGACCGAGTGCTTAAACCTCTTGAAAATACCGAGAAGTGGCGCTATACTTAAGTTCGATTACGGGAGCTAGTAGAAGTAGTTTC
>NZ_JBBOUU010000006.1 GCF_038006205.1 Solibacillus sp. FSL R7-0668 | reverse complement strand
CTGCTTGAATAATTTTTTTATTTTGGAAAGCAATTTTCAATGACCTACGCCAGTTACACAAAGGGCATAACCTCGCTTTACAGAAATAAGCTTGATAGAGTTTTAACCGACCATCCGCCATTTTAAACACTAAATAATTCCCACAATCATACATACGTTCAGCCTTTTTAAACAACTCATCAACTTCAGCATGATGTGCAGCCATTAAAAGTGAACGTTTTTTCTTACCTTTCCAGTCACGTTCTTTGCCTTTACTATCTTTGTCGCTCAATATTTCAAGGGAACATAATGTATTTAACTCACTATTATCATCAACTTTATTTTGCCCCCTTGATAGCACATGTCTATTTGTGCTATCATTCGGGTATGAATTCATAAATAAAACCTCTCTTTCGGGAGAGCATATAAAAAGCCCTCAGTTATTTTGTTTTCTAGACAATTACATCTTAACAGAAGGCTTTTTTTCTGTCTACCTTTTGAAAGTGACCTGAGCCCATACAGCTCTAAGGCTCAACCCTGTTTTTGACCCCTTGAGTTGTTTCTATATGTATCAAGATAAGAAAAGACCGTTTTTCGCTTTGCTCAAAACACAAAAAATCCCCTCAAAAAACTGAGGGGATTTTTTAAAACCTTAAAACCTTAAAAAACAAAAAACGTCAAACCATCGACAAAGCGAACACTTGTCTCCTCCCCCCTTGTAAATTCATGCCACTCATTTGTCGCACCATGAAATAAACGAAAGATTTTTGACTCCTCATTCGATAGGGGAGGGGAGATTAAAAGCCTTTTAAATAAATCTCAGCCAAATCCATTCGACCATCACCATGACCTAAATATGATTGAATTCGATCCATCGCCCTGGACACATCACCATACAACAAACGTTCATCTCGTGTCACTAGATGGTCCTTCCGATAACCAGCAGCACGATTTTCTAACATTCGTTGCATCATATTCCGTCCTTTTTGTTCAATCCCAAGGGATTGCAACTCATTCCGAAGCATTTCACGGGCATAAGTATGGCGAAAAGCATGAGAACCCTTCATACCTGCTCGGTTATATCCCGATTTCAGCGTATTATAACGCACAGGAACAACATATTGCCCCTGTTCCTTGCCCTGAATTAGTTCCCTCACCCTTTGTTCGTATTCAGGTCTACAAGGCGTCTCACGCTCTCTAGCAGCCTTTGTAACACCTTGTGCAGCGTTCAACGCTGTTTTATCTGCTGAAGCCACCCAAAAGAGCTTGCCAGCCTTTTCTTCAATATGGGCTACTTTGGTGTTCGCTACTTCTCGCAGACGTAACCCAAAAGCCACCTGTAAGTCCGCTCCTATCCTCACATTAGTTGAAAGCTTATTTAAGTACCCTTCAATTTCTTTGGGCGTGTACGAGCGATCCTGGGGCTTCTCACGGCTATTCGTAGCAATCAATCGGACTTTCGGAACCCAATTTCGTTGAGGAAAACCCTTTTCCTCTGAAATTCGATTCATTCCTTTTTCTAAAAGACGTAAATTGGTTTCAATATTTATGAGATGCCCAGTTGAAACACCCTCCGCTTTTTTAAAATCCAAATACGCTCTATAATGCGACCGTTTCAACTGAAAAAGATCTTTTACGCCCTTTTCGCTTTTTGCCCAATCTGCAAAATTTTGTGAAACAGATAAAGCATGTTTCACTTGGGTAATTGAATGAATACCTGTTTCTACATTCTCATCTCGTAACATTTTTTTGGAAACACCAATCCTATTTATTTTTTTGATAGATTGCTCGACTTGATATTTTAAACGGTTCCCCCCCCGTTTTTTAGACATAGAATCCCCTCCGTTCATGATAAATTTGTTGCAGTAGTCAGCTGATGCCATAAGGTGACGCATTTCCATTTCTGTTTTCACGAAATGAAAAGTCGTCACCATATGGCATCGTACACATGTAAATATTAAAGCCTAAAGCCAGCAAACTTTTCCGTTTGCTTCTATTCGTGACCCATGTCAGTCACATTTTTGCTGCGTTGCAGCAAATGGAATCGCAAGCGATCCCCTTGTCGGCTACGCCGATTGACTGCTTAAGCAGTCAAAAACAAATAGAGCACAGACCATAAACTGGTCCATGCTCTCACAACTTTTAATACAACTATCCTTTTTCTACTTACTTTTTAAACGTTGCAAAAGCTCCTTTTTTAATATTTTAATTGCCTCGTAATTACTGATATTTTCATCCGATTTTTTTGCATGCAGCACAAGCGAATCTAACAAATCCTCATCACTCGATGCTGAGACTTTAACCTTAAATACTTCCAATTTTCCATCCATTTTCGTTCCTCCTAATTTGCCTTTTTTAATTTTTATTTAACTTTTGAAATCGTTCACTTTTAAAATAATTCCTGTATCCCTTGCAACTCTATTGATTGCTCCTTTTTTATTTTATATGCTGTACTCTATACACCTTTTTTACATGCTATAACACTAATTTTAAATGAAAAAACGACTGCCATTATCCTAGCACTCGATACTTTATTTTGTTGATCCATGTGATCTGCTGGAAAAACAAAAAAAGACCTTGCCCCTTTTTGAACAAAGGTGCAAACCCCCAAAAACTTTTCACTTGGCGTGGCCGCCGAAAAAATGAACGGGGAAGAACACCCCTTTTCATTCCTTCGTCATTCCAAGCTTGTAAATCGTGTGCAGATTGTCAATGGCTTTCCGCTCCTTAATGCTCACTACGTTCCGCTTACCGCTACAAGCCATTGACAATCCACCTTATTTTACTTTCTATTCAGGATGATAATAATTCTTTTGTTACATATTAATACATAAGATTTATAAAAACATGAAAAGGAGATTTTTAATGCCTTCAAAGAAGTTATCTCTTTTAGTAATTTTTACTATAAGCATCACTATAACTTTATTATTTTTTCTCTCCCATTCTTCAGCTGAAACCCCAAAAAACCATAAACTTTCAACAACAAAAACAAATACAGAACTAATAAATTATATCAATCAATATAATTCATTAATTTTCAATCTTAATCATCAATTACGTATTAATAATTATCCTGGAGTTATAGATTATTCAATTTCCTCAGATGATAAAATTGAATTGTTAATCAAAGTAAATCAAGATATTACAGAAATAACAAAAAAAGATATAAAAAAAATAACTATAGATACAATAAAACAAAACAAATTTGATCCTGTATTATTTCATATTGATATAACTGAATATAACGATGAACCATTTTTTCAAGAAAATACAGCATCAATAAGATTAAGTTACAACGATTTAATTGGTTATATTGGAGAAAAATTATTTATTAAATATAATGTCGCTTTCAGTTTACATCACGAAATATCACCCGAAAATGTAAAAATAACTTTAAATTTACCGACTGATTATCAAACAAACAATTTAAAAATAAAAAATACAATTCTTGATATAATCCAACAACATAATCTCGACTCTAATATTTTTCAAATTAATATAACAAATAATATAAAAAGCAATTAATTCATTGTGAAGAACTCAGGACCATACGTTCCACTACAAGTACCTGATTGTCCTAAAACAGCCTCATAACTACCATTTTCAACTGTATAAGTCAAAACTTTATAACCAGTGCTATCTAAAGTTGTATGAGTTCCTAAATATAAGCCACCCAAATATTTATAAATATAAAATGTTATCGAACTTCCAGGATTACCTTGAACAATAAAAGTAACTTCTTTGGTACCCGAATTCTTGTGGTAATAAATAAATTTAGGACTTACACATGCAGCAGCTAATGAAGTTTCATCAGAATTCTCCACCAATTCATTCTCAACATCATTTAAATCTGCAGCAAAAACACTATTATTATTTGAGATTACAAAAAGAAAACTTACTAATAAAACTCCAAAAACTATTAATCTTATCTTTTTCATTAGTCTTTCCCCTCTCTCATTACAATTATTTACTTACAAAAATACTATTACACATTACTTAAGAAATCCCTTTAAAAATAATAAAAAAAATAAGAACAGAATAGCTACGGCTACTCTGTTCTTATCACATAATTATTTAAACCAACGTGCCAATAAGCCATTACATCAACAGCACCATTTGCCACTTCATCGGCGTCATCATCAATATGGATCAAGTCGCCATCCTCGGCATCGTCCAAGTTTAATTCCTTATGAATTTCTTTCAACAAACCACCATACGAAATAAGCCGTTTATATGCCAATGCCTTGTCCAAATCTTTGACCGTTTGAACATTTTCAGGTGTGACCTTATTGCCACGTATCACATCCGTATCCTTTACTGGATACTTGGAAACTTCAAAAATAGCATTTTGCTCAGCAATCACTTTTTTCATTTCCTGTTCCACTTCAACAAAATCCGTTGCTTCTGCTTTCGGCTTCACTTTTGCCACATGAACAATGGGCGTATAGTCTAATTTCATGGCACGCTGCCACATATCCGTCCATTCCGATTGTTTGATATAATTTTTTGAAAAGTAATTTGTAGGAACAGCCAACAAGACATGAAAATGAGGGTGATACGTGCCATACCATTCACTTTCTTTATCCCAGTTTCGAGTAACTTCCATTGCACGAAAATAACCACGCACCGACTTTTTAAATTTGGCATAGCCAGCAAAGCGATTCCACGCTTTTGTCATTTGATCCATTGTATCTTTTAAATTTTCACCTTCAACATTTCGAACCGTCAGCGTGAGGAAAACCCATTTTACTTTTTCACGTTCATTCA
>NZ_JBBOUU010000005.1 GCF_038006205.1 Solibacillus sp. FSL R7-0668 | reverse complement strand
AAATGTAGAACTTACTGAAGAAGAAAATGTAGAACTTACTGAAGAAGAAAATGTAGAACTTACTGAAGAAGAAAATGTAGAACTTACTGAAGAAGAAAATGTAGAACTTACTGAAGAAGAAATAGCAGAGCTTTATTATTTGGAATCACTTAAGTTAAATCCTTCTCTTACATCTGATAATGTAAATTTAACAACTAATAGTTTGAATATGAAAAGTATTGATAATATGAAATTTGAAAATTATTTTTATGTAACTCAATCTAAATGGATTGTTAGAGATAATAATATGATTTCTTTACAATTAAAGCCAATACAAAATTCACCACTTAGAACAACGTCTGGTAATGAATTGTTAGGACATGCTTTGAAAGCATATTCATTGGTTTCTAATAAATTTTCAGGTGATAGAAGATGGAAAAATAGTACGGGTATGTCACATCAATTTCATTGTCATGCTCACTTTGCGAGAGATAAAGAATTTTGGAATTTAGAACCTCATCGTACATCGACAAATTATGCTGAATATATAGCAAACTCATGTAATCCAGATTGATTTTATTAAAAAAAGAGACGTTATTTTAACGTCTCTTTTTTTAATAATGGAACTATAAGGCATAGTAAAAAACATAAAAAAGTGATAAATATGGAGTAAAAAGCTAGGCTATTACCTGACATGACTAATGCATCAATAATATGTCCTTCAAGGTAAAATAATACACATGAAATAATTAAAATTAATAAAGTATTTAGTGGAATATATATTGAATATTTATTATTTTTTTTAAAAAAGATAATTAAATATATAAAATTAAATAAAGCTGTTGCAGATAACAAATAATAAATTGGTTTTAATATAGTAAAACTTTCTTCTAACAAATATAATCACTCCTTATGGAATTTTTATAAAATTTCATAGTTTATTTAATCCCTACAAAATAACACATTTTCTTTTTTTTGTAAAATATATTATTTTACGTTTTCCGGAAAATCCACCACTTTTATTCAGGTGCTTTGAATCCAAAATGGGTAGAAGCTAGAGATAAATGTGCTAGAAATTATCTTGCTGATCATTTTGGTTCCGAAGCTGTTACGGGAATACTAACATTTTTATATGCTGGAAAATATTATGACGCTGTTAAAAAGTTATTAAAACTAGGTATAAAAATTTCACCTGCCGGTTTGGCTGCTTTATATACGCAAATGAATTATGTTTGTATTAAAGAAGCTAATTCAAAACATAGTGTGTATGAATAAAGATTATATTTTAAAGGGTTGGTTATAATTTTAGAATTTTTTTTTGATGATACACTTTTTTTCTGGATATGGTTACCACTTATTTTTGCAATATCTTTGATTAGATATTGCAAAAATAAAAAGGAACCTTTTATTAAACCTTTACTAATACTTTTATGTGTTTATTATATTATTAGAATAATAAATTACATTACTTGATACATACGCAACTATTTCGATTAGAAATAGTTGCGTATGTTAGCTCTTTATTCCTTGTGGCTCTAAATCTCAAAAAAACGACTTACATTTTCTTGAGGTCATAATTGTTGTGAGCGAATTAAAGTCTACGGAATTGGGGCAATATATTTTAGAGAAGTATACCCCGAAAAATGACTGAATACGCAAAGGGAATTTTCACACCAAGGATGTTGGAACGAATCCATTACATAATGGCTATACTAATAGGAATTCATTGACGATTGCTCTTTATCGGCATAGACTGAAGAGAGTAAGATTCTGTTCGGGAATCGCATGTAGTGCAACGCTTGGTTGACCGCCAAGCGTTTTTTATTTGTCTAGAAACAAACAAAGACGCTATCCAGTAACGGAAACTGGATAGCGTCTTTTCTGTCTTTACAATATCAGACAATACAAAACATCAACAAATCGAAGGAGATCCGCTGCGTGCTTATTATAAAGATTTTTTTAAATGTTTTCAAAAAAACTTTCTTAATTACAAGGTTTTTTTTAATACTTTTAAAAGAACTTTCTTAATTACAAGGTTTTTTTTAATGCTTTCAACAAGGGTTCAGCCGACAAAAAACTGGTTATGGCAATTAACGAATGCTACAAATGGCAATGTAGGGTATGAATAATATTATGTATAACTACGCTTTACGTGGAGGGTTCGATATGATAGGCTATTTTGCCAGCTAAGCTCTCTGCTTGGCTTTGTTAGCCGAAATCATATCGATAGAGGCTCCATGTCAAGCGACGAGATTTATGAATAAATTTACAAGAATCTGAATATGCTTCATTGCCATTCATGTCATAAATTGAATGCCATAACCACAAAAAACGGTTATTATAAGCGAAGAGATAACCAAAAACGAACGTTATAAAATATGCGTTTTGACAGTGCTCTCCCTAAATAGAATGTGAAAAGATTATATAAAAATAGGCTTTTTGCTTTTGCAAAATCGAATGGTATGCCATATAATTAGTTGTACAACATATTGTACAATGGAGGTGTTAAAATGGAAGCAGTAACGTACTCAAATTTCCGTCAAAATTTACGTGGCTATATGAAACAAATCAATGAAGATTCAGATACATTTATTGTGACAAGTAAAGACGTAGAAGATACGGTTGTTGTCATGTCTAAGCGTGATTATGATGCGATGCAAGAAACGCTGCGTACCTTGTCAAATACGTATGTGATGGATAAAATTCGTCGAGGCGATGAACAATTCCAAACAGGTGAAGCAAAAATTCATGAATTAATTGAGGTTGAAGATGATTAAAGTTTGGTCAGATGATGCTTGGGCAGACTATATGTACTGGCATGATCAAGGAGATAAAAGCACCATTAAAAAAATAAATCGATTAATCAAGGACATTGACCGCAATCCATTTGAAGGGATTGGGAAGCCTGAACCTTTAAAATATGAATTGTCAGGGAAATGGTCCCGTCGTATTACAGATGAACATCGTTTAATTTATCGCATAGCCAATGACATGCTTTATATTTATTCCGCAAAAGACCATTATGGTTAAAATGTTCGTGAAAGCTGTCATAAAATTAGGCTAAAAATATGCATGATTTTATGCACAAGGCTCCAGCTGCAACCTGCCCAAAATCACGCTCAAATTGCTGGTATTCATGGGTTTGTAGAAAACTGCATAAAAAGCTGTATAACGAATGTTCCACTAAAAAGGCGACAAACACTGATTTAACAGTGTTTGTCGCCTTTTTGTGTGTTCCCAAACTTTAATTTGGGAACGTTATTTTGTATGGATTTGTATATTTTATTCGACAATTTTTGTTTGGCTATTTAATTTATATGAGCGAACAAAATTTACTGTGTACCTTAATATAAATATACTTAATACTCCGCCTGAAATATTGAATAACAAATAGATAATATCTAGATAACCAAAACTATTTACAGTAATACCAGTCCATCCAAGTAAAAGACGGGCTACATCTATCATTAAACAGCTTAGAATGACCATTGAAACAGCTTTCTTATTACTTTTTAAATCGAATAAGAGTAATAAATAAATTCCTAGTGGTATGAATAAAATGATGTTATAAACCATAGCAGAATAACTCCACATAGAAATTTTAAAGTTTATCATATCGAATAATCCAAACCAATCATTCGTTGAAATAAAAATTTTATGATTGTCTGCTGAATTTTGAGGAAGTGTAAATCCGCCAAATTTAATTTGAATAAGGATGATTAAGTAAAAAATAAAGCTATACAGAATAACTCGTTTTTTGTTGCTTTTTCCCGTTTTTCTAAAATAATCAAGAAATATATCAATGAAAATATAAATCAGTAAAAATAGGAAAGCTAAGGGAACGATATTGTAAAGAACGTATGTTGAGTACACAGTTAACATCTCCTATTGGTTAAAATATTGTATAGTCAATATTGATTTTACTTAATTTACCACTTAAAAACAAATTCAATTTAGTATATTTAAGCAAGGAACATTCCCAAAGCGATGTTTGGGAAGGTTTAAAGGAATGCTTGTTAAAAATGTGTGTTTAGTTAAATTTGGAAATAAGGCAAGAGTGGGCTTCAAAATAACATAGTAATTTTTATTCTAAATGTAATAAATCACTTTTTGAATCAGATGTAGAAAAACCTTGTTGGGTAATATCGTGTTTATTACGAGCGAAATATTTATATTCCACTTGTGGTTCATTATCAAATATGACACCAATAAAATATGGATTCAAGGATTCATAACCATCTTCACGATGAGGCACTGTTCGAAATTCCCACGTTTCTCCAGGATACTTTTTCTCCAAATGCAACTGTATATAACTTACTTTCTTTTCAATTTGCATATCTGTCCAATATGGACGTACGAAATAAATGATGCCAAAAGACACTAAAAATAAAAGAGCCAACCCCTGAATCCTTTTTCTCCATTTTCCTTTAAAAATAAAAGAAATGAATAAAATAAAAACTAAAATTCCACTGGCTATCATCAATTGAATAATTTCTATTGGGTGCAATGTATCCCCCCTTTTCAGTTAGTTTGTTAATTAAATTATAACGTCCCCAAACCCTCGTTTGGGAACTTTAAATGCTTAACGTTGTAAATCCGCATAAATTGGATGCTATCTCTAAAATAAAAAATGCTGTAGAAGGCAGAGAATAGCCTTCTACAGCATTTTTTATATCTATCTAATAGAAATGTCTATCTTGATAAACAGAATGCCCTACAGCGTCTCTGATTGACCTAATTTCGCAAGTATCTTCTGTCTCTCTAAATCAAAATCAATCGTTTTGTCCTTAGGTTCAACTTTTTGATGATTACGAGCTGGAAACCAATCTGGTACTAATTCAGTTTTTCCAGAAGATACAGGAGCATTTTTCTTTTGCATATTATCAAGATATGTACTGGCTGCTTTATTTACATAAGCCACCTTATTGGCAATTCCTCGTTCAATTGATTGCTGATAAATTTCTTCGATCCAATCAGGTGAAATACCTTGATGGCACCATTTGGCTTTTAAAGACAAAATTCGTTCAGCATCTTTCGAAATTGTAACGCTAGTAACATTGTTAACATCTCTTATATCTTTTAATTGATTATTATTTAATTGATTATTATTTAATTCATAATAATTACTTGTACAATTTGTGCTGTACAAATCGTGCTGTACGTTTTGTTCAACTGAATAAACACTGATTTGACGGTCTTTCTTGCTATTGTACAAATCGTGCAAATGTTTTTCTAAACCTTCGTGACCTGTTGAAATCCCGAGAAATTTTGCACCTTCTAAACTGAAAACCTCTTCGATAATTTGTTCTTCAGAAAAGATTACATCACTTACATAATGAGCGTAAACAAGTTGGCCTTGATAGTGAAGTTTCAGCGAGAACCAGTAATTTTTCTCTGTGAGCTCTTTAATGGCTGCTTCAACATTTCTCCGAGAAAATTTAGAATACAAGAATGATTTATGTAAGACAAAATCTTCACTCATGGACTGCACATATGCCAGTAGACCAATCGAACGAAGATCTTCTAAATCTTGTTGGATTGGGTGTGAATGTACTTGCGTGTAAAAGCTTGTTTTACGAACCTTCACGATACCTGGTAGGTTTTTCATTTTTATCACCTATTCTGTTTTTGTTGTAGACAAAATAAAATGATGGTATTCTTAATCTAACGAGATAGAAATACCTTGTCGCTATAACTGTTCCCGCAGTTGTAGCGATTTTTACTTTTGCCTATTTTCTATTATAAACAGGTTTGATAGATTCGTATATTAAGCAACTATAAAAGTGATATTAAAAAGCCATAAAACACTGTTAAATCAGTGCTTTACGGCTTTTTTTGATTGTATTCCCAAACTTCCATTTGGGAACATTTTAATAATATTTTCAATATTTTCTTGCATAATAAACCATATTTAAAAAGACAGTAGAAATATATAATGCCATAAATAATGATAATACTTGAAAAGCAGCTAGATGAAGAGACGATATAGGGTTGAAAATCATCATTAAAATGACGGCAAAACCAATACCCCAAAAATAACTAATATATACTGCACGTTCACGGATTTTTTGAGCACGTTCATCTTTTGCAGAAAAGTGTGGTGCTAAATAGGCTAAACAAAATGCCATAATTGTTAGAGCAACAATCATTAGTCCTTCTGGAAACTTGCCTGAAAAAATATAAGCACCATTAATTAGAAATGCATTTATTAACATAATGAAACCGATAATTAAAAAAATTACTCTATTGTTTTTCATTGATTGTCCTCCTCATAAATAAAAATATCTTCAATATGACAATTAAATAAACGCGATAACTTAAATGCTAATGTGATTGAAGGATTATAACGTCCTTTTTCCAAAGATATTATGGTTTGCCTAGAGACACCTAATTTCTCAGCTAGCACATCTTGAGAAAAATCATATTTTGCACGTAAGTCCTTAATATTATTTTTCATTATTTCACCTACCTATAGTAAAGTTAGCTTTACGTAAAGCTAACTTTACATCACTTGCATAAAGATGTCAATAACGATGTATTTTGATACAGAGGAAACCTTCCCAAAGCGATGTTTGGTAACCTAATGAAATAAAAAGCAGCTAAGACTGGTTGAAAATCTTAGCTGCTGGATTGAAAATAGAGACGCTTCTTCAACAATAGCTCCTCATTGTTGAAGAACAATTGTATAAAAGTGATTAAGATATTAAGCATTAAGAGTCTTACATAGAACCTTTTAGTTCACCGTTTGACTTAAATTTACCCTCAAAAAACCTTAACGTTACATCGGCATCTGAAGTTGGGTTGTTATAGCTGTATATTTCTAAAACCTCAGATTCAGCAACGAGTGCACCATTACCACCAAGAATCTCAAATACTCTTTCTTTTGACATACCTTTTTCAAGCTTATTTAATTGCTCAAGGTTAATTTCAATTTCAGATGTTTCTAATCCGATTTGGGATTTATAGCTTAATTTATCATCTTCGAACACCATATTTGACCCCATCGAGTCGCCATCTGTTTCAAATTCATATATAACACTATTATGCGAATTTCCATTTGGTTCAGTTTTAGAAATTACTGTTCCCTTTGACCCGATAATATTAAATACCTCTTCGGGTGTCATACCTAATTTAATTTGTTTATACTTTTCTTCAGTTACTTTACCATCTTCTTTAACACCTAATGATAATATTTCTTTGTTTGATGCATCCTCTATTGGTATTTCAGCAATCGATTTTTCACCTTTTTGTGCTTCTTCATGGGTAGTTTTTTCACTACATCCTACTAGTCCGATACTTAATACCAATGCTGTGCTAAATACTAATTTCTTCATCATAACTCACCTACCTTATATTTACATTATAAGGGATTTAGAGTTAAACATACATTATTTATTTCCAAACTGACTATTTTTAGCGTCGTTTAGGGACATTTCTTTTCTTACCGTTGTAAATCCACAGTTTTCTGACGAGATCCATAAAAAAAGTGCTTCTTTTTTAGTCTAACAATTCAACAAACGATAGTCTATCCAAGGAATTACTACCTTTTCAGTTAGATTACAGGTTATTTTATCAGAATGTTTTGAATAAAAATATACACATAAATACATTTTTGTATTATACTGGTAATGTAATAAAAATTTTACCACAGGAGGTATTACATACCATGATCAAAAAAATTACTACAAGTGTAGCAACATTAGCTTTATCAGTTGGGATTATTAGTACTGCTAGTGCAACAGAATTAGCTCAACCTTCTTCACCAATTCAAGAGCCAAATCAGGTGAATTCTATTATTACTCCTTATAATAACTCAATCTATGCCGAAAAGATTGTAGATTACTATAAGTTGGATTACCCAGTGGCTGGTAGTACTCCTTATTCTATTTTTGTAACTAAAGAAGTTAATGGCAATAAATATGGCGGAACACTAACTAGAAAATCAATCGTAGAATCAGGTAAATGGGGAGATTGGTGGAGAGTTACATATAGTGGTCAACTAACGAGATTTATAGAATAATTATTTAAAAAGAGTTTGGATTAATTTCCAAACTCTTTTATATTTCAACCATAAAAATACGCGATCATCATAGATAAACGAATGTTGACCTATAAAGCAAGTACCCGTATTATCATCTATTTTTAAACCTGCGGGTGATTTAGGTCTTAAAACTGCTGATGAAAAAGAACTTTCAATAAAACTTCATACAAGTATTACTCAAGAAAAATACTCGATTATTCGTTCAAAACATAGAAAAGAATATAGAAAAACTAAAAGGCTATTCTTGGTTTAACGAATTATATGAAAATGAAGAACATCATCGTTCATTTTTTATAACTAAATGCTATACAGAAGGGACAAACATGGGCTTGAAACGGACTATAAAGAGAAAATCTACACAGCTTCACACCAAAGTAACTAATTTTGGATTTGATAACATAATTAAGAAAATTGATAAGGCGATTGCTCTGCTGGAACGAAAATAGCTCATTTAGTAAGCTTAAAAATCACTTAAAAAGTTCTTTGCGTGTATCTAAATTAATTCAAAGCGACGCCTGAGGACATTTTGCAATTGATCCATGAAAAAAACACGCATAGAACAACAGCAGCACTCATAACTTCGATTTAAATTAAACAAAAATAAAAAAACTACGAATGATAGAACATCCGTAGTCACTTTCACTAAAAAAAGTAAACCGCCCTCGCCCGCAAATTGAATAATAATTTACTTTCCTCGCTAATCACCTTTGAAGCACTTTTAATATACCACAAAAAGAACACTTGTTCCATTGAATTTTCTATATTTTCTAATATCCTAGCAATCAATAAACTTAGTTCCAATTGTGGCAGGCGTGACCAATATGCTCAATCCTTTATCGTCATAATCCCACATTTTAATTTCTGGCGTCACACCCTCTGGCAACGTAAAAAGACATCGCTCTGACGGTCTAATAATGTCTCTATCAGCTGTGTATCCATATGCATAGGTAGCTGGATGTATCAATACATCTCGACCGGTATCATTGTAATAGATGATTTGCATTCGACTTGTCACCCCTTGTTATATATGTTAACTATTTATTATCTAAAAGATATCTAAAAGATATCTAAAACCTATAACAAACTTTAATAAATCTTTGTTATGTTTACAACAGAACATTGTTAAGTATTGTTATAATCCACATTAACTACATCAATCATCTGAACGTTTATATTTCTCCATAAATTCATCCAATGCCAACGCCATCAAATCTGTACCGCTATACATATTATGTCGCTCTTTAAAAGCAGTCCAACGCTTCCATTGATCAATATAAACACTAATACCTGTTGTCTTTTTTGCACCGACCATTGTCGGCACAACTAACATTGGCTTACCATTAACAAAAAATTGTTGTTCATTGTTATTTACCTGATTCGCTTTATATAACTGCTTCACAAAAGCAATTTCATCTGCTGTTAATGTTTGTTGTATCTCAACAATAACTTGTTGTTGTTTAACATTGTTTTGTTTTGACATAACAATATCTGTAGACACTGGTGGCTCGTCCCCCAAAGCATAGGATACATAATTTTTCCCATCTACAATAATCCCTAAATCAGCTGCATTTTTTTTTAACAAAGAATAAGAAAAATCAAAAATTCCACCCTTAAAGTTATCTTCCAAACGTCCATCTAACCCCTTGATACTTGTTAAATGTTTGTTAAGCATTGTTAATTGTTCTGATTGCGGCAATACCTTAAAATCAGCCATTTTCATATGTAACCATCCTCTCAATGTTAAACCTTGTTAGTAATTGTTATATTCAACACAGAAGACCTAACAACCTTTAATAATTTTTTGTTAGGTTATAAGGATCGGCATAGTCTTACTTTCTCCAGCCAATAAATCAGCGTTTGGCTACGCCGCGATGCTCCCCAATGGGGCTGGTGCTAATCGCACCGTAACGCCCTAAAAGAAAATGAAATACTTGCTCCGCATCATCGTTATTTACTTAATAAATATTCAACTTATTACAGCTACAACTAGTGTACATAACATCCATTAGGAGAAGTTGCTATCTTAAGATCTATGTTGTAGTGTATAAAATCCTGTATATACGTTAAGTACGTGTAAACCTAACGTGTACGACTATAAAGAGCTCTATAAGAATGTACTACAAGACCTAGACAGGAAGACAAACCCGATCACCCACTTTATAAAGAGCCATTTCGTGACACCCTGTTTTACTACTTCCAATTTCGTTTTACTGTGCTCAATGAAATCCCTAATTTCTCAACGATTTCTGATTGTTTTAAGCCCTTTTCTTTAAGTTCTTGAACTTTATCCTTTACATCCATTTTTGCACGCTCACGAGCCGTTAAACCGTCTTCTCGACGTAATGCTTTTCGTCTATTGTTATTACGGTTATATTTTTCATCCTTGCCGATAATCGTCTTTAATTGACGCTGCTCGTCCAATGTGATTGCAAGCTTTTTGATGATTGTATCGTTTCTATAGTTATAACCCTTTGTAATATCCTCTCGATGGCTCTCATACGCTCCTAAACACGTTTTAACGACTGCTATAAGGTCAGGTGTAGAAATTGGATTTTTAAACTTATTATTAAGCTCTACAACCTTGCTACGCACGATGTGATAGTTGTTGTGTACCAAAAACATTTGATACGCGAAAATGTGTAACAATGTATTACGATGACCAGACATTTCATAACAACGCATTTCACAAAGTTGTATTAAATCATTTCCTCGTGCCACAGCAAGTGAATAAAGATTATATAGTCGCTTTAGTTGGCCTTTTTTTGACTGTTTACTTACTTTACGTTTGTTAATCTTTTCAGCATCATAATCAGTCATTTCACTATCATTAAACCATTGCTGCATAAATCGCATTGTATAGTGTTTTTCATTATAGCTTAGCACCTTGACCATTTTACCAGTTACATGATGATATGTACTTGGAACTTTTAGTACACGAGCCACATCACTTGCTTGTGGATCACTACCATAATCCTTCAACACATCTATTAGATACTTTTCAATATAGCTATACAATTTTTGAACCGTTTTAAATTTTGCTGGTACAGATTCAATCAACCATATCGCATACAATCCTCGACCTGAATCAATTATCATTGTCGGCTCTGGGAGACGTTCTGTTTCGACCAAAAAGTCGATAGCAGCCAATACATCCTCTTGTGATAAATACTCTTTGTAATAGTCTAAATCAACGTAAAAAGCGTTGATTTGACGTGCATTCGAGTTGTTACGCTTTGGAATAAAGAACGAATTAACCGATACATAACAACTTAAATCTTTATGACGTACTAATTTTTGCATCCAAACACCCGATGGATAGCTTTTTTCAGTCCATTTTCCAGCTGCATTTTTGGTTGCTACAGTTACGTAGCCATCGTTTTGAGGATGCACGAGATTAGCCCATTCATTTAGACTCAATCCAGCCCCCACTTTAATTTCATGGTCTATTTTTGCTGTTTCTACTCTTAATCCCATAAAAAAACGGCTCCTTTCAAATTTGAAAAGAAACCGCCCCATTTTAAATCATTTATTAAGAAGAGGATTAATGGTTGTAATTATCCTCAAAAATGCATATAATAATCTTAATTTATGGAGTGCCGTTACATCTATACTCAACAAACTTTGGTCAGGGCGTTGTGTGGTGGGACGGCTTCTTTTTTTTGTCTATTTTTCTAGTATTATACTATACAATTGCTAGATTCATAATTATTTTTATGGGCTACGCCTATCCGTCAACTATATTTGACGGATAACTTGTCAAATCAACATTATCTCCCTAAATACCGTTGCAAAATATCCCAACGATTTCCCCCATGCCCCAACTGTTTGCTGATATAATCTGCTTCTGATTGCGAAAGTATAATTTGATTAACGCTATGCAACCGTTCTTCCTCAAATAAATGGTCTTGCTGAATTTCATCCAGCTTATTCATCGCATAATACTGGCGACATTCCACATGAATTCGCAAAGAACGATCTAAACTCGCAAAAAATTGTTCTCCTTGTTTATGTTCACTTTTAAACTGCTGAATATCGCCTTTAGAATAATGGTCTTTACACAAATAATCAGGCATTGGCTGTATGTGATGCCCATAGGCTGCACGAATCTCCGATTCGTGGCTTTTAAGACACTCAATGGATCTCAAACGTCCTCCTTTGCCCGTTGTCACATGATATAGCTTATCGTCACGCTCATATAAATTACGTGTACCAGCAACCGTTTGATAGCTATCTGATGGTACAAGCTCTGACCGTCTCAATCCAAAAGCCTGTCCATACAAAAGGACCTCTCGATAACGCTCACGCATCCGAGCAGCTTCTCGCTGCTGCTCATGACTCCGATTTACCTTTGAATTATTGTTACGCAGCTCGTCAAACGAACGTCTAGGCAAACTGTAATCACTTTTCTTTATCGCTTCATTCCAATGCCCACTACCAATTTGAACACGATTGATCGCCAGCATATCGGCCCCAATCGTATAGGCTGATTTCCCTTCATTTCGTTGACTCTGAAGATATTCCCCTGCAACCTCTTTCGTAATGCCCTGCAAATTTCGTATTTCAGGATGTTTCTCCTTAACCCACTTCGCAAATTGTTCAATACGGCTCAGATGCGTTTTGAGACTCAATCTGCTATAAATTCGATTATAAATAGGCTTGTGATCATTCATAGCCTTATCAAAATGCCTGGAACGTCCTAAACCTGCATTATATTGTGTGTGTAGCTCATTTCGAAGCTGATGGCGTATATTTTTTACTTTTGACATATATTCACTCCTTTCAATTTCTTTGTCATACACCCATTGAAATAATGGTGGGCATGACAAAGAAACTGAATTACAGTCATTTTTTGTTAAGATTATGTTCAGCTTCCATAAACAGAGCGTGACGTGCCCCAACCGTTCGCTGAATTATTGCATCTCTCAACCATTGGTATTGCTGAATTCCTGTTGTTGTTTCTATTTGTTATCCTTTGTTAAAGCTCCTTTTTCTCCTATTAAAGCTCCTTTTTGCCTCGCTCACCGTCTATTCCTCCAATAATCGCTTAAAAAAAACGCGATTATTAATGTCGCAATAGCCGGTTCGCAAATTATATTTGCTCCAAGTTCAAAATCTGTTGCAGCTGATCGCTGCAAAATGTTCGCAAACGAACATTAAACCCTGTCGTCTTTGACGACCATCTCACACAGCGAGATGTAAAAACCCATCGCCTCTGCTGCTATGCAGTTGCTTATCAATGATGCTAACGCATCTCCTTTGTTGCCTCCATGCAACTTGTAATTCCAGTTTTCATAGCTAAAAATAGCCCCCTTTTTTATTTTAATAAAATATCATATACAGCTATTTATAGATTGATAACGATTTCCCGAAAAAAATAAGGAACCATTTTCTAATGGTTCCAGTTGCCAATCTTTTTAATTAATATCGTGAATTTTCGTATATATTCTTCGCTTCAGGAACACTCGTCATATCAAAAGTTAAAGAAATTGCTCGAACAATTTTTTCGATTTCTTCAGGGCTGTAATTCAAATTCTCTAAGCCTTTAATTGCATAGCCTAGACATGCATTATTACTCCATTCTGCTTCGCTGCCAAGAGCTTTCCAAATGACATCCCGAATGAAAGCAGAACGATTCCCCTCTGCTTTTTCGTCTAACCATTCCCAATCGTTTTCATTTAATGTGACTGACACTTTTTTCGTCACGCCCATTGCTGGACGACCAACAGGATTTTTTTTCGCAAAAACTTGCACACGACAATCCATACAAAACGCTTTAGGCTCATCATTCACATGAATGATCGCTACATCATTTTCACCATTACAACGCTCACAGCGTAACGCTACAACCTTAAAAATACCTGGTGGTAAACTTTGCTCCAAATTATCTAGTGCCGTTTTTGCTTCAGCATATGTCGCAAAAATCGATTCGTCACCCAAATTTTCTTCCCCTGTTTCAAATAACGCTTGACCATTTAATCCACGAATCACAAACATAAAAAAATACCCCCTTTTAATTTATTTCACTTTACCATTTAAGTAACCTTAATGTAAATAATTTAGGTTACTTAAATTATTGAGGGAATAAAAATTCCTGTAGGGCACTGTAGTTTTACAGTACCAAAATTTCATGCAAAACTATGTGATTTTGGTTTTGCTCTTTCAAAAAATCGTGCAAAACTATGCTATTTTACAACGATAAAAATCCATTACAAAATGGTTATACTAATAGGAATTCATTGACGATTGCTCTTTATCGGCATAGACTGAAGAGAGTAAGATTCTGTTCGGGAATCGCATGTAGTGCAACGCTTGGCTGATCACCAAGCGTTTTTTATTTGTCTAGAAACAAACAAAGACGCTATTCAGTAATTAAAACTGAATAGCGTCTTTTCTGTTTTTACAACATCATACGTATAAGACGATACAAGGTATCAACGAATCGAAAGAGATCCGCTGCATGCTTATTATTACAAGTTTTTTTAAAATGCTTTTAACAAAACTTTCTTAATTACAAGGTTTTTTCAAAACCTATTAGGGGTCCCGTCAGATTTTTGCGGATTTACAACGATAAGGAATCTTATTAACGCTGGTTAGTAAGATTTTATTTTTGAGCAATGTTTTGAAACAACTTTTGCTGAAAATATAACTGCTTTTTTAAAAGCTATTATGCTATCTCAAAATCAGTCGTTTATAAGACACTGATTCCTAGTCGTTGGTATATCAATAGTTTTTGACTGCTTCATATCGCTTAACGTTGTAAATCCGCATTTTTATGACGCTATCCCTACTTGTGAAAAAAATGAAGCCTTTCGAGAAAATTAAACCTTCTCGAAAGGCTTCATTTTTATTTATAACCTTGTTTTTTGTTTACATTGAATTATTTGAAATTAACTATTTTTTGTAAATTTATCAAAAAAATGTTATTATAGGTATGATTATATTTTGAAAGGAGAAGAGAGGAAAGAATTAGAGGTTACATATAGTTACAAAAAAATTTAAAGGTGGTAAAAAATTTGAAGAAATATTTAACTAGTCTTTCAGCAATTGGCTTAACATTTAGTTTATTAGCATATCCAATTCAAGGATCTGCAGAAGAAAATGTAGAACTTACTGAAGAAGA
>NZ_JBBOUU010000004.1 GCF_038006205.1 Solibacillus sp. FSL R7-0668 | reverse complement strand
TTGTTCTTATAAGACTCAGAATACTAATGAGTCACCAGTATTTCCATGTTTTCGTCTATATCTTCAAGCGGTAGGTTTTGGTCGAAATAATTCTTTTTAGCATTTTTCTTTTTAACATCGTTAATCTTTACACAATAAAACGCTCTTTCTTCTAAGTCGATTGAATACGCAAATAAACGTTTTTCTTTTGCTCCTTTATCCGTTAAATAAAGTCCCATTAACATCCATTCGATTTTTTCCTTTAAGGTTTCAGACATTGGTCTCACTCCTTTCCTACGCAATTTGTTCATTGTGTTTAATAGACCTAAGCTCGTACATCCAAGCGCATTGCTTTTATTAATCGTTTTGATATACCGTTGGCATAGGCATCCATGCCAATACCTCACTTACATCAGGTAACAAGATATTGCCAATCTCTCCAAAATGAAATGCATATCCCTCGGCATAAGGCATTTGTATATAATAAACAGGGTATCTTAATTCTAAACGACCTCTAATATGATCTTGTACCGTGCATATAATACATTCCCCGAGCGGTGGTGATTTTTCATTTATCGGTGTCCAATCATTCATTTTTATTCTTCCTTTCTACGTATAATTGTTCTTATAAGACTCAGAATACTAATGAGTCACCAGTATTTCCATGTTTTCGTCTATATCTTCAAGCGGTAGGTTTTGGTCGAAATAATTCTTTTTAGCATTTTTCTTTTTAACATCGTTAATCTTTACACAATAAAACGCTCTTTCTTCTAAGTCGATTGAATACGCAAATAAACGTTTTTCTTTTGCTCCTTTATCCGTTAAATAAAGTCCCATTAACATCCATTCGATTTTTTCCTTTAAGGTTTCAGACATTGGTCTCACTCCTTTCCTACGCAATTTGTTCATTGTGTTTAATAGACCTAAGCTCGTACATCCAAGCGCATTGCTTTTATTAATCGTTTTGATATACCGTTGGCATAGGCATCCATGCCAATACCTCACTTACATCAGGTAACAAGATATTGCCAATCTCTCCAAAATGAAATGCATATCCCTCGGCATAAGGCATTTGTATATAATAAACAGGGTATCTTAATTCTAAACGACCTCTAATATGATCTTGTACCGTGCATATAATACATTCCCCGAGCGGTGGTGATTTTTCATTTATCGGTGTCCAATCATTCATTTTTATTCTTCCTTTCTACGTATAATTGTTCAAATGCTTAAATAACATCCCCTGAATCAACCGCCATAATATTAGCTTCCAAATCCTCATCGGTAGCTTGCTCTAGCACCCAAATTGGTTCTTCCCCCATTGTTAAATTTGCCGCTTTATCATAACCAAATAGGCTGTTTAACACTTCAAATCCCGGTTCCTTGATTGCCATTACTACATAGCCTAGCTCTTGTTTAAATGCGGTAATATAAGTAACGCGTACTAGCACCGATTTCCCTGTATACCCATCAATACCAAACTCTTTTAAATGCAACAGATCCCCTGTTTGATACCCTCGGTCGTCTTTTCTGATTTCAAAAGTTTTTTCTCCAGCGAATACTTGCTCGAAATACTCAGGCAAAATTTTCAACTCATGCACCTTCAATTTACTTGCTCCCTTCATCATCTGAATTGTTCAAATACGAACAATGATATGGATCCGCATAAAGTTTTCAGGATCCATACACGAACATTGTTCTTACGAAATAACTCGATCCAAAATATAGACAAAGTAATCAATTAATCTACTAATCATTTTCTTAATAGCAAACACGCTCCAGTTAAATTACATACTCACTCACGGACTTATCGCTCACCATCGGCTTACCTCCAGTGATGAAAATGGTTGTGAAATGCGGAATACAACCATCCTTACATCCATCATCGGCGTACCTTACTTACTGTAATGTTAATTCGCAAACCTTATTGCTAACCGCACAGTGCGCTAACCTTAACCTCTGCCCTCGGCTGCATTGCATAAAATTTACGAACCACCAGTTCCACTATCTGCGCATCATCTACCCAAATAATCTTAGACATGCCATCTTTAATGCCCTTAACTAAATTATCTGTATCCGGCTTCGTGGTTGGTCGTAACTCACCTGATGCAATAAGCGCCTGTTTTGGCTTTGTGTGGTACTTTTTCGGTGGCATGAGATAAACATCAACTTCCAACTTTAACGCACCCTGTAGTGGCTCCTGCGGCTTATTCTGCCATGCTACGAGCTTGACTAACTCTTTATAATTACGAGACTTGGGGGCGTCATGTGTAGTTACCCCGTAACCTGTACGACTAAAGCGTGGTCGTTCTTGTGGCTGTGTTGCGCCTGGTATTGTAAATTGAATCATTGCCCTATCTCTCCTAACTTACTGGGGTTAACTCCGATGATTGACCAAGCCAAGTTTTTAGCCTCTGCTCTATATCCGACCGTTCAATCATTTCTCCTAAGTTATATTTAACCTTTATTTTTTCTGTCTCGAACCTCACCAATTGCAACACGTTTAAAATTTTAAAGTTCACCGTGTCGTAATAAAGTGGGAAAGACTTGGAATTTAAAAAGAATTTCTTTTCTCCTTGGTGATTTATTACCAGCTCAATTGCTAATTCATGAAAATGCAAAACCCTCACGTTTTTAAATGTCGTGCAGTTATCTGCATACGGCTTAAATAACAATTCATCCTTTTGCTTAGTTTTAGCTTTCAATCGTTTCGCCCCTTTTCTTAGCTAACCCAGCAGCTACTAAATTTTGAAGATAGCGCAATTGCTGGGCTGCGTAATGCGCATCGGTGCAGCCTAGCAATCTCGTATGCACGTCCAGTAATGCTTCAAAGGGAAATACATACGCGCTAACTAATTCACTAATTGCTTGGTCTACCTGTTGCTTTGTCACGCTACTTTCACCGCCGAATTATCGGCTGCTGTATATTCAATCTCAAATTGAAGCCCCTCTGTAAGCTTTGTGCGGTTGTTAATCGCGTCAGCCATTGCCTCACCGTCATAGCAAACCGTTTTAAACTGACGTACTCCGTCAACTAGCCAAAAAATGCGGCAATATTCGACCATGCGGAATCCTACATAAGAGACGCCGTTACCTGCAATGTACATGTCGTTAATTGGCATCTTGATCATCCTCCAATGCTTTACGAGAACTTATAATTACTTGTTCCGCAAAAGCTTCTATTTCCGCCTGTGATTTAAAGGCTGGTATATATGCGATTTTTTCAAGTGCTGTCTGTAAACGGTCAATTTCTGCTAATGCTCTAAAAATACTGGTGTTGTTCATTTGCTCAAGTTCGAAACGCGCTTTTACCTCAGCCAATTCGACCTTATCCAGTTTCTCCTGTGAATCCTTATATAGATCATGAGCTCGGTGCATGCCTCGTTCGCAAATTTCGTAGGATTCTTTATACCGGTCAACAGCCTTGCTTTTCGCGTCAATAATGCAATCAATTGCTTCAGCAAGCTTTGGCTCGACTGACTGTATGCCGTTGTTATAAACCGTGTAGGCTTCTGTAATTTTCATGTGTTTCCTCCATTCCGACCATTCTGCTGAAGCCAACAAAATGGTCTTGTATTTATTTCAACCGATAATTCAAACCAAGATCCTTATCCACCTGAATAAAATGCTTTTTGCACATTTTGTAGATGCGTGTGCCCAATGCTTCGTCTAAGTTGATAATTTCGTCAAAAGAGAGCTCGCTGCTGATAAAAATCGGCTTGTGATTTATTTGACGGTAATTAATCACGGCATAGAGCTGTTTTAGCTCCCATTCACTCGCCTGCGGAACTCGTATTCTAGCGCCGTCTTTACCAGGCTTGGAAACGGGCTTAAATAAATCGTCAATGAACAAAATATCAACCTGCTTCATGCGAATGATTTTAGCCTCAAGCTTTTCAAAGTCGTCCCGTAAATCGTTAAATCCTTCAACGTACGGGAAATACAGCACGGATTTTAATTTATTGCTCATCATGTTATTGGATAATGCGGTTAGCAAATGCGTCTTGCCTACGCCCGGTTGTCCAAGAAAAGCGATGCTGTTATGCTCTGTTTTTTCTAGCTGGTCAAAATTTTTGTAATACTCGACCGCTAAGTGCTGCATGTCATGCGCAATCGGCGGTACATCATCTAAGCGGAAATTGCCGAAAGTCATTGCTCGAAACTCAGGTGTAATTTCACTGGCTCTTAAAAGCTTTTGAGCGATTTGCTGTTTCGTGCAATCACAATCAACCCACACTTGATAGGTTTTACCTTGCGTAATGCCCGGTTCATCATCCACCTTGTCAATAATTAAGCCGCCAACATCTTTGCATTTTTGGCACTTATAGTTATTCGAGGCTGCTTCTTTTTGTAATGATGCTTGGTACTGGGCTTGAGCTCGGGCCATTATGTCCTGCATGATGTCCTGTATGGATTCCATTGGCTTGTGCCTCCTTTGCTAGTAGCTGCTGAATATTAATAATCCCATCGGCTCGCCACGTTTTTAAAATGCCGTTGATATAAGGTAAAGCAGGTTTGCCACGTTCTACGGCTATGTCCATTGCTTTAATAATTAAGTCGGACTGATAACCATCGTCCATCCAGTCGCTAATGGCTTTTGTCTGTACATAAGCAGCTTGTTGATAAATGACGTGAGTTTCAAAATGATTTTTGACTTTTAGAAATTCACGGTCGATTAAGGAAGAGGGAGGAAGGGGCTTGTCCCCTTCTTTCTTTCTCTTATTCTTTGTATTATTAGTTGTATTATTAATAACTGTATTATTATCCTCGGCGTTTTCGCCTATAGGGGTATCGTTGTTTTCACCTATACCCCTAGTTGTTTTCACCGATAGGGTATCGGCGTTTTCGCCTATAGGGTACGGTTGCCTATTTAAACGAATTACACGTTTATCAATCTGCTTTGTGCCCTCTTTGTAAAAAACCTGAACGGTGATATAGCCCTTCTTTTTTAAAGAAGAAACCATTTTTGAAATACGGTCCTTAGATAGTCCGAAAAAGTTTGCTAAATATTCATTGGAGGCGAAGCAACCTTGTTCGCCGTCCAAACTATCAATTTCCACTAATAACAGCTTTTCCGACCACCCAAGGTCTTTTGCTAACCAAATTTCTTTGGAGATCCACACACCTTTAAAGGCTCTGTTGTTTTGTTCAGCCATTACCCTAGCCCTCCTGTTAAAAATCTCGAAAACCACTTTTGTAACGAATTAAATTGCCCTCATTTTTCTCGCCACTTGGTAAGCGGATGAATTTTTGCTTTTTATATTCCTGCTCCCCCAGCTCTTTAATAAGCTGCTGGCGGTCATACTTAATTTTGGTTATTAAAATATCAACCTCTGCAAAAGGAGCGAAATAACATTGCGTGCCATGCCTTGTAATCTCAATTCTGCGCCTCTCGCCTTTGATAAGGTTGTACAAATGAAACCTTTTAGAATGGCGGTCGCTTATGCGCAAAACACCTAGTAAGCTATTTTCCAGCGTCAGATAAGCGCTGTCTGTGGTTTTGGAATAGCGATGATGCACCTCAAAACCTGCTGCTTTTAATTGTGCGCTGATGTATTTTGCTGCTCGACGGTGGTCTTTTTCCATGCCGTCACCTAATCTAGTAAATACTCAATCTCAAACGTGCCCGATAATTTTTTTGTCCCTCGACAATAAGCGCACTTATCGCAACGATGGGGTTTTTTCTCACCCTGCTTTGCCTGTATGATGCTCGGCAATAAAGTCTGGACATAATCCTCTTCAAAGCTGTAACGCGCTGTATCGATGTGTAAAACGGCTTTATCGGGTGGTGACTCTTTTGTGACTGCTACAATGTACGGATCATAATAACGTCCGGTGTTTTGATAAATGATTTCGCGATAAACGTACATTTGAAGCACGTAATCATAAGCCTGTACAAATGAAACCCAGCCGTTATATTTTTCGCTCCAGTAGCGTTTGCCCAGCTCCTGGGTGCTTTTTAAGTCGGTGAATGTGCCCCTCTGATGGTTGATGCTATCAATCTTGATTTTCCAAGGAGCGCCGAATAACTCGCCTGTCATGATAATTTCTTTATCGCCTTCGAGCGCGAACATACAGAACGGGTCGTTTTTAACGGTCTCAATCATTTCATCTGCTTGTGCAAAAGGTGCGTACATATTACCTCGTGTATTGACGATGCTGTCGCGTTCCTTTTCAAAAAAATCCGCAAAAGCTTGCTCGCTCTCCAGTGCTGCGTGCAGGTAAGAACCGACCATCAAAGCCTGAGAAGGAGGACGAGTAAACTCGCCCTTTAATTCTGCAATCATGGCTGCTTCGCATTGCACAGCGCTCTTAAACTGGGAAACGCTCATATAATGCTGGTTAGCTTCTTTTGAGTGGTAGTTTTCACTCGTTAACTGAAACGTCTGCTGCATCTGGCTTCACCTCTGTTTTTGCCTCTTCTTTGAATGCGTCACCTAAGCCACTTTTTTGCTCTTTGGTATCCGATTTTTTGAACCAATCCTCAACTGAGCTCATGCCGTCTTTTAAGCTATTGGCGATATTTAAAAGGTCAATATAATCATGCTCGGTAAAAGAATCTGCATTATAGCCAAAACGTTCCTCGACCATTTCTTGCGTCACACGGTAGTGCCCCTTAAATCCTTCAAGCATTTTTGCCACACGGTCTTTTAATGGGCCTTTGCTATTGCCTGCAAGCGTGTTCGTGCATTGTTGTAAAGCCTTGTCCACAATGTCCCCTGGGATAACCCCAAGAATGCAAGCGCGTAATCGGCGAGCGCCATCATTAGCTACTTTCTCGTAAATATCACGCGGATCCGTTAACTGCTTAATTTTGCCGCCTTTTAATCCGATGGCATGTTTTACTGTAAATACTTTTTCTTGACGCACATTTGTCTCTAAGTCCCAACAAAATGCCTTTGCTACCGACTCGCCGTGACGCTGCTCAAGCTCCTGAATACCATAGGACAAGTTGCCCCAATTTTGTGCAATTGCCTCTGCTAAGCGGATAGATGGACCTGTAACGTTTGTGTCACCTTTTGGATAGCGGTAAATTGCTACCTGTGCAAGTGCCGGACGTTTGCAAGTGTCCAGTACACGTTGCTCAGCCTGGAATACGTTGCGTGGGAACTGCTTCGCCATGAAAATTTGACCTTTCACCTCCTCCATTTCGCGAGAAGCGCTAGCGTGTGCTAGTGCTCCCCCATGAAATTGCGGTTGTGCCATTTGCGGGCTATTAAATTGCTCTGTTAGATTACTCATTTGATAAATGCCTCCTAATGCGCTACAATGGCGCTAACATATTTTTTGTTTGAGGACCACTCTGCCAAGTGGCCTTTTTTTACATAATGACCGGGTAATTATTGTGGTATGCCTCGATTAGTTTAATGAGCTGCTCATAACATTCGACATCTAAGCGGTAATCATCTAAATACTCGCGCACTTCCTCGATATGCACATAAATTACACCGTCTGCTACATCAAAAATGTAATACTCTTCACCTTTGAATACTTCGCGACCTTTCCAGTCAACTCTTACTGGCTCTGGCGCATCATACACACCCACAAACGTTTTACCGACGCCACTGTACGTAGTATTTTCGACTTCGAACATTACGCAGCACCTGCATTCTCTTTGAAATGTACGAGAGCAAAAACTCTAATTCCATCAATCTCAACTGCCAACTCTGTTGGGTAATCAATCGAATTGCGGTTGATTATTTTTACAGAACTACCAAACTTTCGCATTTCCGCCACGTCTGACAAATGGATTGTCGAGGCTGAGAAATCACTAGTTTCCGTTTGGATAACCGATTCTAGTTGATACTGCTCAATGATTGCGATGATAGCTTTTAATTTTTCTGCTACGGACATAAAATCACTCCTCATTTTTTGTATGGGACAAATCCCATCAAGCAACTTAAAAGATTAGGAGACGGCGAATGGCTGCGCCCTTTTAAGCTGCTTGACGAGAGCGAGCGCTGGGCTCGCACTGTCTAAAAATATTTAAATGTGAACAACCATTGGAACTGTGATAATCTTTAAATTTTCCAAGGGATTTCTAACCCGTTTCTTACCGAATGGCGTACTAACATCAACCCATGATTTATCCTTTGCAACGCGATTGACAACAGATGTATTAGTTGGTGTAGGTTCGTTTTCCCAATCCACCTTAAATTGAACAACTGCACCCTTTTTCAGCTCAATTACTGATGGAGTTTGCTTCGCTGGCTCGTGCTCTTCCCATGCGATTGGCATAAATAAAGAACCTACTTGTAAGTTCTCCTTTACGAAAATTGTTGCGCCTTGCCCCAATGTTCCGAATAAGCCATATGACTTCCAATCGCATTTTTCACTGCTTGCTCCATCACTGAAATGTACACCGCTATTGCATTCATAAGGATCTGTTGAAACCCCATTACAATGTGGGCAACGGAAACCTTTATCACCTACGCTAATTTTCAAATCTTTGATAGTATCAAAAATTCTTACATTATCGTCTTTAATTTCAGGTTGGTTACAATCTTGGTAATAATTCATGTACCAGTAATTGCGCTTTTCTTCCCATGCATTTAATATTTCTGCTGCATCCATACCTGTTTTTTCTGCATAATGATTAGCTCTATCAATAACCCATTTAAATTTGTCGCAATATTTATGAAAGCAACTTTTATAACCTTGTTCGCCATACGTACCGATTGAAGCCCGTTCTAAAGGGCAACCGTTTGGATTAAAGCAACCGCAATGATTCCTTTCGTTGCATTCACTTTCAACAGAAGCTTTTAATTTTTCGTAACCTGGTGAACCTATCATTTTTATCTCCCTTTTCCATCACGATTTATGATATAATCGTGGTAATAGTTAATTTGATCCGCCGTTAATCGTTGCACCGATTAGCGGTTTTTTATTTGCCCTGAACTAAGCAATAAACGCTGCTGTGTCGATAAGCGCGACCAGCGGAATAAAAACTTAAACATATAGACCTCCTTGAGTTAAATGGCGTCTTAATTTTGCTAACGCCGCCCTTTCGATGCGACTGACATGCACTTGAGAAAGGCCCATTCGCTCCCCTACCGCCAATTGAGATAGCGACTCACCACTACCACCTAAACCAAATCGATAAAGGATCACGTCACGTTCGCGCTCATCTAAAACCGTTAGTGCTGCTGTTAAATCCATTTTGATTTGCACCTGGTCCTCGACTAATGCGTCACTCCGTATGCAGTCAATAAGTTCGATATTTTCATCCTCGCTGTATGGCTGATGAAGTGAAGTAGCTGGAATTTGCTTTTTTCTAAAACTTTTAATGATTTCCCCGCGGATGCATGTTGCTGCTAAAGTAGAAAACTTGTATCCTAGGCTTTCGTCGAATCTTTTACTAGCTTTAACAAGACCGATAAAACCGACGCTCGCTAGATCCTCGTGAGTTAAATACTCGTGGTAATATTTATGAGTTAAATGGTGTGATAGTTTAGTGTGACTTAATACAAGCTGCTCCTGCTCCATTGTTAGAGTCATGATTTTGCTCCTTTCTTTTTAAAATGTGCTGGCATATACAACTGCCGCTGCGTAGATCGCTAACCCCATTGCAAGTGCCATTAAAATGATGACGGCTTTGTCTGATGCTGTTGCTACTGCGTCCTCGTCAAAAAAGTAATTGCGTACTTTTCGTATCATCTTGATAACCTCCTATATAAAGAATGAAAAACGTATAAATGCCGGAACTAACGATAAAACCTGTGTCGCCTGTGCAAAAATGTCTGCGCCGAATAAAATGATTGCTGCTTGTGCTTCGCTGTTCGTTACTTGCACCCAGCGCATGAATGTTTCTAAGTCGATGATTTTACGACCTTTTTCATATTTACTGACATGCGATTGAGTCATATTAAGCTTTTGCGCCATCTCTATTTGAGTGAGATTAGCGCCCTCGCGAAAATCTTTTAAATGCTTGGCGAAATCGGGCATGATGTCCACCTCCCCCGATAGTCCAATATGGACTAGTACACTCCCGACTAGTCGCCTGTGGACTTTAGTAACTGAATTTATAAAAAATAGGATATTATTACATTAAGCAAGTTAACTTGCTAGTGAGCCATTGCCCTGGCTCTTCTAAAACCGATTGCCCTCGGTTATTGTGTTAATAATCACCTGATGCGTTGGCAACACTCAACCAGTTGTCAATTGCATCTAGGTCAAAAATTAAAATACGCGGTGACGGGCTGATATACGGGATTTTCTTCTCGCGTTTCAGTCTATAAATTGTCGACTCTGATATTGGCGTGTCGTTCTCCGCAAGGTACTCCGCTAACCTTTTTACTCCTCTAACATTTCTCATACTAATACCTCCAATCTAAGGCGCTAGTGAAGCGCCTTAATTACTCCACTAACTTAAATTGTGCTTGTTTATTAGCTGCTTCAATATCGATTGCAAGTGATGTATCTGGGCGCCACATTGCGATAAATTTCACACCTTCATCAAATTTTGACCTTGGTAACTCCATCGACCGAGGTAAAACAAAGTGCTTTTTAAAGTCACGCCATAATTGCGCGAAAACTTTACGGCTTAATTTTTCATAAGCTAATGATCCGTAACCACCTAACTCCTGTAATACCTTCGCTTTACCTTGCTCTTTTAATGCGTATTCTTGACGCCCGTCAATGCGCATACCATCTTTTAATAAGGTGACATCCTCTTTAATGCCTTTGATTTCTTGGTAGTTTTTGAGTGACGTTTGCAATGCAAGCTCTACAGGGTCTTGCGTTTGTTGTTCAATAATTTTGTAATATTCATCCACTAACATTTCGTAAGCGTCCCAAGCAGCATCTGTATTTAATGATTTCGCGTGGAGCCATGCACCTTTTTCTGTCCAAAGGTATAACATTGGTGCTCTTTTCGACTGTTCAGCAATTTGCGGATAAGTCTTTTTGAATGCTTTCAGTTCTTCACCTTGCAATAAAATGAAATGCTTACCTTCCGTGTAGCGTGTTTTGTTCCTAGAAAAATTTTCCGAAATGCGTTTTTCGTCTGTCCCGTAACATTCGGATAATTGACCAGTCGTCAACACTCGCGCTTGTCGGTATACGATTACTTGTAATTGATTCATGCTAAATCCTCCTATGCCGTTTTGTTTTGTGCACTTTTTGCACAATTTTCTTCAAAAAAAATCGTCCATTCGAATCCACCTAAGTGTTTAGCTAATGCTTGTGCAACTTTTACACTTGGTTTTAAACCATTCTCAATCTTCGTGTAGTAAGAACGTTCAATACCAACTTCTTTTGCCACCTGCATTTGAGACTTACCTAGCTCGATTCGACGTTTTTTTAATGCGTCTGCGAACATATCCCGTAACCTCCTCTTCATTTGATTAACCTTAGTATACAGTGCATTTTTTGCACAGTCAACTATTTTTGTGTATTTTTTGCACAATTATTTTAATGTGCATTTTTTTCACCTATAATTTATATAGAGTAAAAGAAAGGATGTGGTAGTAGATGGTTAAATACGGTGATAGATTACGTTCTTTACGTGAAGGTAAAGGACTTTCGCAAAAAGAACTGGCTGATAAGCTGAATATAAACCGTTCCACTTACGCAAGGTATGAAACATCATCAACTCAACCTGACTATGATATTTTGAATGCTGTAGCTAATTTTTACGACGTGTCAGTTGATTACCTACTGGGAAGGATTAATGAAATTAATAAACCCTTATTATCCGAAAAAGAAGAACGTGATATGGCCAAACGCATGGAAAAGATGAAAAAGGATTTAAAAGAAGGTAATCAAGATGGTGAAGGTTTGAACTTTAGAGGTGAACCTATGAGTGAAGAGGCGATGGAGTCATTATTGGAAGCATTGGAACACGCTGAACGTATAGCGACATTGGCAAATAAAAAATTTGCCCCTAACAAATACAGAGAGAAAAATTAGGGGGTCTGTCTTTTGTGGATCAGGAATCTCGTAAAAGAATTGATAGCAAAACATGGCACAAATAATCCTTACGAAATCGCGCAGGCAAAAAACATTTATGTTTTTGAACACGATATGCACGAAGAAATTTTTGGTTTTTACAAATATATCCGCAGAAATAAATTTATTTATATTAATTCCATTTTAGAAGAACAAGATAAACTTTTTACATGTTGTCATGAATTAGCTCACTCAGAAATGCACTCCAGAATTGACACGCCTTTTTTAAAAAGAAAAACACTGTTTTCGGTGGACAAACTCGAAAACGAAGCCAATCGCTTTGCAATAGAACTATTAATACCCGACGAAAACCTACAAGAATATCTTAACCAGCAGATGACCATGCAAGACATAGCTTTATTACACAACGTACCGCTAGAGTTAGTGGAATTAAAATGTAAGAAGCTTTTTTTATAACCACAAAAAGAACATACGTTTGCGAAAATAATTAATAGGAGTGTTATCTATGGCTAGTTATATTCCGTTAGAACCAACCGTCGATGGAAAACCGCGTATAAAAATAACCGTAGAAAGAGGTTACGATCAGGATACTGGAAGACGGCTGCGGAAATTTAAAACAGTAACTTTAAACTCTTTATCTGAACGTACAATTAAAAAAGCAATCACTGAATTTGAAATTGAAGTATCAAATATGGAAATGAGCAAAAATATCGACTCGATGACATTTAACCATTTCGTCGAAAAGTGGATGGATAACTATGTGAGAGTCGATTTGACGATAAAAACAAGGGATAATTATAATTTCCATTTAAAAAAAGGCATTTTAGATGAGTTGGGCCATTATAAACTTTCGAAAATTAAGACGTTTCATATCGTTGAATGCTTTAAAAAATGGAAAGAATCAAACGGTAACGGTAGTATGAGTATTGGTAAATTTACTGTACTAAAAAGCATATTCGGAAAAGCGATTGAATGGAAGGTGATTAAGGAGAATCCTATGAATGGGGTTAAATCACCTCGCGTTAATAGAAAAGCTAAAGGTTTTTACGATGAAGAACAAATAAAAGTTTTATTTGATAGAATAGAAGATATTAACATTAATCATAAATTGAAAATTAAACTCGCTGTTATGGCTGGGTTACGAATTAGTGAAATTGCAGGCATACGCGTAGAATGTATAGATTTTGATAAAAATACAATTATAATAGATAGAGCTTTGTATTTTGATGAAGAGAAAAAACAATTGTACCTTGGGTTAACGAAGAATAAAAAGGCGCGTACTGTTACCTTGCCAGTCCCTTTTATGGACGAGTTAAAACTATATATAGAAGAGCGCGAAGATACGAAGTCGAAAGTGGGGAATCTTTGGAAACCTATGTTAGACGAGCGCCAACAAGCTATTAATCTTTTGTTTACAAATGATTTCGGTTATCCTCATCACCCACGTTCAATGTCTACTGCTTGGAATAGGATTATCGAAAAGAAAAAACTGCCTAAAATCACTTTTCATGATTTGCGTCATAGTTACGCTAGTTTTATGGTTAGTAAAGGGGTTAACTTTAAAATCATTCAAGAGCAGCTAGGGCACTCTGATATTAAAATTACTCTTAACGTTTATAGCCATTTAACGGATCGAGATAAGCAAAAAGCGAGTGATTTATTCGACGATTTTTATTGATTGGTCGCTTTTTGGTCACTTTGGTTAAAGTAGGGTCTCGCGAGTGCTGGTGTTTAAGCACTCTAGCCGACATGATACACTATTATCTAAATAGATTATGTTGTCTGTCACTTAATATCTCACACTTTCATTTCGTTGATTTGACGGTATTTATCATAACCCAAACTGTAGTAATTGACCACAAACTTTACCTTAGATTATTACGCAGTCGCTTTTCGGTCGCCAAACGGTCGCTTTTTATATCACTAAAACAAAAAACCTTCTATTATTCAGTAGAAGGTTTTTTGTTTATTTATTTCTCACACGCCCAGCCGTCTCCATCTCGGTCCATTTTAGACTGATAAGCAGGATGACTAGATGAAACACCGTCCGGATAATCTACGCGCAACTCTGTACAATTTTTATACGCTTTACTTGGTTGCGTAGGAGTTGTCGGTGGTTCCGGCTCTGGTTTAGGTTCTGGCTTTGGCTCAGGTTCGGGAGTTGGTTCTGGTTTTGTGTCCGGCTTGTCAATATCGCCAGGTACTTCAAATTCTTTGCCGTCTAATTTGTAGCCGTTACAATCCATAGTAGCTACAATTGTACCGTCCTGTGCTGTAGAATACGCTTTTGCACCAATCGTTTTAATATTTGCTAATACTTCTTGGTGCGGATGACCATAGCTATTACCTTTACCATAACTTAAAATAACCGCAGCTGGATCAACTGTTTTTAAAAATCCTAATGAGCTACTTGTATTAGATCCGTGGTGGCCAGCTTTTAAAATCTCAACTGGAGTCACTTTTTTAGTTGCAACTAGATTTGATTCAACTTTTGTACTTGCGTCACCCATTAGTAAAACATCTTGTGCACAATATCCAGCGGCAATAACAATACTTGCGTCATTGTTTTCAACAGCATCCTCGTCTGCATGGATTACTTTTAAATAAGATTTTAATGTACTGTCTTGAGCTAAAGTTTGGCCTGGTGTAGGCACGATGTACTTACTACCCTCTTTTTGTACAGCTAGTAACATATTTTCATACGTTTGTGATGTGTGGACTTTGCCTGAGTCTACAAATGTAGTAACCTCAAACGCATTAAGTACATCAACCATTCCGCCAATGTGATCCGCATCTGGATGTGTTGCAATTACATAGTCTAATTTTTTAATGCCTAGCGATTTTAGATAAGCTACTACTGTTTCTCCATCGCCATCTGTACCCGCATCAACTAGTGCTGTTTTGCCATCTGCTAGTTGTAGGAATGTAGCATCACCTTGGCCAACATCAATAAAGTGGACTTTCATGTTATTTTTCGTTGCTGTTGTTGGTGGTTTTGGTGATGCGTTATCACCTGTAGCAATTTTAACTGTCTTTGTAGTTGGTACCCATTCGACTTTAGCGCCTAATGACTCACTGATAAAACGTAAAGGTACCAATGTGCTGCCGTTAACTACTTGCGCTGGTACGGCTATACTAACGTTACTACCATTAACTTTTGTTGTTGTTGAGCCGATTTTTAACCAAACTTTTGTGCCGCCCTTTGTTGCATCGATTGTTTTTGTTGATGCATTCCATGTCACTTGAGCGCCAAGGCCTTCAAAGATTCCGCGTAACGGTACTAATGTGGCGCCATTTTTAATCATAGCTTTGTTGCTGTACGATTGTTTAGCGTCGTTTAAATAAATCGAGATGTTTGTAGCTGCACTTGCACTGTCAATTTTCGCGAATGCTAACGTCGAAAAAATTAGGATTGCAGCTGCGAATGTTTTTATAAATTTCATCTGTTGTTTAACCTCCTAGTAAAATTGTATTACATATTAATTATGTATTCAGATGTATGATAATTCAAGGGTAAAAAAAGACCCTCCACTTTATTTCGTTGTGGAGAGCTTTAGTTGTTTGCTTATTTACTGAGCATGGAATCGCTTGAATGCGTTTTGTTTACGTGCGTCACTTACCTGTGCGTACCTCGCTGTCGTATCTGCATTTTCATGACCCATCAACGCTTGGAGATCCGCCAACTCCATCCCGTTATCCAAACTCAACTGAGCAAATGTGTGACGCATTATATGCGGGTGAAGTGGCTTATCAATGCTAGAAGCTTCGCGAATCTTTTTTACTTGGTACTGTATACCCTCATTTGTTAACCTGCGGATTGGGCGCCTCTCACTCGCAATTAAAGCAGGGCAATCATCTGTACGTTCCTTCAAATATTTTTTTAAATAATATTTAGCTTTTTCGCTCAAATAAACACGACGTTCTTTGCTCCCTTTACCAAACACAATAGCGCTGGACGATTGCCAATCGATATCATCAACATCCAGCTTACGAAGTTCATCAAGTCTACAACCTGTGCTATAAAATACTTCAATTAACGCTCGTTGACGTGCATTTTTACACGCTGCACGGACCTTTTCTAACTCAATTATAGTAAGACCCTCCCGTACTTTCTTTTCAGTTTTAGGGCGTTTGATTTTCAAACATGGGTTTTTAAGAAGTTCTTCCTCTTTCACTAACCATCCATAAAAGCTCGATAGTATGTCCATCTTTGTTACAATCGTGCTCGATTTTAAATGGCTGTGAGCCGATAAGTAAGCTCTTATATCAGCTGTCGTAGCCTGTAACAAGTTTTTATTCAAATAATTTTTAAAACGATCCAGCTCATATCGATAATTTTTAAGTGTATGGGCTGAATAATTTTCAATTTGCAATGAGCTTATAAACATGTGTACGTAGTCTGTATTATCGTTTTTAATCATTTCACTGTCTTTTGCTTCGATTTTGTAATTCGATAATAAGTCGTCTAAATAAAGTGCTAATTTAATTGGGTCATATTCAGCAGCTGCAACCATTTTTACAGTTGTTTCAATTTCATTTATTAAATGTAATTTACTCATGTTTTTCACTCCTATTCAATTTATTTGAATACCCTTTGCAATTCACTCAGATGATAAGCCTTTTCAACAGCTAATAACAGCTCACAATATTTCATGATACGAGCTAGACGCCTTGTGTGCTTATGAGCATCTGTGACCCGATTCAGTTGCTTCATTTTGATTCGAATGTACTCATTGCGTCGTTGAGTAGATTTCATGGAATTCTCCTTTCTGTATTTAAAAACTCAATCGCCGGCACTAAACTGGTTTAATACCAGCTGTTCAGTTTTTAAAGTTTGTATAAAGTTTTTTCTTTTAAGAATGTTTCAAGTTGTAAAGGTGTTAATTGGTGAATTCCCCAGTCAGGAAGGTCGTTGAAAGCACATGGGTATTCTTTATTATTGAAACGATCATTTAAGTTTCTTGCTTCTTCTTCGCTATCCACATATAGTACTCTGTCACCTTGTAAAAACATGCCACCCATTTCAATTCCATACTCTTCATCGATGTAAAATTTAATCATTTTTATTTCCTCCAATTAAATAATTTATTTGTTAAATTAATAATATATCTTTTATATAGATATGTCAAATAAAATATTGATTAAACAAATAAATTATATTAATATCTAATAAAAGGGGTTGATAATAGTGGAGTTAACAAAGGAAATTAAGAAAATGCTCGTAGAAAAGGATATGACAGCTACACAACTCGCTGAAAAAATCGGAATGTCACAGGGGAATTTGTCGACTAAAATGAAAAACGAATCATACAGCGTGCAAGATTTGATTAAGATCGCGGAAGCTACTGGCTACGAGTTGAAAATTAGCTTTGTAAAAGATGATATGGAAATTTAATTGCTTAAAACAAAATAAACCTTCCACCAATTTTAATAGTGGAAGGCTTTAATTCTGACTATACACGATGACTATTCCCCTTAATTCATTCTCCCTCTGACAAACTCAGATAATTTCAAAGGATTTTTTATTTGATCATAAAATTCTTTCGCCAGCTCTAAATTCGGAAACGCTTCAACGATGGCACTATTTTCGATGGCTTCTCTGAATTTCGTGAAGTCTGTTATACCGTCAAAATCAATATGCGCGTATACAATGCACACGTCATAATTACTTTTATCGAGACTGATGTTAATGAGTGTGGTGCCATTAACATCCGAATCCAATGTAACAGCTTCAAATTCTACTTCATCACCAAGTACCCATTTTTCCGTTTCAATTTTAATCATATTTCCACCTCCTGTTAACATTAAATTACAATAATTAACTTCACATGTAAATAGAATGTGCGAAACTGTCTATTTGGGCATGTATTCGACAATTCGACAAAATAAAAAAGCCACCCAATGATGAGTGACTTTTTCGTACATAATAAAAACGGTTTTTCAATCCACATCCCCACTGTTGAGAATGACATTAACGATTACATTATACCAAATTACCATATTGCTGCCACTATTTTTGTGTGATATATTAAATGTGTCGCGAGAGCGTGGATTGAAATATATTATAGAGTATGCGTAATTGCATGACTACACAAAAGGCCCACCAGGTATTTAACTTGGTGGGTTTTTGTGTTTTACTCGGCTTGTTTAGCGAATTTGTTGCGCTGTACGCTCATGTAATAAGTGTACATATCCGATAAGGTAACGTTATATGCAATATCCACATCAATAGTTGCTATACGTTCACCGATTTCATCCATATAATACATAACATCATTTAATTTATGTGAGTATTGCGGCTCTAGTGCAACTTTGTGTAGCTGCTCAAACACTTTAAAAGGCTCGCGTTTTAATTTTTGGTACAGATTATAATTGCCCTGTAAGCGCTGGCGATCATTGTCTAGTTTAAAGATTAGCATATCCACCAAAGCAATAGCCTCTGATAGATTGCGCTCGACCATGTCGTAATACCATGCTAGTTTTTCAGCTGTCTTAAGTTGGATTGCTTCAATTTTTGCTTCGCCTGACCAAATACGTACAACTGTATTGTTAGGTATACCTGTTATTTTAGAGATGCGGTGAGCCACCGCACCCCACTCTATTAATTTTTGAATTTTTTCTGATGTAGTTAACATTAATTTTCCTCCTATTTGTTCGCTTGGCAATCACCGTAGCAAAATTCTCCACAGTGTTTGCAACGTAATGTTTCTTCTTTTTTCGCTGGCACCACAGTCTTTTCTAACGGACCAAAAACTTCAAGAGAAATTGCTTCAGGCATTTCGATTTCAATTTTGCATTTTTTTCCCTTAAACTCGACTACACCCATGCTTAATTTGTGTTCTTTGTATTTACGATTTGTGTTCCAAGTGTTAACTGATTCGCCGTTAAGTACTACTGATTCGATTTTTAAACCGTTTTCGATTGTTTCTACTAAATCGTCCATTGCGTTGCGAGTTTGTACTGCGCGAGACGTAGAATAAGTCATTTCAACTTGAGCGCCTTTTGATGTTGTCCATGATTTTACGATTGTATTTACCATTGCTTTGCTCTCCTCCCATGCGATTGAAAGAGATGAAGCTAAGTATTCGCGTACTTTACCGCCGAATTTTTTTACCCCTTGTTTAGCCAACGTCCAAGCACGTTTCATAATTTCCTTCATCATTTTCAATCGCCCCTTTTATTTTATAACCGTTAGCGGTTACTTGATAACTTTATTATATAACCGCCAACGGTTAATGTAAAGAGGTTTGATAAAATATTTTTAATTATTTTTATGTAAACGCAAAAAAGCCCGCCACTACTGCGATTAAACAGTAATGACGGGCTTTAAATTTGAAACTTTATCTATTAACCATATTATGAATCATCACAATAACTTCCTCACGAGTAGCTGGGCGCTTTAAATACGTACCATCCGATACGCCATTCGCTTTTGCCCATTCAACCGCTTCCTTTGCCCACGCTGCTGGTGCTGCATCTTTTTCGTAAGCTTCTTTTGCCATTGGTGTTTCCTCCTTATCACTTTTTAATTTATTCAAAGCATCTTGTATTCGTTGTTTAAATGAACCCCATCGTTTCTCATCTCGAATACGGTGAGGGCAATTTTTCTTGCTCCATTCATAATGCTGCTTTACGCGATCAATACCCCATCCATATTGATGAAGTAATTTAGCGATATATTGCACCGCATTTTCTTCCGCCGCTACGTACCGACTTCCACCACTTTTACTGTAGCAAATTTCGATACCAATTGATTTGCGGTTGCCATCACCTTGTCCATCGCCACAATGCCAGGCATTACGGTCAAATGGGATACACTGAATAGCCTCTTTGTCATCAATAGCCACATGATACGATACCTGGTTGTCATTGCGATTATGATATGCAGCCTCGTTAGCAGCAGAAGCATCATTCGCCGTATTGTGGACCGTAATATATTGCGGTGTCATTGCGTATGGACATTTAATTTTGTGCTTGTTAGCAGGCAACAAAACTCGTTTGAATGTGTAACTCAATTTGCACCCTCCTCATTTAATCCTGTTTTATCCTTAATGATTTTTAATAGATTTTTAACAAATGGCGGCATTGGCGCACCCATTTTAACGCCATTCTCTGTGATTGAAATAAACTCAATTGCAATGTATGCCCATGCAGCGCCGTCACCAATTGCACCGCCAAAAATATCAAACTCTGTATAGTGTAATGCTGCAAACTCAAGCGCATATACCATCCCGATTAAAACTAGTATATATAATTTACGTGCAAAGCCGTGCAGCCCAATACGGCTATTAAGCTCTCGATTGATGCCAGCTGCGACTAAGCCTGTGATGTAATCCACAAGCATAAATAAAATGAGGATAGACACCGCTACCCCCATTAGATCAAACATATACGATATAATTGCCCCTATTACTCCACTGATTAATGCTAATTTACTTTCCATTGCCCTCACCTCTACATAAAAAATAGCACTGCTCGGTACAGCGCGTTTCTCTGTCTGTGTGTAAATGTAAAATACGCGCTCTGTGAGACGCATCGAGAAACTACTTTGTGGGTAGTTGTATGTCTCGATTGCGTTCACGATACCTAAAAAGATAAAAAATAACGCTAGCCGATTGACTGCGTTTCTTTGTTATCGCAAGGCTCTGCGTATTGGAATAAACCACGATTAAATAAAATCGAATCATTGAGTAATACATAATCTTTTTTATTTAGCTTATCTGTTAAATCGGTGATTGCTTTATCTGTATCATCAACCATTGTGTATAATAATTCGTTGTTCAATTTCATAACAACATTATTATCACCTTCTTCGATAGCTTCGGCTTTTGCTATAAAACCAATAGTGTGTTTTTGAAAGCTTTTATTCCCAATTTTTACAGCGAAAATATTGTTTTGATTCATAACCCCACTTAGCGTTGATAAATTTACATCAGTTGTCCAAAACTTTATTCCATCCATTAATGATACTAGAAATTTTTGTTCCATTTTCATTTCTCCTTTTATGCAGCCTCTAATTTTACTTTGTTTCTTGTAGCGCCGTTTACTTGCACATAAAGATACGTCCCGTCTGTCGATATGCCGATGCCATTGGAGTTTGCTTTAACAACACCAGTGATACTATTGGCATAAGCAAAGTTAACATTACCCCCAATATTAACCGTTGAACCACTACCACCAAGCGTAACGTTACTATCCAGTCGTATATCAGGAGCGCTAAGTGTAAGTCTAGACCAATCACCAACGATACGAGATACCCCATCAAATATAATACTCTTTTGACCACCGCCGTTTGGCGCAAGATAAATGTTATTACCTACATAAATATCACGATTAATGTTAATGTCGGTCGTACCACTAATACTACCATTGACCATTACAGCACCATTTAAATTGATTTTATCAGCATTAATTGTAGCTATGCCAGGTGATAGGTTAATATCTGTAATTGCCCCGCCTTTATCAATTTTTAAGTTGATATTATTGGATAGTTGCGTAATTGATGAATTTGTATTAGTAGCTAAATTATTTACAGACAACTCAATTTGATCAGCTCGTATATCCATGGCTGCTACTTCGTTTGTAATACGGTTGTTGACCGATGCATTAATGTTATCCGCTTTAATATTAATCTGTGCCATTTCTTGTGTAATACGGTTGTTGACTGATAAATTAATGTTATCCGCTTTTAAATCGATAGCTGCGATAGATTTATCTAACTGATCTACCTCAAGGGTTATGCGGTCATCCGTCTGCTCAAATTTGCTTGTATACTCCTTTTTAGCCTCGTCCAAATTATCATTTGTTTCATCGATTTGGTCTTTGTTATCATCAATTTGCTCCTGCTGCTCTACTAAAATATCGATTGATGATTTGATTAATGTATTACCAAATACCACGCTAGACGTGGTTAATTTACCGTTTACAAGTGTTTTAATCTGCTTTAATATGCGTGTTTGCATACTGATTTTTAACGGTTCATAGATAAGCCAAATACGCTCCCCTGTTTCGCGTGAGGTCAATTCGGGGATTTTACTCTCGATCGCCAGCTCCGGCTCGTCTTGCAAACTCGCTTTAATGTAATTAGTTAATGCGGTTGGATTTGTAAAACGATCATCACGGATGGGGTCAGCTTCGAGCTCCCCAAAAACCGCAATGTTTGGTGAACGATAAGAAACAGATAAACCATCCTTACCGTACCCTTTAATAACCGTCGCTAAATTGCTCGTGTCCTCTTTCAACACAACATCGCTAACATTGTGCTTGTAACGATACTGATAGTCGTAATCTCCGCCGATTTGTTTGGTAAAATGCAATCGGTTGTTAGGTAAAATAATGTACTCACATTGATGATACTTACATATTTTACCAACTAGCGATATGACGTTATCGTCGCCAAATTTATTAATGTAGTTTGTAAGGTTGGCAATACCTGCATCTACTGTATAAGTCCACCCTATACCTGTTAATGCAAATGCTAAATGATTAGCGAGTGTATGAGAGCCACTGAAAATAGTGTCCTTGCGCGTCTTGCTGTGCTTAAAAAATGAACTGATTGCTGTTACGGATTTGCTAAATTTGTCATCAAATTGCTCGACGATAAAGTCGTACCCGTCTATCGTGACGGTGGATTTTGACCGCAACAAATCATACCCGGCATTATTTTCTGACGGAAAACAAGAAAACGACACTAAAAAAGTGCCGTCTACTGATTGTTCCATTTTAAAATCGGGAGCTATATTTATTAGAGGCTCAACTTGTGAGCCATCTAAACTAGTGACATAAAACAAGTTGTATCACCTTCTTTTTATAATAAAAATCTGCTAATCATTAAGACTAGCAGTTACTACGCATTTTGGAACGATTGTTTATTTGTTTTTACGGCTATCAGGAATTAAATCACCGTATCCCTCAAGCTCTAAAATTACGTCCGTAGCATATTGGTATCGTTTGTATACGCTCACCTTGAAAATAGAGTTGTAGTCACGTCCATCGATAATTGATTGTGCAAAATATGCTGCCATATTAAATCATCTCCTAATCTGTAGTTGGTAATAATGATGGGATTACTTCGAAAAGTAATTCATCTATAATTGCTTGCTGTGAAGTTAATTGTTGCTTCAATAATTCTAATTCACTTGGTTGTATTATCGGATTATTAGCGTTAAAATCATCGATTTCCTCTTGCGTTAATCCTTCAATCCACTCACCGTTAACTAATACTTTTTTGTAAGCATTGAAGTTGTAATATTGTTGGTGCAACTCTTCACTAATCTCAATTGCATCAGTCGGTATCTTGTTTATATCATCGTTATAAAACCCGTTGACAGTGTTATCGTTATTTAAAACCACGTATTTTTTAACCATAATTACTTACACCCCTAACGCAAAAATCATGACATCGTGTGGATAGACTTTTGCACCTTCGTTATTTGTATAAATTCCGATAGTAGACAATGGAGTCGTGGGATTGAAGCTCGCACCAATCACACGTTCTTCACTAGTATAATTAATGGAATTACTTTGAGCAAAAACCACTAAAGATTGTTGCGTAAACGACACGGGTAAGAAGGTTGTATAAGCACCACCTGCATTAGTTGTAAATCCAGCCGGTATAGTCAACCATTGCAAAATCAGACCGTTAGGTAATTTTTGATATCCGTTACCGCTTAAATTCTGTACGAATTCGTCCAAATGCGTAGTAACTACCCGTTCAAGCTCTGTCAGATTTGTATTACTAGCCTTGCTATTTAATGAGTCTTGTAGCCCGTTAATGTCTGCAATACCAACCTTAACATCACCATCCCCGTCAGGTAACCTACTATTAACTGTTTGTACAGCACCTTGACCGTCCAAACCTTTACGCGCTAGCACAATCCATTTTGTGTTATCGGTAGGTAAAGAGGTATTGTCATCCACCAAGGATTGGTACGTACTCCCTTTGTAGGTCACCACATTATTGCGACTATAAGAGCCACTTTGATATGGTGTAGCTTGCCCCCACCCCTCAATAGCATCCGCTGCAGTATTAGCACGGCTAGCGGCGTTATTTGCACCCGTTGTAGCTTGCTGAGTAGCTTGAGTAGCCTGATTAGCATTATCCGTTGCGGTATTGGCATTGGTAGTTGCTTGATTAGCGCCAGCGATGCTTTGAGTTAAAGTTGCTTGTAATTGCTCTAAATCCGTTTGCAATAAAGTTAACTCTGCAATAATTTGCACTGCTGTACCCGTTGCTTGATTAGCTGCCCCCGCCGCATTGGTTGCGTCTGTAGTAGCTGCTGTCATCACGTCAATTAATTGTGTAGCATCATTTAATGCACCTTGTAAATCTGTTAAAGTAACATCTGCGTTGTTTAACGTATCGGTAATTCGTTGGATTAATGCATCTACTTCATTGCCCCCTGCTAAAAAGTTTATCTGTTTCTGTATGTTATTAAAACGAGACAAAATATCAGCATACGTTACATTGATAACATTACGATTATGACGGTCAACTGGAGAGCTGATATTATACAAAACTTCAGTCATATATCCACCTTCCTTACTTATATAAAAATCTAAAATTAAAAGCGATACTATGGATAGTACCGCCTGTGATAACAAAATTATTAAGTCCATCTTTTAAAGAGATAAGCGCGTGATTGGTAAATTTAAACGAGCTGACACCGTTTTTAAACGTTTGGATACCTCGGATGGTTAATGTGTCATTTGTACTTAACGTGCCGTTAAATCGATACGTTTCACCCGTTGTACTATTAACAATTTGTAAATAGCTAGCTGCCGTTGCTTTTATGACAATTTCAAGCTCATTTTCGCACGGATCAATTGGGGCGTTACCCAAATTATTAACAACAAATTGATTAGTGTTAAAAACATATTGCAAATCCTCATCCCAATCAATTGTACCGTCCCATGACCAAACATCCGCATCCCACTCTTTAAATGAGCTTGTCGTAGCGATAGATTCGGCGTATTTATTGACACAAAGCCAAGTAATATCAAAAGTGCCATTGGTATTTTTGCGAGAGATCGAAAATTTACCATCAGGCTTAACGTGCCAACGCCTACTTGCTACCTTTTCGTCAATTACGTAAAACGACTCCAATCCCACGAAGAGTGCAAATACCTCTGCTCTAAATAGGGCGTAGTCTGTCATATCGTAACCTTTAATTTGTAAAGTAGCGTGCAATCGGCGGACGCCATATCCACTATTGGTTACAACGTATCCGCCGCCCTCGATTTCTTGTACCGCATTAACGACCTCTAGTGATTCAGGCTCAAAGTCAATAACTCGTATGCCCAGCTCACGCAAATTATAGCGCGTGCCATCTTGTTTAATGATGATTAATGTCAAATTGTAACACCTCGCATTAACGCAGCTACTGATGTAGCACTTGCTTGTTTACGGGACACTGTATTAAATACAATTTCGCCGATTTTTTGACCATCTAAAATAACTGGCGCCGGTTCGATAGATGGCATGCCATTGTTACCAACATAATTATTATAGGTGTTCGTTGTATTGCCTGTCGCTGTCGCCATTTTCGGTACTGCTGCTTGTGCCACTCGATGCGCTGCGGCTGTGATGCGTTTAACAGTGTTATCAAGGCCCACTTCCATGCCTTCCCCGGTAAATTCACCCAAATCGGTTGTTAGGCGACTGGGTGAGTGAATTTTAAGAGCACCCTTAATCGTATCCCCAATTCCATCAGCAATTGACTTCGCTTTTTTCCAAACAGCCGATGCCATTGAGCCTATACCGTTTATTAAACCCCTTATAATATCTTTACCGATTTCAAATAAATCTATTTCCTTTATAGCGTCAATGATTTTAGGTACAATATTTGTTTTTACTTCTGTCCCAAGTTTAGACGCGAGCGAGATAATACCGCTAATCAAAGCTAACACTAAATCTTTACCAGCACTTAGGATTTTAGGGAGATTATCAATTAACGTTTTTGCTACTTTTACAATTAAATCTATAGCGCACGTAATAAGTTTGGGTAAAATTTTCACAATACCGTCAATCAACGCAAGTAATAATTTTACGCCCGCATCGACTATTTTCGGTAAATTTTTTATTAATATGTCTGCCGCTTTAACGATCAACATAACGGCACAATCGATTAACTTCGGTAGCGTTTCAACGATTCCACTTACTAATGCTAATAAAATCTCGATCCCTGCATCTAAAATCATTGGTAAATTATCAATCAATAAATCTACAACTGTTGTTAATAGTAAAAGCGCCGTCTCTACTAATTTCGGCAATGTTTCAATGATGCCGTCAATTAGTGCCATTAAAATTTCGATACCAGCGTTTAAAATGTCTGGTAACATTTCAGTCAATGTTTCAACAACTGTAGTTATTAATTGGATAGCCGTCTCAATTAATTGTGGGATGATTTGGGCAATACCCTCAATTAATGTGGTTAAAATTTGTATACCAGCATCTAAAATCATTGGTAGATTTTCAGATAAAATCGTGATAATGGATGTAATTAACGTCAAAGCTACATCGAGTAAGGTAGGTAGTAATGTTAAAATGCCGTCAATGATCGCTTGTAAAATCAGGATGCCGCTTTGCAAAACAGTCGGTAACAATGCTGTGATAATACCAACCACTTGAGTAATGATCATTACAAAGCTCTCTACCAAAATCGGTAAAGCTGTTACTAGACCGGTGATAATATTATTTATAACTTCAATACCTTGCTGGATGAAAATAGGTAGATAGGTAGCTATAAAAGTTGTTAACGTTGTAAATATCGTTGTTATTGTTTCTGCTAAACTAGCGCTATTTCCTAACATCCCTTCGGATATAGCGGGGATAAAACGCGCTGCTGTGATTAATAACCCAGGTATCCCACCGACAAGCAAAGCAATAATCGATGGTATTAATTGAGCAAAATATCCAGTGATTTGACTCCAGTCGCCAGTAGCAAACGCTGTGATAAAAGCATTTTTAACTTGTTTAAAGACTTCCGATAATTTATCTAGAGCGCTACTAATAAATGCGACTGCCGTTTGTACTGCCGATTTAATCATTTCCCACCCAGCAATAACGGCGTTTTTGAAACCTTCGTGGTTATTCCATAAATAAATCAATCCAGCTACTAAACCCGTTATCGCAGCAGCTACCACCCAAACGGTAGCTGACATGGCGGCTAAACCCGTAACAAGCGGACCAATCAGCATCCATACGGATGCCCACGCCGCTTGCATACCAGCTATTAGCCCTATACCAATCGCTAATGGAGATAATAATAAGGTGAGTGCTGGTATAAGCAGTAAAATACCTGCGACCACTTTTGCAATAGTTGGATGTGCCTCGCTAAAAGCCGACACCCATTGCGCTACTGCTGTGATCATGTTAAAAATCGGTATCATGACCATTGCAAATACATCAATTAGTGGTTTCATCGCTTTTTTTAACGCCGCTGTCATATCCTCAAAAGATTTTTTATAACCTTCATTGGCATCCATCGCCGCCTTGTGCATGGTACCGTAAACTAATACACTCGTAACCGCCGCTGCCATCGCGACCATTTGAAAACGCATTAAACCTTGGTTAATCATCATTACCATGTCATTCAATTGCTTCATACTCGCGTTAGGCCCTAACATACGTAACGCTAGTACACTCGCATCACCGTTATTTGCAATACGGTTTAGTGTATCGGCTACGGCTAAACCAGCGGCGTTAACACGGTACATAGGATTGGCCATGCGTGTGTAGTTTTCACTAATCCGTTGCGCCTGTGTAGTCATATTCATCATTTGCCCGGCAGTTTGGATGATTGACATGCCTAGCATACGGTTCGCGTTAATCATTTGGTCATTGGTTTTCTTTTGCTGCGCGCCCAGCGCTTGCACTTGACCCATAAAATCCTGCGTAGAGCCTGCATATGACCCCATACTTTGCGCCAACCTAAACATTTCAAGTTTCGTCTCCATTGCTTGCCGTTTGAATGGCATCATGGCGCGCTCGTTCGCGTATTGCATGGTCATCTTCATTCTCTTCATTTCGATTTCAGTTGCCATCATTTCGCGCTTAAATGGTAACATTGCTTGCAAGTGCGCGCGCTTCATTTCGTTCGTAACGGCCTTCATTTCATTTTGTAATGCTCGTAATTCCCGCGTGACGTTATTATCTTCAATTCTCGTATCAATGCGAATACTGCCGTCTGCCATGTACTGCTCACCTCCTTATTTACCAAAGAAGGAGCCTAGTTGATTAAACTGCTGACTTAATTTTTCTTGCTGCTCTTCTTCAGTCATATCCTTTTCGAGCGAATACATAGATTTAAGTTTTTGCAATCGCTCACGCTCGGCTTTGTTGTGCTTGTCTGGCTTTGGTAACGGCTCGGTGCGGATGCGGATAACCTCTTTTATTTTCGAATTATCATCAATGTGCTCGAGTAACTGCATAAATTTTAAAAAGTGTAATTTACCTTGCTGTTCAAACAAATCCATATTGTAAACACTCATAAAAGATGCGTAGATCATGCCCGCATCTTTTTCAAAGTCGAACGAGCGTGTACTTGCACCTTCTCCATCACTCGATTTTTCTTCAGATAGATCCAGTTGGATAAATTCTTTCAAAATAAAAAGAAGCAGCTCATTTTTTTCGTAAATGTCTGCTTCTTTCACAATTTCATATTCGTTTATTAACATTTCACAAGCGATATCGACCTTCCAATCAGCCCGAATAGTCTTGTCTGCAAATAGATCAAACAGCCGTAAAATGTTGTCAAAAGCCAAATTTAAAGGTAAAAAATTCCCATTATAATCAAATTCAGTGTCTAACTGCTGCGTTAGCCTTAACATGCCACCACTACTTTTTTACGTATTTTGAGCGTACTGCATCCGCTGATTTATTGGACTTTTCAGCAATAAATTCCATTAAGAATTGCACCAATTCAAGTAAATTGATAGTAGATTTTCCTGACATTTCATACAGTTCATCAAATGTATTTTCTCCAATTACCGTTTCGACAAATTCTCGCATGATTTCGCGTAAATGAGAGAGCTTCATGCGTTGGTCGTTGATGTCTAATTTTTCAATATCGAGATCAGTAAATTCCGCATATTCCTTCTGCCACTTAGTTAAAACTTCATCGCGTTTTTCAATGGTCGTATCCGAAAAATCGACCTCATACTTTTTACTACCAATTTCAACAGGTTCTACTACTTTGCCAAATGTAAACTTTTTAACTGTCATAAATTAAATACCCCGTTTCTTTTTATGGTCCTGGTACTACCGGTGGTACTGTATACTCCGGCTTACCATTATAGTGGATCTCGAAAGCAATTTCGCCCTTTGTTCCAGCATCACCAGATGGCGGCTGAATATTGGCGATTGTGATAGGGCCTGTAAATACACCGCCATCAGGCTCTGTATATTTAAACGTTGTGCGGCGCCCAGCACCTAATTCAAGCATTTTACTAAAAATATAATCCTGCGCCTCATCCCCATAATAGCGATGGCCGGTAAATGCTTGCACTAACTGCATACCTGTTACATCCGATTCTTTAAAGCCCGATGAGTCAAAATATACCGTTTGGTCAATTTCCTCGTTTGTTGATGGCTCGGCGTTCATGATACCCTTGGCAAGCTGCGCCCATGTTGGCTCTGCCTCTCCTGGTGTAATATTAATTTCAAACTTTTGGTCATTCATTAATGCGAATCCCATATAAATCACTCCTTAAATAATTTCTATTTCAAAAGTCAAGAGCGCCGTATATACATGGCGCCCTTGACTGTCCGTCTCTACGTACTGTGGTAGCGTTGTACAGCGTGCCGATATGCATTTATAAGTTTTAATAGGTAAAACACTCTCTTTGCTGTTTAACGCGTCTACGATAGCGTAACAAGCGTTTAACGAGGTAGGTGCTTGTTTGTCTGAAAACTGCGTGAGCACCTGTACACCGATTGGATACGTAAAGCCCGCAATATACTCGGTCGGTGCTGTTGGCGTGGTACGTGCAGCAATGCTATTTTGACCAGCGACTAGAGATGGACTTTTAATAGATGCCCCTAAATTTAATGATTGGATCACCGTCATTACATCCGTTAATATTTGCATCGGCTACCCTCCAAAATAACGCCCGTATGTGCGCTTGGCTAATGCCGCCCAAGCTTGACCATTGATTGCTTTCGCTGCCTCATACCAAAGCCCTTGCGCCATCGGATTGCTATCTTTACTAAAATTATATTGGGGATTGTAATATAACCTACGAGCATATGGTGTTTGCCACTCGACAAATCCACTACCGGGGTTAGTATGCATCACACCACTGCGCTCAAGATTACCTGTATCTTTAGGGATAAAGTTATTACTATCCTTTAAAATCTGCTGATCTAATTCAAATTGAGCACGTCCCTTAGCTCTGTCGTGACGAGCGCCAATATTATTAACATCTAAGTTAACATCGAACCTTGCGTTAATCATGTGCCCACCTCTATTTCCCAGTGATGTAATTTCCCGAAAAACGTATAGCACGGAATCGCTTTTTGTACGGTTAATGTTTGCCCTTTAAAATCCACTTGAGAGTTTACTTTAAACTCAAATGGTGCGCTGGCCACACTATTAACCGCATCAAAAAAGAGCAAATGACTGTACTTTTCCCCATCAGTTAACTGTGATAGTTCATGTGCCGATAGCTCATCTACACGTACATAAGAGAGTGTTACATCATTTTTATAATCGCCACCATAAAAGCCGCCATCATCATTTTTCTCGCGATAAACAACTGTATCGGGTAGCAAACTACGCGGAATTGGTTTAACCATACGTAGCAACTCCCGAAAATAACAGCCCGGTAGACCGTAAATAATCACTTGCAGCAGGGCATATTGTTTGGTGTGTAGACGCATTTGCGTTCTGTGCTTTTGATGTGGATTTACTGTAACTAAATCGCCCGATTGACGCTTGTTGCATCTCCTGTGACTGCGTAGCCTCGATACCACCATTTACATGAATGTATTCTAATTGTGCAGCTGTAGCCTTTTTTATGCGTAATTGGATTAATGGAGGCAATTTCTCAAAACCGATTGCTTCAATTTTATAATTTGTGGCGATGTCGATTAGATCGCTGACACGACCGGCCAAAGAAGAAAAGACGTCCTCGTCAAGAGGCACGCCTTTAAAATCATTTGTATAAAAATCGTAGTCGATGTAAGGCATTATTACTCACCTGCACCCTCGAATAAAGCTAATAGTTCCGCTTTTTTAGCATCAGAAGGATAATCAATGTTTAGTTTTTCTAGTTCTACCTTCAACTCTGCCACCGTTAAATCATTCGGTGTTTTTAGTGCCGTTTCATCTTCAACAGCTACAAAAAAGCCACCACCAAATTTCGCCAAATTAGTAGCGGCCTCAATAGATCGTTCAACTGTCATTTCGATTTCTTGATTCTCGGTATATTCCTCTTTTGAATGAGTGTCAATAAATGATTTCATTACTTTAAATTTTGGCATATTTATGAACTCCCTTCTTAGCCTTCTGGCATAACCGCTGGACCTGTGACCTTAACGACAGCTGGCTTGTTATCCGGCAAGATATACTCGCCTGCTTTACCGTGACCTTGTAGCGCTACGCCGTCAAAGTCCTCTGATTCGATTGTACGCGCCGTGTTGATACCCGTGAACGCTTTACCTACACCTTTGATGTAAACATACGCGGCAACACCCTCTGCTAATTTAGCTTCTGGCACTTCTTGAATTTCGAATCCTTTAAAACGGATAATGCCGTTGTTGTCAATATTCGCGGATGAACCTTTAGCGCTCGTTGTCAACGGATGGTCAACAATAGCATTGTAAAGAGCTGGTGTTACTTTAGCTACTTTATCGCCAATAGCCTCAATATTAACGTAGTAGGTCGATAACTCATTGAATAATGCTAATACTGCATCATTCGTATACGCTGTAAGTGCTTTTGTAGCACCGGCAACAGATGCGATAAATGCACCGTGTTGGTTATCAAATTTTTGTACTTTAGCTTGCGCTTGTAAATCTAAGCGATCCGCTACCGCTGCGTCAAAATCATTATTAACTGTCGCTCGGTCAATACCTTCATGGAATGTCCATTCCCATGAATAATTAACATCTGTGTCTACATAAATAATTTCCGTACGCTCTCCAAAGCGTGTTGTTGCGCCTGTGCCGGTGCCAAACGCTACGTTAGCGCCTTTGTTATATGCTGTGCCTACAACAACAGGGATATCCGATGTTTTAATGGAAAAGGCGCGCGCATTGTGTTGCACTCCGTCTAACGCCTCAATGCCACCACCAAAGAAGTCGGCAAAGTAAGCGCGTTTTTTAAATACAGCTTGTAACAATTCCTTGAATTGTGGTTGATAAGAACGAGCGCTTTTATTGTTGTTATCACCAGCTGCAAAGAACTGTAATTTACGTTTTGCATTTAACGGTAAAATTAATTCCATTTTGATTGGTTCTAAATAATTTGACATAATAATTTCCCTCACTTTATTCATATTTTGCTAATTTAGCGGCAAACGGGTCAGGATTGCCACCCGCTGGCGGTGTATGTTGACCGCCACTAAATGATGGAGCTGGCGGCGTATCTGCCTTTTCTGTTGTGAATAAATAAGCATCAGACTGTTTAAGAGCTTCTAACTGCTCCGTTAAACCTTCCAATGCATCACCGTTTAATTTAATTTTTTCGTTGTCTAACAAGGCTTTAACCGCCTTAACATTGTGTACTTTTGCATCTTTTAAAGCGCCATCCAAAGCATAAGTGCGTTGTGTTTCCGCTAAATCAGCTTGATACTGTTCCGCTGCCGTTTTATTATCTGCTTGCAACTTCGTGATTTGGTCTAACAAATCTTTATTACCTGCTGCCAACGGCTCCAAATCTTTAATTTGCGTATCACGCTCGGCAATAGTTTCATTAGCTGTTTTCAGCTCTTTGATTTTTTCGTCAAGACGTGATTTCGGCACCATTTGCCCAAAACCATCTAATATTTGTTGTGCCTGCTCTTCTGTTAAGCCAAGAGCCATTAATTGTTCTTTTGTCATTTCAATAGCCTCCTATTTCGTGTTTTACGTGCAACGGCACGATAGGGTAAAACACTTGTTCTTTTACGTCTGCAAGTGCTAAAAAGACGAAAATAAAAAGCCTACGCAAAATAACGTGGCTCCTGTTTCTTTTGTAGCTCATGCTTGAGTGCTAAATTTTCATTCGCTAAACGATGACACTCTTTTTCACGCGCATCTAAAGCACGTTCTAGTTGCTGAATATACTCGAGCGTTTTCTTTTTACCAAACACTACCTCACCCCCTATACAATTTGCTCACGATCTCTGCGACGTTCCCGCCCTGATTTTGCGATAAATTCACGCATATTTTCCTGGCGCTGTTTGACCTTTTTTTTAGCTTTAGCAATTTGCTCTTTATTACCCAATGCCATCACAGTATTTTGCTCACGCTTAGCTTTGCGAATATCGCGCTCAAGTTTACGCTGCACCTGAGACGCTTCGTAGGCCTGTTCATTCACCTTTGCATCATACGGAAAATAAGTACGCTGCGAACGACCATATATAAATGGGTAAATAACATGGCGGCAATTAATGCCTAACAAGCCATCAGGCTCACCAAATGACGTACTCGACCATGCTGGGTACTTTTTACTTTTACCGGACAACGAATAAATTCGCCCTTGGTCAGCAGCACATTTAGGACGGGCATCTAAATGGCTCGACACCTCAATCAAATCAATCCCATGCTCCTCAATACGTTTTAACTGCATCTCGGTAGCAACCTTGTTGGACATAGAGCGGACAACGGTATTTACATAAGCCTCTGTGCTCCATTTTTTCCCCGCTTTATCCACTAAAGCCGGTACACCATGCTCCGCCCATTGACGAGCGACCTCTACACGCGCCTGTTGTGGTGTTGTAACTCCAGCAAGTACCTTAGCGGTCGTCTTTGTCACAATGTCCCGATAAATCTGCTCGGATTGTGTGAGCATCGTTGTATTGATGATATTTAACGTGTCCTGGGCTTGTGCTACAAAGGCGTCAAGGATGTTACTCAATGCAATGGACGCTTGTGCTGTTGATGGTGCTAAAACTAAACCACTCGCAACTGCTCCAGCTAATGCGGTGCTTTGTACTGTCGCTGCTGCATAACCGGCGCTCTCTAATAGCTCCACAACCTTTTCCAACGCCACGCCCGACATATCAGCAATAGCTTGCAAGTTTTGCTTATTAAGCTCACCTATCATCGCCAACTGCTTTACTTGCCATGACAAAATGTCATCCTCAGTAAACACACCCTCATTTGCTACGAGAGAAGCGGATATATTGGCTAGTATTTGCGCCTCGACTGCTAGATAAAGCTCCAATACCTCAAAGGATAATTGTTGGGACATTATGCATCAGTCCTCTTTTTGTCCTTTTTATAAAAGTCAATGACATCATCATCGCCCAATTGCGACTCTGCCTTAATTTCATCGAGCAGCTGCCGGGCTTCTTCTTCGGTCAATCCATGGATTTTCCTAAGTGCCTTAACTTTAGATTGCAATCCAGCGGACACAAGTAAAATCTGCTCATTAATATCTGCCGTGCGATCCTGTGCGATTGAATCGTCAAAGGTGACTGTTACATCGTATTCGGCTGGTGGTGTATACAAGCCGTAAAGCTGCGCGACCACACCAATGCACTCGATTAAATCCGTAATGCCTTGCTCAATTACATTTTCATGACTCTGCTTTGTACGGAACGTCTTGCTATTCTCGCTCACAACTTCGGTAGCGGTCTTTACAGACTTACCATCGAAACTAAATGAACCACTACTAAAGCCAGTTTGCATTGCGAGAATATTTAAAAACGCGTTGATAGCCCCTATATGCTCCTCAACGCGCAACTCAATCGATATATCTTTTATTTGTTTGTCATCCATATCTCCGTTAAATGCCTCATACGTCTCGTCTGTCGCATCAAAATAACGGTGCGCAGTACCATCTGTATCGATGACTGTTTTAACCATGTGAGACGGCACTAAAATACGCTTGCGTCCTAGCCTAAACTCACGAATAAAGCTATCAAATGCAATGTCGAGCGCCTTAATCGTATCGTATGAGTTAGCGTAAATGGACACACCCAACGGCACGGTGCTGTCGATATTGTTGGCAATCGCAGGCTTAAAATAAGCAAATAGTGGACGTGAAACGTTTGATACAGACACCACCGGCTCAAGGTCAGGGAATAAAACAGCTAACGAAACCTTTGTACCTAAATCCGTGCCAGTAGCACTCTCATACAGCTCGTTGGTAATCACATAAGATTGCCCCTCAAACGTGTGCCACTCTAAATGTGTGTAAACTTTGCCTTGCTTGCGTATCTCGCTAACAAAGACACCCTCGGTGATATTACTATTGCTCCAGCTAATTGGTAAAAAGCAATCGCCCGTAACATAAGAGAGCTGCACCTTACCGTTTTTTACGTACGGTTTTACAACCGTACCGCCCTGTGCAAACATAAACTCAAGATACTGCTGAAAATTGCCGTTAAATTTATTATCGGTAAAAACATCCTCGATAAATTTGCCGTAGCCATCATCGGAAATACTGATATTACAACGCTCATTAAAAATAAGTGTTGCCATTTCATTAGCAATCACTTTCGGCATGCCTAGCGTTGCCATTACGCGCGTTTGCTCACCTTTTTCGATGTTACGATATTTTAAATCATGCATTTCGGCATAATAGCCCTTGTGCAGCTCTCGCCACATGAGTATTTTTTGATAAAAGTTTTCGGGTAACGACACTTTTTTATGGCTCGCGACGCTCTCCAACTGTTTGATTAAGCCCAATTTCACACCTACTTTCCGTAAAAAACCTTTAATTCCTTCTAGCATGGTTTCACCTACTTTGTAAAATCATGATAAATACCGATTCCAGCATTTTTACGTATTTCCTTAAAAAAATCATCTTTATAAACAGAAATACGACCGTAGCCGTCACCTGTACAAATCGGAATTTCGATTTTTTCGCGTGCCATAGGCTCGGTATTATCATATGAATTTGATTGCGTAACTGGAATGGTAATTGATTTTTCAACCATATTCTCCCCCCTATTGTTTCAGCCCTAATTTGCGCAAATTATCGTTTACATAATATTGGAACATATCGCACGTATGGTCATCCTCTTTAATAACCTTTGGGTCGTCTGATTCCAATGTATCGGCATCCCATTGATATTTTTTGTGTTCATCGATAAAAATTTTGTTATTCGGCGTATCTAAAACGTACACCCGTCCTTGTGCCAACAAAGTATGGACGTTGTCTATCATGTCCACCTTTTTCTTTTTGGTGATTGGGTGTAGCCGTATGCCATGATCTTTATATACTTGGTTGCGTAGCGCACCCTCTGCACTATCAATTGTTTGCACATCGAAGTATTTACCATATTGTGCTACCTGTTTATCTGACCACTCCTTAAAATCACTAGAAAGCTCACTAGGTGCTTTTTTATTGGCTTTATTGGCTGGACTGTAATAATACGTATCTAGCAAAATGACATTACCCTTATTGGTCAATCCAAAAGAGCCGTGTGAAGTTGCTGACACCTGATGCCCCGTATCAGATGCACTATCAATTAAAATGATGTGCTCGTCCTGCGGTATCTCATCGATAAGTTGGAAAAGATTAATATTGTAAATGTTCGTTCCTAAACCAACAGGCAAACCCTCGTACAGATACAGATAATAGTCATTATCGTTCGTTTTGATACGCTCAATCTCAACTAACATTTGCTCCGTAACAAATCCAAGTACATCATCTTTAAAACTTGAGTGATGGACTAAATGTTGTGGAGATGCTGCCATTTCATCCGACCACTCATTTATCCAGTGGTACGGGTTACGTGGTGGATTATAAGACCAAAAAAATAGCACCATCGCTACTAACGGGTGCTTTTGACGCATAAATGTCGTATTGGTTTGGTCAAATTCCTCGGCGCTTTTAAATTCAGCAGCCTCCTCGTACCAAACAGCGATGATGTTACCTATGTCATTCGACTTTAATTTTTGGAAATCATCTTGACCGTAAAAACTAAACGATGAGCCTGTGCCCCTGTGCGTAATCCTAAACGGCGAAACGGTCATATCAAAATCGTCCGTCATGTCAAATTTACGAATGGCCCACTGAATTTTTAAATACACACTGTCGCGAATTGTATTAGCGACTTTACGAATGACAATGATGTTGGCTTTTTCACCTCGGCAAATCATCTGAATCATTTTATAAACAAGCAACAGCGCAATAACTGATGACTTAAACGAGTTACGACCACCACGCAAAATATTGTACGGCTTTGTTGTAGTCCATACAGGTTTAAAGTGCGGATTAACATTTTCTTGTATGTCGATGGTCGGCTTACTCATCAACTTCACCCGCCCATGCGTCTACGATGTTAACAACAGATGTATCCGGCTTTTTCGATTTGTTAAGCACTTCAATTTCCGCTGTAGTCTTATCTACATCTAGTTGCATTTTCTTTAATTTCAATCTGCGTTCGTCATCTTCACCACTTAGTTGCAAATACTTGTCTACTAAATTACGATACTCAGCCATCGCTCTTGCTTGCGCTTTAATGTAGGATTCAAATTGTTCGAAAGCATAAACGACTTTATATTTCGTTAAACTGCCATTCTCACCATCGGACCTCATTTCAATTTCATCCAATGTTTCGAAACTATTGTCTACCCACATAATTTTTTGCATTTGGATAATGGCTGAAAACTTAATTTCAATTTGCATCCATAATTTTTCTAGAAGTGAGAAGTCCTCAAAATCTTCCATAATTTCGCGTTGTGTTGCTGTAAAATACTTTGCTCTCAACCCATGTTTGCGTGCTGCTTGGTTGCGTTTGGCAAACTTTGGCGTAGGATTCGGATTACCCGGATGCCCATTTGGATAACGCTCGGATTTCTTCAACCCTTTTTCGGTTGCATCCTCTTTCGTAATGGTTGCAACCTTCCCAATTTTGGTTGCATCCTTTTTAGTCCCATCTCGCACCCATGGATTGCCGCTTTTTGTATCACGGCTCTTTTGGCTCTTAATCGTACCCAACGGAATATCATGCTTTTCTGCTAATTTCACTAATGTAATTTTGGTTGTTTCATATTCTTGTTTAATTTCTTCCCAATTAATCACGTCTCATTAACACCACCTCCGACATTTGTTTATTTTGTATCAACTCCTTATGCTAATCGCTCATTTTAATGCACAGAAAAAAGAGCACCCATAACAGATGCTCCTTGTCTCGAAATATTTAGCCCTCATTTTATTTTGTGGTAAAAAGAAGGGAATTTAATCTTTTAATCTTTTAAAGGACGAAGTCATTGTGTAGGAGAAGTAAAACCGCTCCGACCTCCCTCCCAGTTTACACCGCCGTTTTTTCAGGTGTCAACATTGCACGAATCTGGCTATTTTGGCTAATTTGGCTAATTATCTGATTGCGTTTGATACGTACAAAATCTTTTGAAGTATTCAGATGCTCGGCGATTTGACGGTACGTCATGCCATCTAACAAACAGTCATAAATCGTCTGCAACTTTTCTTCTCGCAATATCTCAAAGCCGCAATCTAATGCATAAATGTAGGAGCTTAACTTTTCCCAGCGCTTATACTGGATTCGTTCCCGTGCATCCATCTGATCTAATTCGCGTGCAGAACGAATTAAACTTCCTTTTGGCATAACTGCTTCAATACCATATTGCGCCACACCTTCAGAACGCGATGGATTGTACCCACCCCACATTACACTTTCAAGGCGCATAATTTCTTTTTTCCAAAATCTGTACTCACCAATCATATAACCAATATCCATTTGCCCTTGCCCTGCCATAAGATTGCCCCCTTATGCTATAATTAGTTGTCACTCATATAGCAAGAGGGAAACCGTAGCGCTTGTACTCGCTGCGGTTTTTATGTGCTATAATTTACATAAAAAGGTGATAATATGGAAAATAATAAAATAGTTTGTAAGGCTTGTGGTAGCAATTCATTTACAACCGGTGAAGTTGGTGCTTCCACTAGTCAAGGTAATGTTAGACCAATAGGGTCTATATTTAGTGCAGGATCCCCGCTTATTTTGACTTTTTGTAAGTCTTGCGGTGAAGTAGCTTCAATAAAGGTTGAAAAACCTCAAAAGTTCAAATAGAAAATCCGATATTTTAGCATTAACCAAACACACGTGCTATACTAATAGAGTATAGTTTTGCTGACTTGAGCTGTTGCTTGAGTCTTTTTTTATGAATACTTACCAAAAGAGAAGGAGACCCTCATTTATGAGTATGTTAATCGCTTTTTTACCGATCCTTAGCTTACTTTTCTACATAGTTCCAGTTGTATTTGTGATTTGGTTTTTACTTAAAATGCTTAAAATACAGCAAGAAAAGTTACAAATTCTTAAAAATATGTCCGACAAACTAGATAAGTAGGAAATTCAGATGGGAACTCCCATCTTTTTTTCCGCACATTT
>NZ_JBBOUU010000003.1 GCF_038006205.1 Solibacillus sp. FSL R7-0668 | reverse complement strand
CATTAACATTGCATTAATTTAAAACACATTATATCAAGAGTCTTTCTATCTAAAAATATCCCAAAATTAGGTATTCCATTGCACGAAAAAACTCCTTATAATTAGGTTTGGTAGTTCTGTCCAAATCCCAATTTAAAGGAGCTTACCCATGGACAAGGATACCACAAAATCCACATTAAATGAATTGTTAAAAGTACTCGATGAGAAAACATTTTTAAAAGTTGTGAACGTTTCAAATCTCGACTCTTACATTAAAAAGTTGACAGCTTATAAGTTTCTTCAGCTGTTCATCATTGCGCAATTGAATGAAAAAAGTTCGCTTAAAAAATTAGCGAAACAGCTGAAAGATACCGAAGAACTTCATACATTTATTCAAATGGATGCCATTAGTTCGTCGCAGCTTTCGCGTAAACAATCCTGCCTCACCCCTAGAATATTCGAAAAAGTCTTTCGCCATCTCGCCGTTTCCATTCAGGTGAAAATGAAAGGAAACTCACCGTTTCTTCGTGATATTGGGAAATTACTTGTCATCGATTCTTCTACGATGTCGATGAGTCTAAGCCAATATCCTTGGGCAACGTTTCGAAAAACAAAGGCAGGCGTTCGTCTACATTTGCGCGTGGTTGTCACAAAAGATGTGACACTTCCTGATCAAGCGGTCATTTTACCAGCGAAACACGCAGATCGCACGCAAATGAACAAGTTAATTGATGTCGATTCCGATGCGATTCATCTGTTTGACCGAGGCTATACGGACTATCGACAATACGATAAACTCTGCGATCGAGGAATTCGTTTTATCACACGACTGAAGAAAAATGCAAAAATCGAAGTGTTGAATGAACAAGTCCCAGACGTTGAAAATAACATCTTTTCTGATCAAGAAGTCTTTCTAGGTGATGAGCAGAACCGAACGAAAATGCAGAATACACTACGTTTAATTCGAACGAAGGACAGTGAAGGGAATGAAATTATCATTCTTACAAGTTGTTTCGATTTATCGGCGAAAGAAATTGGTGACCTCTATCGCTATCGTTGGAAAATCGAAACGTTTTTTAAATGGATGAAACAACATCTAAGAATCAAAAGCTTCTACGGAAAAAGTCAAAACGCTGTGTATACACAAATTTGGATCGCCTTAATTACGTATTGCTTACAGGTATTATTAAAACTGAAATTGAACCATAATGGACCTCTTTTAGACTTAAAAGAAACGCTCCAAAATCTACTCTTTAAGCCATTTGAAGTATTTATAAAAGCGCTATTTAGGGCGCCAACCAGAAAATCAAAAGGACGGAAAAAGTACGATTGGAACAGAGAATTTCAGCACATCGTCAGACAGTTCCACGAAAGAGAGGTGGAACATCTGGACGAATTAACGTATGATCCAATTTTCTAAGCTGTATCGGATGTAAATAATTTACAATTTGTGGATAAGAGCTACCGCTTATGCGCATGTTGACTTTTTTTAAAATCTAGGAAGAACAATTGTTCAGAAAATTCTGGAATTAATATTAAATAGGTATTTTATCTCTTTTGACAAACGTTAAAAATTTTTATGCAACGTTAATGATTTTAGAAGAATAAATAAAATAAAGTTTGACAATTCAAAAAATATATATTACATTAATTTCTAATAAAAGAATATTTAGTGAGGTTATTTCGAGAAATGCACGATGAAGAAAGCATTGAGTTATAACCAAAAATATTGCACTGTTCAATACAACTTGAAAAGTGACAATGTTAATTAATAAACTTTAGAAATGTATTTCTAACCTCACTGTTTTTCTTTTCAGTGGGGTTTTTTCTTGCCCCTAATTATAAATAATTGGAGGTTTTTTTATGCAAAAGGTTAGATTTAAATCTGTAGAAGCGCTAAAAAGAAGAAATAGTGTACCGTCTACTGTATTAGTTGCCCCATCTGGATCTGGCAAATCAACTTGCTGTAATACGATAATAAATCCTGAAATGAATGAAGCGATGTCAGTTGGTGTTGGAAAGAATCAAACAACAAAACTTAGCACTCAATTTATTTTAGATTCTCGAATTGAACGTGATGATGTATGTTCAATTTTAATTGAAAAGAAGTCTGTGGATTTAAAGTTGGTTCAAAAGAAAATTTTAGATGAGACTTATAAATTATTTATAAAAAACGGTTATTCGAGTGAAGATATATTTGATGAATTAGAAGAAGACTTTTTTGAAGGAATCCTTTCACCGTCAGATGCAATGTATAACTTGAAACAGATTGAAAATTTATTGGATGAAGAAAAATTAGTAGAAGCACTGGCTCCAATATTATTGGAAATTGATAAAGTTTTTTCGGAAAAGGTCACGGAGCGTAAGAAAAATATTGATAGTAAAAATATGAAATTAAAAGATATAAGAAAATTGGTTTTTGAAGATCTATGGGATACTTTCGAAGAACAAAAGGAATTATTAAACCTTTATTTGAAGCATGTAGAAGTATTAATTGATTTGGAATTAAAATCGTTAGTTGGTATAGAAGAGAATAATCATCAAGAGATTTTAATTGAAAAATTAATTTTAAATGAAGAAGGTATAAAATTTTTACAAAAGCTTTATAATCCAGCAGCAATTTATAGTTTGATTATAAGAGATATTAAAATTGCATGTAGACCACATATAGAATTAATTAATGCGCATCAGGGTAATTATCCATTTAGATTTGCTATTCGAGATACGATGGGGATAAACCAAGATAAATCGGATGTTGATTTTATTAGTGATGGTATCGAAAGAGCCTTTAGTTATGATACAGACTCTATCTTAATTTTAATTAGTTTAATAGAGAGAGAAGATGTTATCAAAACAAGCTTAGAAGCAATTTATAATAAACTTGATGATTTGAAAAAACGCAAATCTATCGAAAAACCTGTATATATACTTTTTACTAAGGCTGACGATTTCATTGAAAATAAAGTTAGCATGAAAAAGTCTAAATTGGCTATTACTCAAGAAGATTATTACAATTTTACTCTACAGGCAATAGAAGAAATTGAGGAAGAAATTGGTGTTTGGGGTGATAAGTCTAAATTACCTTTTGTAAATACTTATTGGGTATCGATGAGATATAAAGACTTAAAAATAGACCCGATTCAACAAGCGGTAGAAGGAAACGAAGAGTGGCTTAGTCGATTAAACCCAAAAGGCTTATATAGCTATGTAGCAAAAATTTGCAATGATTGTCAATTGAAAGCTTTGCCAGAAGGACAAGTTCACCCTCTAATGGTAACTCCATTAGATTACGATAAAAATGTTTTAGAACTCCGATTGGATAATTTGTTTTCAGATAATATTAAGTTTATTACAGAAGAACTTACCTTAAATGAGTATAATTTTAATGAATATTATAAAAAAATCGTTGAAAATAAGTTTCTATTCCATGGGAGAGCAGTTTCTACCTATTGGTCTAAATTAACTTATGGAGAAGGTCATAAGACGAGAGCGAATGTATACGCTAATTTTAATTTAAATATGAAAGGTTTAATAAGGAAAGTTATGTTGAATGAATCTTTTAAAAATATATTGATTAATTCAATTGAACTCGATCTCTCTAATGTAGGCGAAAGTGAAATTGTTAACATTGCAACATACTTCAATAAGCAAGGATTACTTGATAATGAAGAAATTGATCAAGTGATTGCATATTTAGAAATATTGGTAAAAAATTATTTTGAGAATAATATATATCAATATTATTCTATTTTAGATCAAGTGGCTTATAAGGCTTCATATGCGAACCCATATATTCGTAAAAGCTTAGAGGAGGCTTATTACCGTTATATGTCTTATGATAATTCATTGAGGGAAGTACAAAAAGAGTTTTACAAATTATTTAGTGAAAAGGAATTTTTAATAATAGTTCAAAAGGAATTTGAAAAAGAGTTAACAGGCACTATTAATAAATTATTTGTAGCTATATAATTAACGCCTGCACTACCCCTTCATCACAAGCAAATGACGCTTTGTGTGAAGGGGTACGTGTCGCTTTGGCATTAAACGGTCCGATAATCACTCGCTGTAAGTGCCTAACAGCGAGCAGATTCCTGTATCGTTTACGGCAAGGCCGCCATACCAAACGAGGCGAAGGTCAAAATCTAATACAAAAGACAAATCAGAAGTGACTGTCACGGCAGTCACTTTTATTGTGAGCATTTTTTCGATTTCTTTCGCCATACGCCCAAGCAATAAGATCATTTGCTTGGGCTTTGCCATTTGCGTTCAACTTGCGGCAAGCAGCGTGGCAGATTCTGCCTACCACACTGCTATCCGAGTTTCACCTCCAAAAGCAAGGACCGTCAAAATTTTTTGTTTAAACACGCTTGCGCTACAAAAATTTTTGAGCTATCGCTGGGCGATTCCTTGCTTTTTGATTGCTGCAAATAGCTGCATGGCATAGCCAAGAAATCGGAAAAAATTCAGCCTTCCGACTTCATGATTGCGGCTAAAGCAATCGAAAAAATCTAAGGAGGAAATACCATGACAAACTATAGCAACCAGTCGTTACAGCCAATTTATGAGATTGTGAAAATTAAAGCCGAGCGTCGCAAATTGCCAAAGAAATATTTGTCGGAAAACCTTACAGATTATATAGTTCGTAGTCCTCAAGATTTTGCTGATATTGCCATGAAATTTATTGGTGATGAAGATAGAGAAATTTTTTTAGTCGCATGTTTATCGACAAAAAATCAAATTCAATCCTTGCACCGTTGTCATATCGGTTCACTCAATGCGAGTATCGTCACACCACGCGAGGTTTTCAAAACAGCCTTCTTACAAAATGCAGCTTCAATCATTGTTGGGCATAATCACCCGTCCGGCAATTGCACACCAAGCCCTGAGGATATTGAGGTTACCCAGCGTTTAAAAGATGCAGGAGAGTTGTTAGGAGTCGAGCTTCTTGACCATCTGATAATCAATGAAAATGATTTCCTTTCATTAAAAGAAAAAGGTTATATGTAATATTGGAGAGGCGTACACCTAGTACGTCTCTTTTCAATTTAAGTGGGTTAGGGAAATGTGCTTTAAGCGAAAAATTGCGTCGCCTTGCACGCAAGGCGACTTAGGTAAATTAAAGGATACGAAGAAAATAAATGATTGTTCTTCAAAGTTTCAATGATGAAAATTGTGTTTATTTTGTATTTATAGTTTAACACTAGAAAATCGTTCTATAAAATAATGTTATTACAATTTAGAATAAATCAATTGATTGTTTTTTGTTTACAAAACAATCAATTGATAGTAAAATGTGATTAACAATCAATTGATTGTTTTATCCAACCATTTTTTAAGGAAGTGAGTCACGTGAATGCTGAACCATCGTTAAATGAAGTGAATGATTTTTTAAAGGTGACCAGGAATATTTTAAATTCTGATGACCATAATTTTAGTATTCAAACTACGCGTTATGAGGAAAATCCATTGGATCCATTTACAACTCAAAACACATTATTAGCTCTTGGGTTTGATGATGATGATGTTATAGAGTCGCTCATAACCCTGACAGCAAAGGACTTTTCTGAGAAAGTTCCCGATTTTAAAAGACCAGGTACACCGGATTTTTGGGTTTTTGAAAAAATTATTGATGGTAGAAGTATTTATGTGAAATTTAAAATTAGAGATGAAAAGGATAAAATAATTTTTTGTATGTCGTTCCATTTCGCACGACAGCCTTTCACGAAAAAGCCGTACGCATGACAGAAAGGGGTAGATATTTTAATATCTACCTCGTATATAAATTATAATTTATAAAGGATGAATGATTATGAATAATTCTTTAGAGTTTTTATGTCCATTTTGTAATGAATCACATGAGATTCAAGTATTAAATAAACCTACGCAAGCACTAATTAATGGTATGGCCGTACAATATGAAGAAACTACTTACTATTGTGAAAAAGAACAAGAATTTTTTGTTCCCAAAGCTATCTTAAAAAACAATTTACTTGCTGCAAGAGATGCGTATAGAATGCAAAATGGTTTATTAACTTCACAAGAAATAAAGGATGCTCGTAATCAATATGGATTAACACAAAAGGAATTTGCTCTTTTATTAGGGTGGGGAGAAGTTACAATTCAACGTTATGAAACAAAATTGATACAAGATGAGACCTTTGATCAAAAGATTAAAAATGTAAAAGATAATCCTAAGTTAGCCTTAGAAGAACTTGAAAAACATAAAGATAAATTTGAAAATATAATTAGATATAATGAAATAAAAAAAATAATCTCTTCTTTAATTAAAACTAAATCTATAAGCTATTTAAATAAACAAATTATTGAATCTTATTATATTGATTTTAGAGAAAAATCGGAACTTAATGGTTTTAAGGAATTAGATTTGGAAAAAGTCATTGATATGATAAGTTTTTTTGCAATGAAAAGTTCGAGGTTATATAAAGTTAAATTAATGAAGTTGTTATGGTATAGTGATATGCTATTTTTTAAAAAGAACAAACAAAGTATGTCTGGTTTAGTGTATGAACATTTACCATTTGGGGCTGTACCCTTAGCTCATGAAGAGATTCTAAAATATGCAAGCAAATGTATTGATATAACTTCTGAAGAATTTGATAATGGAGCAATAGGATATAAAATTACTCCTAAAGAATATGGAAATTTAAAATTAGAAAGCGGAGAAATTGAAATTTTAACGAAAGTAATTGAAAAGCTTGGGAAATTTGGAAGTAAAGAAATTAGCGACTATATGCATGATGAAGAGGCATATAAGCAAACGGATGATAACGATATAATTCCTTATGTTTTCGCTGAAAAAATAGATGGTTTTAATATAAGTTGATTATCTTCTAAAAAAATTATTTATAAATTCAAATAATCTTTACACATGAGGCACCTCCATATTTGAAAGGAGGTGCCTTTATATGGAAATCAAGATTTACTATAATTACCTAAAGTTATCACTTTGTGTTTTGCGAATTGCTTTTCAAAAGCTCCGCTTTTTCAAGGTGTTGTTTTTCAGTTGTACCAGCTGTAAGAAGTACCTATTTTTCCTTAGCAAATGCCACTTTCAACTATTCATTTTTCTCTGGATAGCCTTGATACTTCGGCACCAGCCCTCTTAATGAATCATTTTTCATTCATTGTACTCAGCAATTAATAGCTGGCTGTTTTCAATCGCTATATGTGCTTCATCTATTACGCACTTATTTTAAATACTATTTCTCTTTAATATTTTTTGACAAAGAAGCAGCATTTTTAGCAATATCCATATATGTTTTCCATGAAGTAGCATCGTACTCTTTATCAATGGAACAATCTATAATGCCTCTAATAGAAATATCCTCTGCTGGTTTAAGATTAAGGTGAATATCTTTTATATTTTGAAGGAATTTTCCATTATTAATTTTGAGATAAATGCTGTTTGTTTTAAGGATTAAATCGTTTTTATCGTATTTATTGATAATTATTTCATAGCCTAAATTATTAAATGTATTTTCATATTGTTTGAAAATAGAAGCATGTGAATTGAATTTTGAAGATAGCTTAGCTTCAGCTAGAAGTTCTTCTTTGATAGCCTTTTCATCAAACGGTTCATCCCAAATATATTCTGTAAATACGGATAAAAATTCAGGTGTATTCATTTCAAGAATAGTATTATTACCAGTCTTGGCAATTTTAAAGTTAATAAATTTAGTGATTTGATTACTGTTAAGTATTGTTAGATATGAAAAATTAATTTTTGATAATAAAGCTTTTATAAAATCTATTTCACTTATCTTATAAAAATCAGATTTAGGGATGAGACCATTGTTATTACGGATATTTGAAATAGTTTGCCCTAATAAGTCATTTTTTCTGAGCCAACGTACAATCTTGGGTGTAGGATAGAGTAAGTCATTTTGATTTTTTTCTTTTAAGGATTGGATATTATGATCTTGTTCGACGTTATCTTTAAAAAGAGTTTTTATTTCTTGGAGTGTTTCTTGATGAGGTTTTGTGTAATATTTTTGAATGGCATTATTTAATTTAGTAAGTAAATCTTGTTTTTTATTATGAAGAACTGAAGGTAAAAGAGTGTCAGCTTTATTGAAATTTCTCTGTTCATTTTCAGTATAGGATACAACACCTGGTACTTGCTCGTTCAATTGTTGTAAAGCTAAGGTTTTGACATGTAAAAATTCTATTTCTTTTAAAGATTTTTTTATTTTATCACCGAATTCGTCAGCACAGTTTCTTCCTATATTCCAGGTCGCTTTTGTTTTTTTATTGATTACTTGATGAATATATTTTAAGTTGGACTGATCACAAAGTTGGCAACTAATCGGATCTCCTTCATAATTATCTGGAAGAATTCTAAAACCTTTTTTATGGTAATCCCATTCGGCTTGACAAGTTTTAATAACATTAGTGATCACTGCGCTATCATAACCTAAGGATTTTTGATCCTCTTTATTTAGTTCACCATTAGTCTGTAGATGTTTTATTAATGCATTTCATTAACGTTGCATAAAAATTTTTAACGTTTGTCAAAAGAGATAAAATACCTATTTAATATTAATTCCAGAATTTTCTGAACAATTGTTCTTCCTAGATTTTAAAAAAAGTCAACATGCGCATAAGCGGTAGCTCTTATCCACAAATTGTAAATTATTTACATCCGATACAGCTTAGAAAATTGGATCATACGTTAATTCGTCCAGATGTTCCACCTCTCTTTCGTGGAACTGTCTGACGATGTGCTGAAATTCTCTGTTCCAATCGTACTTTTTCCGTCCTTTTGATTTTCTGGTTGGCGCCCTAAATAGCGCTTTTATAAATACTTCAAATGGCTTAAAGAGTAGATTTTGGAGCGTTTCTTTTAAGTCTAAAAGAGGTCCATTATGGTTCAATTTCAGTTTTAATAATACCTGTAAGCAATACGTAATTAAGGCGATCCAAATTTGTGTATACACAGCGTTTTGACTTTTTCCGTAGAAGCTTTTGATTCTTAGATGTTGTTTCATCCATTTAAAAAACGTTTCGATTTTCCAACGATAGCGATAGAGGTCACCAATTTCTTTCGCCGATAAATCGAAACAACTTGTAAGAATGATAATTTCATTCCCTTCACTGTCCTTCGTTCGAATTAAACGTAGTGTATTCTGCATTTTCGTTCGGTTCTGCTCATCACCTAGAAAGACTTCTTGATCAGAAAAGATGTTATTTTCAACGTCTGGGACTTGTTCATTCAACACTTCGATTTTTGCATTTTTCTTCAGTCGTGTGATAAAACGAATTCCTCGATCGCAGAGTTTATCGTATTGTCGATAGTCCGTATAGCCTCGGTCAAACAGATGAATCGCATCGGAATCGACATCAATTAACTTGTTCATTTGCGTGCGATCTGCGTGTTTCGCTGGTAAAATGACCGCTTGATCAGGAAGTGTCACATCTTTTGTGACAACCACGCGCAAATGTAGACGAACGCCTGCCTTTGTTTTTCGAAACGTTGCCCAAGGATATTGGCTTAGACTCATCGACATCGTAGAAGAATCGATGACAAGTAATTTCCCAATATCACGAAGAAACGGTGAGTTTCCTTTCATTTTCACCTGAATGGAAACGGCGAGATGGCGAAAGACTTTTTCGAATATTCTAGGGGTGAGGCAGGATTGTTTACGCGAAAGCTGCGACGAACTAATGGCATCCATTTGAATAAATGTATGAAGTTCTTCGGTATCTTTCAGCTGTTTCGCTAATTTTTTAAGCGAACTTTTTTCATTCAATTGCGCAATGATGAACAGCTGAAGAAACTTATAAGCTGTCAACTTTTTAATGTAAGAGTCGAGATTTGAAACGTTCACAACTTTTAAAAATGTTTTCTCATCGAGTACTTTTAACAATTCATTTAATGTGGATTTTGTGGTATCCTTGTCCATGGGTAAGCTCCTTTAAATTGGGATTTGGACAGAACTACCAAACCTAATTATAAGGAGTTTTTTCGTGCAATGGAATACCTAATTTTGGGATATTTTTAGATAGAAAGACTCTTGATATAATGTGTTTTAAATTAATGCAATGTTAATGAATGCATTTACATTTAAGGTATGAATGGCTTCACTATTTAAAATAAGTCTTGCAAGTTTATAATCGATAGCTAAATATTGGTTTCTTACTTTATTTCGTCTGACACTGGGTTTTTTAGTTTGCATAAAATCACCTCAAAATAAGAAAGTATGGTCTGTTATCATTTTACCATAATTTACAGCGGCTAAATGTTTATCGGGCATAAGTATTTCAAATTGCCCGTATTTATAGTAATAATCAAAATCAGCTCTAGTTGCATGTTCGTTTTTACTGCCTTTACGTATGTAACAAAAACCTTTATGCAATTTGCCGTATTGTTTCTTTAGTAAATAAGGCTGTTCTTTAGGTTCAGGGATTTCTAGTATCGCTAGTTGTTTATTTTTGTAAGACACATATTTTAAATTACAAATTATTTGAGGTTCTATATTTTCGAGTATTAGCTCTTGGTATGAAGCAGCGTCAACAGGATCATTGATATCAAATAGTTCCTTTATTTGCTGTACATTTTCTTTTACACCAAAAACAATATATCTTGGTCCTTGTATTTTGGTATTAGCCATGGCTAATACGTCTTTTAATAAATCCTCATAATTTATCTTTGCATATAGTCCTTTTTTAAAATCTTATCCTTCATGCTCAGTTTGATTCAATAAGAAATTTAATAATTCTTCGTTCATGAATTTAGCCTCCTTAGGAGTAATTGTAGCATTATTCATTATGGAAGGAGATGGAATTTTGAATGTTTATTTTTCATCTATCAACCTTAAAAAATAATGCTTGTTTAAGGTTGAAAGTGATATACTAAAACAAACATAAGTTCTTATATTCAAAGTAATTAAGTAGCGAAAAGAAACTTTTCAAAATTTAAATGGGAGCATTCCTGTTAGAAGAATTTTCAGGGACTTGAAAAGAAAAAAGCCCTCTCGTATGATGTTTGAGTGTCAACCAGACAATTGACTCGCACATCTACAGAGAGGACTTACAACAATGAATTTTAATACGAATGAAAAAATTAATCAAGTTTCTGAAAATACGTTAGTCATTGGCATCGATATTGCCAAGCATAAGCACTTCGCTTGTGCTGTGGATGATCGCGGTCGCGTGCTCCAAAAATCATTTCCTATCGTGCAATCACGTATCGGATTTGAAGCGTTTTATGAGCGTCTGCTTACGTTAAAAACGGCACATGAAAAACAAGAAATCCTCGTTGGTTTCGAGCCAACTGGTCACTACTGGATGAACTTAGCGGCGTTTTTAACACACTATGGGATTCCGTTTGTGATGGTCAATCCGATGCACGTCAATCGCTCGAAAGAACTCGACGACAACCTGCAGACGAAAAATGACCAAAAAGATGCGCTTGTCATCGCCCGTCTAATGCGAGATGGACGCTTTAGCTATCCTCGTCTTTTAGAAGGCGTGGAAGCGGAATTACGAAATGGTGCGACGTTGCGTTCAAAAATTCAAGAGGATTTAAACGCCCTTCAAAACCGCATCATTCGTTGGTTAGACCGTTTCTTCCCAGAGTTTACACAAGTCTTTAAAAATTTTGGAAAAATGGCGTATGCGGTGCTGGAAAAAACGCCGCTGCCAATGGATATTCAAGGGAAAACACCGGAAGAACTGCTCTTCCTTTATCGCCAAGTAGACGGGATGAAAAGTCCTCAACTACCGAAAGCGAAACAATTAGTCGAACTGGCACCTCATTCAATTGGACTGACGGAAGGACTGGTGATGGCCCGTTATGAAATCGCCACACTGCTTTCTCAAGTGAAACTAATGCAGGCACAGCTCGATGAATTGACTGTACAATTAACGGAATTAGCGAAACAAATGACGGATTATGACTACCTAGCATCTGTACCCGGAATCGGCGATGTCACGATTGTCGAATTACTATCAGAAGTCGGTTCGCTCACGCAATATACGCATCCACGCCAATTAATCAAACTCGCGGGACTCACATTGCGTGAAAACTCTTCAGGTAAACAAACCGGACAAAAACGGATTTCTAAACGTGGAAGACGCAAACTTCGCGCCCTCCTATTCCGTGTCATGATGCCATTGATTCAACATAATCTAGCGTTTAAAGCGTTACACGAACATTACACCACACGCACCAACAATCCACTGCGTAAAAAGCAATCGATTGTCGTCCTGTGTGGGAAGTTACTGAAGATTTTACATGCCTTGTGTAACAAGAAAATTTATTTTAATCCAGACCAAATGATGAACGATTTCACCCAGCTTCAAACGGCTGCGTAAGCGACACCATCAGAAGTCACAAACAAGAGGATGACACGGAGAAGCCGGCACTATTTCCACCATTCGACCGTGCGAATCGCAAAGAGTCCCTAAGGGAGCATCGCCAGCCTCTGCCTTATGAATAGACCGAACGAAGGAATGTACGCGCATCAGACGCCTAGAGATATGGGAGGGTCCGTCATCATAAGCAACGCAGAGATCCAAAAGTGCATCGATATAGCGCACAGGATCAGAGGGATAATTACCATTTACTGGTTTATCCTATAGCGAAGCGTACGGACTGTTTGTAAAAAAAATCAAGAATTACAAAATAACGATAGATGTACGTGTCGAAAAATATTTTTTGGACACTCGAAAACGGTGCAAACCATTGATATATCAACATTTATAGAGGGAGGCATATATAATGGAAGAAACCCTATTTCCTTTGCAGCAATATAAAATGACGAAGCAAAAGGACGAAACGCTACAAAAGATTCGGCAGGATAAGTTAAATCGGTACCAGTCCGATTTCAATTTGTTTCAAGCCTTTTGTGATGAGCATTTCCTTTCAAAGGATTTTGAAGCACTCGAACTGTATCTTCATGACCTGATCACGCAACAACAAGTTCGATTATCGACATTTAATCGACGTTTAGCCGGCGTGAAGTACTGGTTAGTACATGAATACGGATTTCAATTCACCTCAGAGCACGAGGGAAGCATTAAATTACTACGTAGTTTGTACGATCAAGAGGATTTTTTACGATTAAAGCCGATGCATGGGAAACGTGCTGAAAAGCAAAGTGATGTACTGCGACTCATTGATCGCTACGATACAGATAAAAAGAGTGACATTCGCAAGCGAGCAATTTGTTTGGTGAATCTTATTACAGCGAATCGACCGTCTGAAATGGTACGGTTAAAAGTGAGTGATTTTGATTTAGAAAATCGCACAGTTCAAGTGATGATGGTGAAGCAGGGCGAAATGAAAGAAAAACGCCTGACGTTAGAGTGTGTGCAGGCGATTCGAAACTATATCGTGGCATACGAATTAATGCCCGAGGATTATTTCGTCGGCGCTGCCGATAAATGGGGCAACCATACGAGCAGGCAAATTAGTGAGGTCAGCTACAATCAAGCCATTCAAAGCTGGCTCGGCTTCGCACCGTACACTTTTAGAAAAACACAAATTACGGCGATGTACCAAAAGGGTGCAGACATTCCGACGATTGCAAAACAGTCTGGTCATAAGTCACATCAGACAATTATGGAACATTATATTAAATTGAAATCGGATGATGTCGATGAATTTTTATAAATGCTCCCACTGTTTATGGGAATTATGGTATTTTACATGATATAATTTTCATATATGAATGGGGTGTTTATATGATATTTGTGCCAAATGAAATAGAACAAGAGAAGATAAATGCAATTCAAAAAGTTTATAACAAAGATTATGCTTTAGTTAGATTAACTTCTACAATGCTTGAAAAAAGTATAATAGATGCATCATTTCTCATTAGAAATATGTTGAGAAAAAATGGAATTGTTGATTTCCAGAGTATTGAACAAGGCAAAAAAAATAGGGTATTAAAGGATTCCTTTATCCTTAGTAAATCAGAAATTATCAAAGTGACTTCGAGTTTTTATAGACCAAATACAAAAAAGGGAGATCCAAGATTTTGGTTATATAAGTTTAAAGATTTCGTTGATGTTAATACTTTAATTTATCTTACACCATATAAAAATCATTTAATGGTGATTGTTCTAGACGATTATTTTGATAGTAGTTTCATTAATAAAGTATTTTCTAGTGAAACGATTCAATTAAAAGCTGAAATTTTAGAAAAAATCAATATAGTACGTGAAAAAGGCTTTGTTTATAGTGTTTCAGATGCTAAAAAAATTGCCCCTAAAGATGTAGGTGATACATTTGAACGTGAAATGGGAATTGAACCGAATATTAAACCAACTGCTGATTATAAGGGTAAAGTGGAATTAAAAGCAAAACGTAAAGCAAGTAAAACAAAAGATTCTTTATTTTCACAAGTTCCAGATTGGTCTGCTAGTAAAATAAAATCAGCTGGGGAACTGATTTTAAAATATGGATATCCGCATTCGAAAAAACCAGAATATTTAGCATTATATGTAACGGTGAGTAATATACCTAATAAACAGGGGTTTTATTTAAAAGTAGAAGAGGAAAAAGAACAGTTAGTAATGTGCGATAAGCATGGGACGGCTTTATGTGTCTGGCATTTTAAAGATATTGAAGCGAAACTATTAGCTAAACACCCATCTACTCTATGGATTATGGCTGATGAAGAAAGTATAAATAATCACTGGCATTTTAAATATACAGATGCGGTTTTAACAAGAAATCCTATATTTACATCATTTTTAAGTCTGATAGAGCAAGGGAAAATTACATACGATTGGAGAGCGAAAGTTAAACCAGACAGAACTGGTTACGATGATCATGGGAATGGGTTTAGGTTAAACCCTAAATATAGAAATGAGCTTTTTGCTGAGGAAGAAATTATTTAAATAAAATAAGTGCCTAGCCTATTTATTAGACTAGGCACTTATTACTTTAACATTTCTCTAAAGCTTTTTTTACTTCATTTGCAATTGCATACGCTAATAAAGGTGGGACTGCATTTCCTACTTGAGTGAATTGAGGAACTTCTTGGCTACGTTTTTCTCCACCAGTTGTTCGTTTTCCTAAGAATTCAAAGCTGTCATCAAATGACTGTATTCGGGCCATTTCTCTGACGTTTAGTATTTTATTTTTAAGGGGATGAATGAAATCATCTGGTAAAGTAACCATAGTAGGACCTGGTTGACTACCATCTAATCGTGTTCGAGTATTTTTATTTGTTAGTACAGCATTAATAATTTCATCCCAAGATAACTGAGCTTTTCCTATATTAAAAAATAAAGGGATTTGAGTATAACTGATTTCAGTAATCAATTCACCTTCATCATTTGTATGAGTCACGTACTGAGGCGTGAAATTTTCGTTGTTAAACCAAGAGGTTACATCTTGCGTAGAGATAAAAGTGTTTAGTTTTAACTTTGCTGCTGAAAAAACTTCAACAATAAGCTCTACATTGAATTTTTTAGTACCAATATTCTTTTTACATTCATTGATGAATTCCGTTGAATTAATATCTAAATTCCAAAGCTTTATAATTCGTTTATAGAAACTTTCTAATAAAGAAGATTTTCCATTCGCATCTTTCTCGAGTTCAATGTTTTTTTTAATTAAAATAGTCTCTAATAGGTGCTTATTAAATGTTTTATTAAGGTTGAACGTAGTTTCTAACAGTAGATTTGGTAGCTTTTCTAAATCTATAACTTTATTGCCATGTAGTTTATTTGTTAAAAGACGGTTTTTTAACTGATTAACAGATTCACCTTGTTGAAATAATGAAAAGCGTTCTACAATTACAGGGCTATGTTTAGATTCTTCCATATTTAATGGGGATTTTAAATGAGCTATGGGTTCACCTGTTAACATATGACGTGTTCGCCCCAACTGCGATTGATTAGAAAAGTCACTTTCGCCTTCGACAGTTACACCTTTTAACGCATCTATAACAGTTAGTTTTTGTTCTGGTAATGGTGTCGTTGCTTCTGGATAATTTAAAGGTTTGACGTCGTTTCTATAGGCTAAAAAGATAGCTCGTTGTCTACGCTGAGGTACACCATAATCTGATGCATCTAAAATTCTTGGCGGTAATACAGTATAACCAAACGCTTCTAACTCTTTAGTTACTACATTTTTTACTAATTCATCGTCTTTGTAAGAAATGTTATTAAAGCTTTCAAAGTCTGGATTTACTTCCATTGTCATAAACCCAGTTACGTTTTCCATCACGATATATTTAGGCATTAGATAATTGATTACTCGCAAATACTCTCTAAAAAGCATATTACGTGGGTCAGACTTATCTCTTTTTCCAGCCACGCTAAATCCCTGACAGGGTGGTCCACCAAAAATTGCATCTATATCTCTAGGGCGGAATGTTTTACTATTAGATTTAAAGAGACTAAGGGAATTGATACAGTTTAAAATTTCTTCTCCCTCTAAATCTCGTATATCGCTTAATTTGAAAAAGGTATTCTCACCTTGAATTAAACCTAATTGATTATGTCTTGCTTCATAAGTTTGTTGTACATAAGGGCTTCTGTCACTTGAGAATACTATATGAAAACCTGCTTGTAATATTCCTTCACTAAAACCTCCAGCACCGCAAAATAAATCTATTGCGTACATTTGTTTGTTCACCTCTTTATAAAATTAGCATAAAATAGAGTATAAGTCCAGGGATTTGTTTTGGATTTGTCAAACAGAAGTCCATAAGTTAAGTGGGGTGCAATGTTGAAAGTTTATTTAATGTATTTTGATACGGATATAATAAAATATGAGGCGAAGATTCTATATTTAAGTGATAATAATGAAACCATAGATAAAGAGATTAATACTATACTTCGTAAGCCCGAATTCAAAAAACAAGCGCACCTGACTGCACGCACGACAAATAGCCAGCTTTCTGACGTTTTTTTCAGAAAGCTGGCTATTATGCTGCTTTGATTTTGGCACATGTTGCTTGAATTTTAGCCGACCAAGGCATGTACTCTTGTAATAATTCAGGTTGCTGGTGAATTGGTAAATTCGGCAGTTCCGTTAAAAGCTTTACCAGGTATTGATAGAAATCAATTCCGTTTGCTTTTGCTGTTTCCGCTAAACTCAAACAAATCGCATTCGCTTTTGCACCCGCCTCACTTACAGAGAAGAGCCAATTTTTTCGACCGATTACCGTTGGACGAATCGCATTTTCTGCTGGGTTATTATCAATTTCGATCTGCCCATTATACAGGAAGGCTTTCAGCTCTTTTCTTCTATTCAACGTATACTCGGTTGCCGTAGCTAATGCATTTTTACCAAAGAACTGTGACTTTTCAAGCCAGCCAAAAAACTTACGAATAACCTTTCTTGCATATCGCCATCGCATTTTTTGTCGTTGCTTCGGTGGTAGTCCTTTGAATTTTTGTTCTAATACATAGAGTTTGTTGCAGTAAGCCAAGCCAATACGCCCATTCTTGCTTTCAACCTTTCCCCAATAGCGTCGAACGTGCGCCCAACAGTTAGCGAACGTAATGTTGGATAACTTATCATAGGCAGCGTAACCATCACAAATAACCGTGCCTTTAAAGTCAGCCAAATAGTTCTCCAATACCGTTCGACTTCTCGTTAATGCATGCTCAAATAGAATAACCACTGGCCCCTCTGTTGGAACGGATCGGAATACCCAGTTATACGCATTTGATTGTGGACGTTTTCCATCGGAACGATTTAATACTTTAGCAACCGTTTCATCAATATGAAGCAGTGTTTTGGCCGAAAGGACATTTTTCATTTCCTCGTAAATTGGCAATAGCCAATCTTCAGCTACACGAATGACCCAATTCGAAAGATTTTTATCATTCGTGATTAATCCTGCACGTGTCCACTCTTTGACTTGACGATAAAGCGGTAGATAAAGCGAGAATTTATCATAAATTACTTTTGCCAACACCGTTGGCCCTGCAATGCTACGAGGAATCGCCGCCGTTGGCGCTTTTCCGCGTTGAATAAACGAACTTTGCTCGTTATCTTTTTTACATTGCTTACACTCATAGGCATGCTCAATATGCTGCACGCGCACCAACTTAGCTGGAATAAATGTTGCTTCTTCCCGAGCAATTGTGGAGCCAATTTTTTGTAGTTGATTTTGGCAACAGTCACATTCGAGATTGGTTGGATGATGGTGAATTTCCTCTACTTCCACACCTTCTATGAATGAATCATTGCGCTTTTTCTTTTTATTTAAACGGGTCACTGTATAGGTTACAGTTTCCGTGCTTTGTTCTTCTGTTTGCTCAGAATCATTAAAAGATGGGTCATCCTCAAATAGCGAGACTTGCCCATCGGGTGCTTGGTATTTTGACTTCTCTGAGCGTGAACCATAAATCATTTTTGTTAATTGGCGAACTTGTTCAGATAAGTATTTATTTTGGGCGAACGATGCATCTAATTTTTTCGAAAGCTCTTGATTTTGTTGTTTCATAAAAGCGAGTTGTTCTTCTAATAACTGAATTATTTTTTCAGTTGCTTCTGCACTCATCTGATTCACCACATTTCCGTTCGAATAATATGAGGTTAATTATACCATTTGGAAGGTTAGGATTAAAAGGCACCTTTTGCAGATTTTAAAATCGCTTTTGGTTGTTGAAGAGATAAGCCTTCTAATAACCAACGCAATTCCTGTTGAGAGAGATTGCGCACTTCTTTTTCATTTTTCGGCCATTGTAATCGGCCACTGTCTAGCCTTTTATAAAGCAACGCAAAGCCATCCCCATCAAAATAAAGACACTTATAGCGGTCCTTACTTGTACCTGAAAATAAAAAAATCGAGTCACTAAAAGGATCGAGTTCAAATGAATCTTGAACGAGGGTCGCTAGACCATCAATCCCTTTACGCATGTCTGTTTTTCCACAGACAATATAAATATTTTGCACACGCGTAAAATCGTGCTTCATTTTTGAATCAGCTCCTTTATCACGGCTTGAATGATGCGCTCCTCTACACCATTGAAAAAGGAAATTTCAGCCGCAGCGGTTTTAATCACACAGCTTGGCCCAGCTGCATGTGGGAAAGAAGACATCGAAGATTGTTTGGTTGGCAGAGGATCCAGATAAACTGGCACAATTGTCGGTTGATTCGTTGGCATAAAAAAGCACCTCCTTAAATTGATACGTTTATCGTACCGGAGGTGCCAGGGTGTTTATATGCGTTATTTGATTGGGGGCTTACTATACTTCAATCAACTGGATACGATTTTTATGATTATAGTGATGAAATCACAATACTAGTTGATGATCAAGGTATGTTTAAACAGGGCAATCCGGTGTTTGAAGTAATAAGTTATTATGGAGACGTTGCACAGCTTGCAGGGCGTTTACTATTCGTACGTAATGTAGAAAACGAATTCAGCACAGATATCGGCAGCATTACCTATGAAGATATTTTTAAATTAAGGAATGAAATGAAAATCCAATTTGTCGGTTTTACAAAAGGAGTGAGCTAATGTTTTGTCCGAAATGTAAAGGAATTCAAGAGGTTATTAAAGTGCATGAAGGGAAAGATTTGTCGCAGCCGCGGTTATGTGATGTGCAGTGCTTAAACTGCGGACATATTGTGTATTATCAGGCGTATGATTTTGGGCTGTCTTTGAACATTGTTCCGGAAAAGACAAATTAAACGTAATTTTATATTTAAAATTGATAGTTCATATGTTTTCAACCATATGAACTATCAATAATTTGAATTTTATAAATTTTTCAAATAAATTGTTAAATCTTCAAATAATTCTTCGGGAAATTCTTCAGTCAGTAGGCAAGTTTTTTTCATAATTTCGAATCTAAGCATACGATTTGACAACTTATTAACACCTTCTGAAGAAGCTAAACGGTAACTATTGATTAATTTGAATAGATTTCTAATATGATCTGGTACATCCGTTTCAGAAATATCGTTTTTAAAGTTAACATAAGTATTTACAAATAAGTTAAAACGTTCTTTAAGTGTTGTATTTAATGGGATTTGATGTTCTTCTAAATAAAACATAAGACAAAATGTAGTATAAAGTTGAATTTTTTTATTTAAAAATTTTTCATTGGAAGGTTGCTTTAAGAATGTGATATTGTCTATAGCCTTTGAGATTAAATCTAATATAAGTTCTGTTTCTGGAAACTCATCTTTATAATCATCATAAGCTTGATTTAATCTTTTGGATGTAGTTTGGTCGAGTATACCTTCATCTGCTAAAAGGAGGATACTAGCACAGTATTCTACATCTTTCATTCTTTTGACATCCGAACTACTAAAGACGCCTATATCATCCCAAAAACCTTGACGAGATAAATCTAGGGCAACTTGTCCGAAAACTGTATTAAGACTATGTCTAATTTCTTGTTCATTTAATTTGTAATCAGTAATATTTAACCGATAAAACATATCTTTGATATCATCTTTAGAACAATTCCTGTCAATATCAACTATTGATAGTTTGTAAGACCAGAAAGATTTTTTTACTTCTATAGGAAGATTATCAAAATACAAATTTCCATAGTTATCGCTAATTTCATTTGAAATTAGTGCAGCTTTTTTCAAACAAAAAGCACCCGATAAAAATTCGACAATAGCATTAATACGCTGTTGACCATCAACTATGTGGGTAATAGTATCCCCAGTTTTATGGTCAATTTCTGAAGGCCAAAGAAAAATTTCCGGAATAACTAGATTTAATAAGATTGTTTCAATCAAACGAATATTATCTTTTTCTGTCCAAACTTTTCGGCGTTGATAACTGTCGTCTATTATGTACTCACCGACATTGAATTTTTTGTATATATCCCTTAACTCCATAGTGTTTCGTGTGAAAATAAACGCCATTATTGTCCTCCTAACTTAATTTCATCAAGGTTTTGTGTTACATACTCTAAAAAATCGTCCTCATTTCTATATATTCTGTAATTAATCTCATGTCTAAATTCAAAATTATTGCTAAGAAGTTTTTTTAGTTTTTTAGTACGAATATTCCAATTTCTTCTACAATTAGGAATCTCCTTAATATTTCTTTCACTAATATAACCTCTATATACTTCTCTAGAAATATATTTATATGAATAACTATGTAAAGGAGAATATGAGCTCCTAAACAAATCCCAGTAAAAATGATAAATTTCACTAGAAATGATTGCTATATCGATATCAGAAGGTTTTCCATCATCACTATCAATACGAAATGGTTGAAAGAGTTTTGAAGGATTTAAACTACATCCTATTTTGCCGCTTCCAACCATATATATTGCTCCATCTTTAAGATGTAAAAATTTTTTAATTTGCTTTTTTAACTCTAATTCAAGTAACAAAGCATTCTCTTTTTCGTGATGGAGAACCTCGCTGAAATACCAAATACCTTCGCTCAAAAAGTATTTATTAACGAATTCTGAACTAGTTAAATTATAGATATCTTGCTGTATTTTGGATATTGGTGTCAATTTAATATCACTCCGAAGTATAAGCTTTAACGATGCAATCTAATCAACTTATTGTAAATCTCTGTTGCGATGCCTTTGCTCATTAAATAAGGCACACCGTTACCTACTAATTTGAATTTTTTTGTAAGTGTTACATCTTCTTTTATTATATAGTTTATTGGTAATGATTGTAAACTAAGAGCTTCAGCTACAGATAACCTACGAGGTAGATAAGGATGTAGGTGTACTTCATTATTTCCATATGCAACTGTTGGAGAAAAACGCCAACGATGCAGCCGTTTAAAAGATTTTCTACTAATGTCCCCTTCACTTATAGATTTAAATTTATCAGAGTATGGAACAAAATAATCTTTAGCATTAGGATGATTCAAAACATTATTTTTTTCAAACCAATATTGAGCTGTCAATTCAGTGAGAATACCTGTCGGAGGTTGTAAAACTGAATTAGATTTATATGGATTGGTTGTTGGCCAAGGTAAATTAAACACGTTATCCAAATTGAAATTTTGGTTTTTTCCCCAGTTGAAATCACTTAGTAAGTGTTTAATCTGTTCATTATCATTAAATAATGATTTTTTGAAGCCTACTAGAAATATTCTTTCCCTATATTGAGGGACACCGTATTCTAATGAGTTTGCTAGATTTTCTAGTAAGACGTAACCTTTTCGTTTAAATGATTTTTTTAAACGTTCATATTCGATACGATGCTTTTTAGTTGCCCAAAGACCTTTAACATTTTCCAAAAGGAAAAAGTCAGGAGTATTTTCTAAAATAATTCGTTTATATAGAGTAGTTAGTTTACCATTATCCCCTTCAATACCAACGTTCTTTCCAGCAACTGAAAAGTCAGGACAAGGTGGTCCACCAATGAAACCAATTATATTGTTGTTTAATTTATCTTCTTCTATAAATTTTTTTATTTGCTGCTTTCCTGATCCTTTTAAAAAATCATGGATACTGCAATTATGATATCCGTGTTTAGGTTTAGATAAATTCATACTTTCCCTTGAATATTTGTAAATATCCATAAAATCTTTGTCGAATTCATTAACTAATACAATATCAAAACCAGATTTTTCGAAACCTAAGTCTAAGAAGCCGCCCCCTGAAAAAAAGGAATATATGTTAATTGACAATTTTGTTACCGCCTATTCTTCCGTACTATTCTTTTAAAAATACATTAACTGTAACATATTTTAACTGCACTTTAGTATCAAATAGTCTCGATTATAATATTTTTTGATATTCATTTATTTCTCCTCATGAAACGCTTCAACCATAAACTCAAACTGTCGCTGTTGACGATCCGTTAATTCGTTCTTCACATAACTATCAATCAATTTCTGCAAAATGACATACGTTTTACCTTCATCCATGAAAGAGCCTAGTAAATTGATTTCACTGTGAATGACAGTCGGTACTTTTAAGCTTTTTGTGCTGTTAGATTTCCCAACGCCAAGCTTTTTACGTGGTTGTGCAGGCTCCACTTTTGTCACTTCTTTTTCAACTGTGGCAGGTGCAACTGGTGCAGCAGGCTCATCTTGTTTTGCAGGTGACGTGTAGCCAAAATCCATATCGCTTTTTTTGACTGGAATCGAAGGCTGCATGATTGTCGGCTTTTTCTTTTTCTTAATTAATCCGCCTTTTTCATTACTCATATTTACCAGCCTCCTCAAACTGTGCGAGTTTTTGCTCGAGCTCGTCCACGACATCTAAAAACACCTGATGCGCTTTTTTATCGTGCATGTCGTTATTTGTAATGCCCGTTACATCCCAAGCTTTTAAACGTTCTAAATGCTTGATGACGTTTTCCATAACGTTATCTTCACCGAACATTTCTTTCGCACGCTCGATTGTCGACATGTCCACGCGCCCACCTGGACGAAGTAATACTGGTAACACGCCAGCTACCTGAATATCGGCATCGTAATTGTCGGCCATAAATTGTAGATATTTTACGTACGTTTCAGCACCCTCAAGTGACAGTTCCTGAGCTTGTAAAATGATCAAGACGTAATCAGCAGCCATCATCGCATTATCTGAGAAGTCACTGATTGTCGGTGGTACGTCGATAAAGATATAGTCGTAATCTTCACGAATCGGATCAAGCAGCTTCTTTAAATATGAAACTTGGTCAATTTCCTCTTTGACATGGGCATATAAAAATTTCGGGAAGTTTTTAAACGATACTTGTGCCGGAATCATATGAAGATTCTCTGTTACTTCCACGATACACTCTTTTAACGAGCCCTTCTGGAAGCCTTCAAAAATACTTGTATTAATCTCTGTTACCCCTGTCGAACGTGCAATCAGTGTACTCGCATTGCCTTGTGGGTCCATATCAACAAGCAGCACCTTTTTTTTACGGTCAAACGCTAGCTCCCAGCTCGCCATTACTGATACCTTCGTCTTGCCAACGCCACCTTTAAAGTTCCCAACCACGATTGTAATTGCCATCTTAACATCTCCTTAATAGATATATATATATTCGAACTTATCATTTAATAATTAAAGTATACCTTATAAAAAGATACTTTACAAAAATCTTCTTTGCAAATTTCTACTTATTAAATAAAGTGGTTTTATTTGACCAAAAAGAACTAATGTTCGTATAATTAGATAAAAAAGGAGGTAATTGAATTTATGAGTATTATTGGAACTATTTTTAGTGGCATAGGTAATCAATTAATTGGTAAAAGCGTGTTTTATACTATTCCTCAAATAGGATTATTACTATTAATTTATTATCTTATGATAAATGTATTTATTAATTTAGTAGCTGAGGGTTTTCCTGATATATGGGATGTGATTCCTCAATCAGTAATTAATTTTAACGAAGTTGTATTTAGTTACTTAGATCAATATATTCCTTTTTTGGGCATTATGGGACTTTTACTGATATTATCTGCTTTCAGTATATCTATAATTAAATTTTTACCTTTAATAGAAGGAAATAAAATTTTTAATCATTCGGATGCAGGTGCTTTCATTGGGAAATGGTTCATTTTATTATGGTTTGTTTATTATTTATATAATGAAGTAGGAAACTTATTTCCTTTATTATTTATTATCCTTTATTCATTAGTAAAGCTTATAAGATGTTTGCGAATAAGAGAATGGTTAAGAACTAAAGGTATAGAATTTAACTAAAATTATTTTGTAACACAAATGTAACATAAGCCAAACTTCCTCACAAAAGTGGAAAAGTAGAAATTTCCACTTTCGCGAGAATCGTATCTACTTAACAAAAGTAGAAATTTCTACTTTTGAAATAAAGTATTTATTCGTCCCCTTTCATGAAAATCCTTATGTAGTAAGGCATGAGAGGGGATTTTTATGTACATTTTAAAACGCGAAAAATCATTTCTACTTTGCAAAGGTGGAAAAGTGGAAATTTGCAATTTCTACCCAAAGCCAACTTTCTCGCAAAAGTAGAAAAGTAGAAAATTGCGAGGAAATACAATAGTATCAACGCTTTTTATGAATTTACAACCCTCTCATTTTATGTTTTATTTAGTAGTAATAAAGGTTTTAGGCAAAATAAAAAGCCATTCCGATTTGTCTTTGGCGGGACAAGGAATGACTTCAACAAAAATAACAACTAAACAAGTGAGCGTCCGAGCGGTTAGCTGGTAACTAACTTATCGTCGTTAATCTACAACAAAATGAGCTTTTGGTAGAAGCTTATTTGTCGCTTATAATTAGATTAAATAAATGGTGTGCTGGAAACACGCCATTTGTAAAACATATTACGCTAATTATAGCAATTGTAGACGTAATTTTCAATATATCTAAATTGAAAATTGGTTTCGTGCACCTTTTTTTAAGTGCGCTTTAAACGAGATAGCTGTGGACGCTCACTTTGAAGAAAGGAGAGCTATGTCCATGGCTATTTTTACGTTAGAAAAGCAGGAGATGGGGCAGCTATTTGATACGCTGCTACACACAGGGATTCATACGTATAAAAAGAAACATTCGAAAGCGAGCTTACCGGCACGTGTACAGGCTGATAAGAAGGAGCAGCCGACACGCCAAGGTGCTATCTTTGTTATGCGTCAAAAGGCTGACTTTACAGCAAATGGCGTAAAGGGCTATATCGTGACGTCGAAGGAAACGTTACTAGAGGACGCGCACACGCTGACACACTTCACACCCAACGTGTACCGTACGTTTGGTTATACGGATGATTCACGCCGTTTTATTTACGGTTTTGAGGAGCGTAACCTTCAGCAAATTAATACGTTTGTGGTTGATATTGATACGAAAAACTATAGCGTGAACGAGCTGCTAATGGCATGCATGGACGCCTCGATTGGTTTACCGACGTTTATTGTCGCATCTGATCGTGGTTATCAGCTGTATTTTGTACTGGAATCACCACTGTTTATTTCGAATAAAGAAAACTTCCGTGGCTTAAAAGTGGCCAAGCGCATTAGTGATAATTTAAAGCGTAGTTTGCAGTCGGTAGAAGCCGATTTATTTTGTAACGACTTTGGCTTTTTCCGTTTACCAACAGAAAAAAATGTCGTATATAAAGATTTCGATAATCAATATTCCATTGCGGCACTGATACAGTGGTCGATGCGTCAAGATGATGATATGCAGCGTCCTTTATTTGTGCTACCTACAAAGAAACATAAGCAGTCTGTCGTGCATACAGAGTGGTTTGATGCATTAGTTCATACAGTGAATATTAAAGGTAATAAAGGCGTGCTAGGGCGTAATAATACGCTGTTTACACTAGCGCTTATTTGCTATGCAGAAGGCTGGGATTTAGAGCGTACTGAGAACTTTTTAGATGAATTCAACTCACGCTTACAAGAACCTTTAAATGGTCAGGACTTATATACCATTTTACAGTCAGCGTATTCAGGCAAATATAGTGGTCCAAGCAAGGAATATGTAGAGGCGATACTGGCTTTACACGTGAAAAATGGGGCTGAATATACGGTGTCATTTGGCAGTCGTGCCTGGTACAAGTTTAAAAAGGAGCGAGAGGACCGTACACGTAGCCATTATGATGAGTGGGAAGAAGATATTATCAAATATATTACGGCTGAAAAAGCGTCTTCAGAGCCGTTTATTTGGCGTACACAAAAAGAGCTTTGTGAGGCAATCGGTATGGCGCAAAGTACATTAAATGAGGTGCTAAAGCGTTCTACGCAGCTCGTTAAAACGGTAACAGGGAAAGGTAGAGGTGCCAAAACAGGTTGGACAACAGTGAAGCTGTTTATTCAGTATGCAATGGAACTTATGAATACGGCAAGAGAGAAAAAAGCGACCTATCGCAAGCAGTTGATTCAAGTTATAAAGGAATGGACAGAGGAGTTAGAAATCATTGCCGGCTATGCGCCGTTAGTGAGCTATTTAGAAGCTCTATACTTTAAAGAAAGCCCATCCGTTACCGATGAACATCGTATTCGTGGCTCTAGTTAAATTAATACTCCAGTCTGCCTTACATATTTCTAATTGCGTGTGCTTTTAGATGTGCCTTAGAGGTTATATTTTATGAGTTATATATTCTTTTATGTTTGTAGGAGAGTAGAGCCCAGAGCGGGAGGCGTTCCACAGGCCAGCTTGCTGGGCGAGGACCTTCTATGTTTTAAAGGTCTTTAAATTTAGGATGATTAAAGAATTCTGGAATAGATATGTTAAGGGCTTTAATCATTTTGTGGATCGTGTCAATACGAGGATTTGTATTTTGTGTATGAAGTACGGAATCTACGGTTGATTGGGTTAATTCAGATCGCCTTGCTAGTTCAGAAACAGTTAAGTTTTGCTGTTGCATGAGTTCTTTGATATGGTCTCTAATTGTATTTGATAATAGTTGCATAGATAGGCTCCTTTAGTAACGTAACAAAAGTAGAAATTTCCACCTTTGTTACGTAGATTTATTAAATCGTTGTGGTCGTTTTTCTTTTACGAAGTTTGCAAAGAGTTGGAGTAATTCTTCTGTTTCTTCAATGGATAAATGGTGTGTATCAAAGTACTTGTCTAGTAAAGCGCCTTTTTGAATGAGTGTATGTGTACGTTCTTTACGGGTTTGTTGTTTTGTGAGCTTTGTGATTTCAAGTTCTAAGCGATTTTTTTCAGCAATTAGTTTGTGTAATGAATTAATCGTCATGTCTTTGTTCATGAGCTGTTTTTGGTGTGTTGTAATCTTGATAAAGTGTAACGAGTGTATCAATTAAGTCATCAAGCTGTGTTTTAGAAAGATCTTCATGTTGAATATTTAATTTCGTTAAGAGCTGGCGTCCGATATGTGCATTCATTTTCTCCTTTTCTTGGCGAATTTGTTCTTTCATTTCTTCCAGCTTATCAAGTTTTTTTCGAATGTCATTCATAGGTTGTGCTCCTCTCATTCTCGAATTCTATTTTAACAATATTAGAACATAAAAGAGAAAATAATTCAATTAAGAAGAGATTTATGATAAAATCTAAGTAACTAAGGGCGCACTTATACACCATCTGTTCGCTACGCTCTCATTTGGTGTATGTGCGAAAACAAGGTCACGCTTCACGTGAAAAATTCGCTAGCGCTCATGTGAAAAGAGGGATGCTTGATGGCAATTTATCATTTTAGTATGCAGGTCATTTCTAGAGGTAAAGGACAATCAGCAATCGCCAGTGCAGCTTATCGAAGTGGAGAACGATTATATAGTGAACGGTATGATAAGGTGAGTTCTTATCATCACCGTGATGTATTACCGGAAACGATGCTTTTAAAGCCCGTACATGCACCTGAATGGTGTTTAGATCGGGAAAGGTTATGGAATGAAGTTGAGAAGATTGAGAAGGCGAAAAATGCACAACTCGCACGTGAATTTACAGTTGCTTTGCCAGTAGAATTGTCAAAACAGCAACAAAGAGAATTACTGCGTCATTTTGTACAAGAGGTATTTGTAGATGAGGGCATGGTTGCAGATGTTGCTATTCATCGTGATGATGTTAAAAATCCACATGCTCATGTGATGTTAACGATGCGTCCATTTTTAGAAGATGGTTCTTGGGGAGCGAAGTCTCGAAAGGAATATATTGTTGATGAAAACGGAGAGGCTTTATTTACGGAAAGTGGGGCGAAAAAGTCTCGAAAAATTGATGTAAATGATTGGAACCGAAAAGAGAAATTGCAGCAGTGGCGTACAGCTTGGGCAGTCTATACGAATCAGCATTTATCGCTTGCCGGTGTTGGCATAGAAATTTCTGAGAAATCACACGCTGATTTAGGGTTGGAGCAGGAGCCGACGATTCATGAAGGGTATGTTGCAAGGAAGATGGAGCAAGAAGGGCGTTCTTCTGACCGAGTGGCGATTAATCATGAAGTGAAGGAACGCAATGAGAAGAAATTAGCGCTTCAGGATGTTGAGCAAAGATTAGAGCAGTTTGAAAAACATGAACTCATTTTAAAGGCATTATCGCCAGCTGAAAAACAGGAGCTTGGTCAGTTATCGAAAGTGTTGAAAATGTATGTGCAGCCTGAAACATTAGCAGATAAAAGAAGAATGCTTTATTTTTGGGATGTGAAGCTGCAAGTACAGCTTGATTTAGGGAATTTTAATGAGCAAAGCTATAAAGGTTTTGAAGCGCAGGAAAAAGCATTTAAACAGGCTGAGGAGCTATTTGAAAAGGAAGCCGACCGTTTGCTTCTTAAACACTATTCTACGCTTGATACGAGCACATGGACGCCTTTTGAAAAGCGTGAGGTATTAAATGGTACAGCTCGTTTTGGGAAAACTTTAAATGAGGCAGAAGTAAATGAGGTTTTAATGGACGCTCGGGCTGAGGAAGTTATTCGTCAGATTCAGTCAATTGTGAAGCAGCCGATTGCTACGGTTGTAGGAGCTGAGGAACGATTACAAAAAGTGCAGCAACAAACAGCAACTTTTATGCAACAGCATGGCATATCTCTGCAAAATAAAGCGACGATTGCAATTTTACCAGAGGCAGAACGCGCACAATTTGAAATGCAGTTAAAAGAATTGAAACGTTTGCAGCTAGCATTGAAGATTTTTGGAGCTTATTACGACGAACGGATTCATTTACGGATGCCAAGTTTGGATATTACGGATAAGTCGCTTGTGGAGCGTGAATGGCTTGTGACAGCGATGGATTATTACGGGGAAGCTTTTGTGAAGGAGCAGCTCGTAGATTTTCCACAAACACCACCGAAAAAGTACGAAAAAGAGCAGCTGCAATTAGTGGATCGTTATTTAACGCTTAAGCAAGCGTACGATATTGCGATTTTAAAAGGTGAACAGGTATCGCCTCAGGAGTTATTAGTATTGCAGAAGGAGTTAGAGGAACGATTTGTGAAAGACCTCAATCATCCTCGTTACCGAGCGTTTGTATTAAGTGATTGCATAGGCGAAGGTATTTTATCGGAAGAACAGGCAAACCGTCATTTAGCGGTTACGGTTGTGCAGACGAGGGACGGTGTTGTTCGTTACAATGATACGTTTGGTGGTAAGCAATTAAAAGTGTACGGCGCACCATTTTTATTTGAGCAATTCTTTAAAGGAAAAGCGATTGATCGGATTTTGGATGAGCTTGAATATGAGGAGTTTGAAAAGTTGCAGGCGCAGCGTCAGCGAATGAGGCAGCAATCGGAATCAAATCAAAAGAGAAAACGTTCCTAGTCTTGCCGACAAAACATACGCTAAGAATATGCAAGATTTTATGCAAGAAAGTGAACGATGCGTAATTTCATAAAAGTGCGTTCAACTATTGCTGCAAGTGGCTTTATCGGAATGTGTATAAAACCATGTATAAACAATGTTCCAAGTCAAAAGGCACAAACACTGGTAGTACAGCATTTGTGCCTCTTTACTATACGTCCAAACTTGCATTTGGGAACGTTATTAGATATATGTGTGTATATTTTATTCAACAAATTTAGTTTGATTGTTATTGATCATTTTACTTCACTTGTAAATTTAATTTATATGAGCGAATAAAATTTACTGCGTATTTTACTAAAAATATACCTAATACCCCACCAAGAATATTAAATAACAAATAGATAATATCCGTATTACCATTGTTTCTCATAACTACACCAGTCTCCCCAAATAAAAGACCAGAAAAGTAGATTACCGAACAACTTAAAATAACAATAGAAATTGCTTTTTTGTTACTTTTTAAATTGAAAAGGAGTAATAAGGAAATCCCAAACGGTACAAATAAAATAACATTATAAAATAAAGCTGAATAACTCCAAATAGAAATATTAAAGTGCATAGTATCAAATATTCCAAACCAGTCATTCGTTGAAATAAATCTGCTACTGTTGTCCGCTGGATTTTGAGGGAGCGTGAATCCACCAAATTTAATTTGAATTAAGCTTATTAAGTAAAAGATAAAGCTATAAAGAATAACTCGCTTTTTATTACTTTTTTTCACTTTTCTAAAATAGTCAAGAAATACATCAATAAAAATATATACTAGCAAAATTAGAAATCCTAAAGGAACAATATTGTAAAGAACGTATGTTGAATGCACAATTAACATCTCCCACTTTTTATAACATTTTACAATCCTCATTTTACTTAATTTTACATTATAAAACAAACGAGTTTTTCACGTTAATTGAAGTACAAACAATATTCCCAAAGCGTCCTTTGGTAACATTCATTGAGATTCTATTTATATTTTACCTTCATTCAGATAGAGTGAATTGAGCAGCCCTCTTTAAAATGATATCTCGCAGCGTCTCAGAGCGTTATTTTCTATTAAAAACAGCGACAAATACTGATTTAACAGTGCTGGTCGCTGTTTGAAATGTTACCAAGCTTTCATTTGGGAACGTTATTTTGTATGGATTTGTATACTCACACCTATTTTTCTGCTATGTATAATCGCATATAAAGATAACCATTTTCTATATTGTCCGATTGCTCAAAGCCTAAGCTACCCCAAAATTTTAGTGCGGTTTTATTTTCTAAATTAACTGGTAAGGAAATCCTACGTGCATTGAATTCTTTACACAAATATTCAATACAAAGCCTAGCGGCTACTGTTCCATAGCCTCTTTTTTGAAAACGGCTATCTATCATAAAATTTATGATTTGGGGGTTATTATCAACAATAGACATTGAAACAAAGCCTACCATCACATTATCAGCATAAATTGCAAAAGGGCGTGACTCCTCATAAAATACCCACGCTTCGGCTAATGAAAACTCCACAGAATCTACAAATTCCACACTTGTATCAGTTGTACGCAAATTTAAACATTCTTCATAATTGTCACTATTAATTTTTCTTAACTCTAGCAAAGCAATCTCACCTTTCAAATATAGTTATGACTTTTTAATATGTATAATTCAACTTTTGAAAAGTGGAATTAGCAAATAAATCTTAATACATTGAAATTTTATTGTTATAATTACGAGATACTCATAATTATAACAATAGTTCCCAAAGCGTCGTTTGGGAACATTATCCCCCTTAACGTTGTAAATCCGCATAAATCTGACGGGACCCCTATAAAGAAAATATTAGATTCATCTTCAGTTTAATTCTTTAATCATACTAATCTTCTAAAATGTTATCTTTTGAAATACTACTTTTAAATCCACATTCTGTACATTTCCATAAATATTTATGGTCATCAAAACCTTCTTGTGAATTTAAGTAAGCATTACATTTATCGCAATACCAATCGATATCTGGAAATCTTTCTCCCATTATTATTCCACCTAATCTTCATATATTTCATTCTTACAACGGCAATGTGGACAGATAACATATGCATATTCGTTATTCCCATCTTCCCATGCGTCTTTATATTCGCCACCTTATTGTAAAGGAATTCAAACGCATCATCTTATTGAATGTTGACTAGCTTATCTTTTTTACAGTTGCTACAACAACGTTTATCGCGAACTATTTTGTTTGTAACAAACAACTTGTTACATATTGCATTTACCTGTTGACGAGGTTTTATATTTAGCAATTCTGAAATACAATCATCACAATATAATTCCTTATTATTTTGAATTAATTGAAGTATGTTATCTTTATAATTCATATTCATCCCTCCCAATTAAAGAATTATTCTATGGTTTGTTTGTAATATTCCTCCATGTCAGGGGGCTCACCTAAAAATGTTTGGAGCATTTCTTGCTCAACATTGTAAATTCGTATTTTTATGACACTACCTCGAACAAAAAATTGAATGTCTTAGCTGATGGATTGAACGCTCCCTAAGTGTCATTGGGGAATTTTTGAAGTGCTTGTTGCACTAAAGCAGCAAGTTTACTTTAGTGCAATCCTTCACCATCTTTTTTACATCTAAAAAAGCTCACTCAAATGCCGCCGACTACGTGTTAAAAATATTTATCTCATTTTGATAGAAACCGGTTTGAGTTGAAAAAGACCAGAATTTTCATCATATTCTTCAACCGTAGCAATGATACGAATATTAAGACCTATTCCGAAAGTGTCAGGAATATTATCTCCTGTAAGATGCAAATCATAATAATTAACATCTTTAAATTGGAAATTAGGTCCCGAGAAAGTAGTTTCACTATAGTCTCCAGCAAAAATTAAATAATCAAATCTTGTTTTATTATTTCCGTGGTTATTCACATAAGCGGTATTCCCATCAAACTCAATGGTTCTTCCAGCATACTTCTGAGCAAATTCTTTAAAAAGAGGACTAGACTCGTCTTTTGTGCTAAGTATTTCTGCTAATTCTTTGTTGTTATCTACTGTTAAGATTTCTTCTTCTGTCTTTTCTGCACTTGAATTATCCTTTACCTCAGATTCTACTACACTCTCAGTTTCTTCTTTTTGGAATGTGTGATACTTAATAATGACTTCTGTATTCGCAGATACCCATGTATCTGGAGAATAATCAACATCGCCACCAACAGATACTTCTTCAACCTCACCATCTTTTGTTATCCACCCTGTGATTAAATCTTCCAGTTTTTCTGTTTTAATATTTGTGAAACCTTTTTCTTCAAAATCATTAATAACATCTTGATAATTTCTACCTTCTTGGATGCTTGAACCTGACGGGGTTTTTGCTTCACCTTCATGTTTATTTGAATCTCCGCCACATCCGGCTAATGCAATAACAAAAATACAAGCAATAAGCGCACTTACTAGTTTCTTCATTTTTGACTATCCTCCAATTACCATATTTATCACACATTTAATATTGTATTAATTCACCTTTTAATAATAATGATGAATTAACATGAAAATGAAGCTATAAAGTACAAATGCAATTAACCTAACTATAAAGTTTAGAGTTTGCTATATTCCAATTATTTCAAAATTATATAATTTAGACAATACCTTATATTCCGGATGATGATTCGGTTGTTGAATAATAGTTAACCAACGCTATTCAACTAATTCCCGTTAGCCATCCATGAAGCGAAAAAATCACCACTTCACCACAGAGAATAAAAGATTCTTACGTTCTTTCATGGGAGTTGAATAAAAAAAGTCCACAAAGCGGAAGTCTTTTTAATTTAATGTTGTAAATCCGCATTTTTCTGACGTTTCCCCTTTCAGAAAGAAGTATAAGGAAAATCTCTAGCATATTTTAAACTAGAGGTTTTCTTTATCTGACTTTCTTTTATCGTATTTGTCTTTGAGGTAATAGCCACATTTATATAGACAATATCCAATCGTTAAACAAACTATAATGATTACCACTTTTGCCTTTTGTCTACGTGGTCTGTAATATACATAATCGTCATATCCATACAATTGTTTTAACGATACATATTTTCCATATCTCCAAACATTTCTTTTAGGATCGTTATCGCCCCAAGCATAAAAGTATTCATTAAATGCTTTTGATAATTTAGAAATAATCCTCCCATTGTTTTTTTTCGACATTATATCAGGCTCCTACTATATGATTTTAGTTTCAATACGATTAAATTGGGAAAAGGTTTCGAATTTTTATTCTAATAGTAGAAATGTCGACTGCTTACTTTCTTTCACTTACTGTTTGTTGAATAAAAAAGTCCCCAAATTTGAAATGGTGTTGTGCTTAACGTTGTAATACGCATTTTTCTGACGGACCTCATATTGGGCAGTGTATTTAAAAAAATAGGTGCATCCATAATCGCGGATGCACCTATTTCTTCTACTGAATTATTTTTTCTCTAATTTATCTAACAAAATTTCGGCACCCTTTGGCGAAAGGGTGATGTTATTAAACAATGTGAAGTTTTCAGGCGTAATTTCCCCAGTCACAATGCACGCAGCATTGGAAACAAACTTTCGTAAAATGATTTCCTCACCATCAACGAAGATTTCAACAGGGTCCTTCTCGTTAATTTCAAGTGTTCTTCGTAGTTCTCTTGGTATAACAATACGTCCTAATTCATCGACTTTTCGAACGATGCCAGTTGATTTCATATACGAGTCCTCCTAATTTTTACTTCTTATTCTCATTATTTTTCAAAAGCTCTTCTAAGCGAGTTTCATATGTGCCACGAATGCGATTGTTTTCAGCTTGTAAGTCTTGAATACGGACATTGTAGCTATCCAGCTGGGTCTGCAATTTCTCCTGGTATTCACGTTCAGCTTTCACGGTAGCACGCTCTAAGGCAAGTTCATGGCGTTCCTGGAGTAGCGCAGTGGCTTGTTCGGATTGTGTTTTTTCATCAGTTAATGCCTTTTCAAGCTCGGCTGCTTTAGCTTCATTTGTTTTGGCTTCATTTGACGCAGTCGTTAGGGCTTCTTCTAATTTCTGTTTTTCAGAAGCTGCAGATGTTAAGAGGGCTTCCTTTTCTTTGGCAAACGCAGCCTTTAACTGTTCGTTTTCCTCGGCAAAAGCTTGATATTTTGCGACTAAGCCGCTTAATGTATCGTTTTTTTCCTTGTATTCGGCAATAAGCGCTTGATTGTTTTCGAGTGTTGTTTCGTTTGCTTTTAGCTTCTCTTTTAGCTCATGTTCTTGTTCTTGTAATGCGAGGAGCGCTTTATCTTTGGCAGTGATTTCTTCTTTAAATTGTAAAAATTGTAGTTGGAAGTCGCTAATCATCGCTTCTTTGAGGTCTAATTTATCGCTAATGTCTTTTACGGCGTGGTCCTTCAGGTAAACGGAACGCTGGATCATGTTGGCGATGAGCTCATAGATGCGTGTTGTATGATGCTCAAGCTCGGTTAAATCCTGTGTGTAGTCACTGGCGCCTTGCTTGATCGCGTTGATTTCGTAGAGTGCGACCGCTTTTTCGAACCATTCCTTGGTGCTGACACCACTAGATTCGATGACCATCTTTGCTTTTTCGTACATTTCTTCGCTTACTTTGACTCCGAATGTTTTATCAGCCATTTATAACTTATGGAATCGGAAAATTCAAATATTTGGTATATTCTTAGTCTAGGGAAAAACGCTTTCTACTTCTATTTATTTTTCGTTAAAGTTTACAAAAATTGAAAAAATGTGAACATTTTCATTGGAAAAGGACTAAAACGATGCAAAAACGGTGGTTTTTGTAAACAAAAGCGCCATTTCTGCAAATTGTGTATAGAGGCTCCTTTTCTTATACTGAGGCTACAAACTAAAGGGAGGGCTATTCGATGCTAAAACAATTAATTGAAAATGGTGAAAAAATCTACGGGGACCTATGCCAGGCGAAAAAGGGAGATGAATTGGAACGAAAAACATGGGTTGCGACAAGCCTCATGTATATAGAGGATTATCTGGTGGATTCAAGTGTGGGTAGAGTGGTGCTGGAATACGATTTATTTGATCAATCACTAACGAAAGAAAATGCCATTATCATTCTCGCAGCTCTAAAATCAGATTTATCGATTCAGGAATTAAAGCAAAAGTATAATCAATAAATTGACCGGGTGAATTAAAAATCAATCTATTTCCTTACAAAAACGCTTCCTAAAGTAAAGGAAGCGTTTTAACGTTTGTCATTCATTCCACTACCCGCTCATGGTACCTATGAAGTGCCTGCTTTAATTGTTCAGGGAAATGCTCTTCTATATAGGCTGCGATGTATTGCTTTTTCTCGATTTCGATTTGCGTAGAATAGAAAAGTTTTCGGAAGAATTGCCGTCCTTTTGTGGTCGCATATTGTGTAAGGGCTTCACTTTCAAGGCGCTTTAACACGGTTTGCTCGATATGTTTTTCTCGAATTTTGACGGCGATGTCTTCTTTATTCGATTGGAGGATCCCCTCTACCTTTTCGGTTAATTCCTGATTTAGCTGTGCTAGCTGTTCCGTTTTTGATTGAAGCTTTTCAATTTTTTGCGAAGATTCGGAAGGAAGAGCCTTTATTTTTTGATGAAGAAACGCTTCGTTTAAAGTGAGTTTCATTTCCTCGGTTTGTTCATCTTGCTCGATATGAAATAAGCCGGTCTGCATGATTTGTGCGAGGGCGTGGCTCATTGCTTGTAGTTTCTGCTCAACGTCATTTGGTGCAGTGATTTCAGTTGAGGCAGCTGGTACTTGTTTAATGATATGGCCATCTTCGTTGATGCGTAATAGTCGCTTCAAGCCTTTTACCCGATATTCCTCTTTTAATAGTAGAATCATGCGTAGTTTCAGTATTGCCAGAAAGTCCAATCGAATGAGGGTTGCGGTCGTTGGATTCGATGCTTGTCCATCAAAGAGGTATTCTTCAAATGGCTTGATGTAATAACGAAGCTGGGCGTCCGTAACATCAAACCAGCTCGCGATTTCTGGTGTTGAGTAGTATTTCTTTTCAATCAATCCCTGTAGATAAGGCTCTGATAAAAAGAGCTGCTCGGTAGGGGTTTCCTTGATTACTTGAAATAGTGGATCATTCATCAGCACTTCCTGTATACGCTTCTCTATTGAAATCGTTTGTTCCATACGCGATTCACTCCTATTCTGCGCTAAAATTTCCGATATTTTTCTTTTCTATGCTACTTTATTTCTCGGGAAATTTATTCTTCTCTATCTTTTTCTATTCTATTTTAGGTGAGTTTATGCTAGTTTTTTGGGAAATAGGGCGCAGAAAAGGAGCTTTTAAACGAATCGAGATGGACTATTGGTTGACGAATCAAATTTGGATGCGTCTGAGGAGACTATGATTTTTTTGAGTTAACTTTAAAATGCTTATATTACAATGGTTAACCGGTTAACTAATTGGAATAATTTATTTATAGATAAGGAAAAGGTTTGGACGTGGTTCTTTTTATATTGGCTTTCTTCATATCTATACTTCCACGCAATTTCATTTATTTATAGTGACAAACTTGCTCTACATTTTTATATAATATAAAGCGTTTTAATGACAATACCTTTACAACTGTAACAAAAATGTCAGTTTCTTTAAATTACACTACATATCCGCTTATGGCCTTGGAGAACGGGAAAATACGGTTATTAAAGGTACGAAAGTAGGTGATAGCGCTGATTACAGAACGTTGGTTAAGTAGTAAGCGAGCGACTGAATTTGTACATGACAGGCAAGTGGGGGTGAGTGAGCCAGTGAAGGGGCAACCACTTTCACAGATTCGTAAGCAACTTGCAGAGGAAGAAGTGGCTTCTTCTGTCGAGGTGAAGCCGTTTGTTTTACGGCAGCATTTTTTACAACAAGGTAATGTAGTAGATGCTAACCGTGTCGAGCAAGTAGATGTAACGACGATTCGTGTGAAAGGCGGGCGTATTGTGAATGAAGTGTCCTTTGCCGGAGCCAGTTTTTTAGAAGGATTCCTGAGCGTATACGGCATTGAATTAGAGCGAGCTGTTCGGCGCTATGAGGAAAAGCTTCAGTTATTTGAAACGCTAAATCATGAACGAAAGCAGCGTGCCATTTTTATTGGACGATTAAAGCATGGGGAGCTAGAGCAACTGTCCCCTTCATTTGAAACCGAGAAGCAAGCGAAAATACAGTTAGAGGCAATGAAACAAGTAGAAAAGGAGCGTGCGCTAGAGCCATCTTTAGAGGTGGAGCGTGATGAATAATAGAGAAATGAATAGTGAAAGTAGGTTTGCGTATGACAAATAACACGAAAGCAACGAGCTTAGTATTGGTAGCAGCTTTGGCCATTGTCGTTTGTTATTTCATAACACCCGAAATCGTTTTTGCCTCAGCTGGACAAGTCCAAGCTAAGCTCACAAATGCAGCCAATGTCGTTAAAGGTATTTTAACAGCGCTTGTGGTCTTAGTCGGAATTTGTGCAGCTTTATTTATTATTATTAAGCGCATGCCGTCAGCAGATGATCCGCATGAGAAGAACGAGGTATTTAAAAGTGTCGGGCGTGTATGTGCACTCGTTGCTTTAGCAGCAGCGATTATTTGGTTACTACCCTGGGTATATTCATTATTTACGTAAGTAGATATTTAATAAGTAGAAAAAACTACTTAACAAAAGTAGAAATTTCTACTTTTGCGAGGTGTAGGAAATGGCAGAGCATAAAGGCAAAAAGTTTGTTTTCCCCGAAAATGTAGAGTCGGGTTACGGGATTTTTCTAGGAATTACATTGAAGGAGTTACTGCTGTATTTAGTGCCACCGACTGTCATCGGCCTTATTATTGTTGCTTTGCCACCGCATAATGTGTGGCTCATATTGTTTAAATTTATGCTTTTACTGATTGTGCTCATTATACTTTTAGCTTTCTTGTCTTCTCGACCGATTCGCCATCGACCAAATATTCGCTTTCAGGATTATGTAAAGCTACGTAATCAATTTACGAGTAGACAAAAGCTCTTTTATATACGGAAGAAAAAAGATCGCTTTTTAAAGTAAGGCGGTGATCAGTTTGTGGGAAAAATTGTTCGGTCCTAAGAAAAAGCCAATAGATGATTATGTATTTGATGATAAACCGAAAAAGCTCGATAAAGGCAAGCAGAGCCTACAAGACATGTCACTCATTGAAGCACAGTACAATGATTTTCTTGTGACTAAACGAGGCTATTTAGTCGTGTTGCTGAAAGTGACGGGTATAAATTTAGATTTACTCACAACGACCGAGCAAGAAGATGTTTTTGATGAGTTTAATGCCTTTTTAATGTCGACACTCGGTGAAAATAGTGAGGAAGTGCAGCAATACCTTGATATTACGATGCCTGTTGATTTTAGTGAGTATATTTTGTTTTGGCAGCATCGTTATTTAACCGTACTAGAGGAAGAACCTGAAAATGAAGCAAAGCTGGCACTCATTGCGAGCTATGTGGACACATTTTCAGCCATTGCTTCCTCACAGGAAATGACGACAAAGACACATATTGTCGTACTGCATGAAAAAATACCGAAAAAGCATTTAGCGTCACTGGAGCAAACAGCGATTCATTTAGAAGAAAAGGTGCTGCTCTTCATTCGGCAATTAGAAAATGCACTAAGTACGTATGATGTAGAGGCTCGGCAATTAACAGCAAAGGAGTGTCGTAAGGTGTTACAGCATTTACTCAATTTCTCCAATCACTAGGAGGTGAGAGCATGTTTAAACGACTACAGCAGCCACACATGGAAAAGGAACAAGCACTTAGTGAGGTATTGGACGGGTCGAGCTTAGATATGATTTATCCGTTTTCATGGGAGGAATGTGCCGACCATATTGAGTCGGGTGATAATTTTATTCGTGTCATAGCAATTATTGATTACCCGAAAAGTCGTTATGGCAACTGGCTATCAGAGCTGAAGCGTAAGAAAGGCAACATTACGATTGTACAATTTTTAGAATCTTCCAATTCGACGAAAATGGTCGAGCACTATAATAAGACGATTAAAAATAAGCAGGCTGAGGTATTGAAGACATTTGATCCGCTAAAAAAACGCCAGCTCGAAAAGCAAGTTGAAGCAGCTGAGCATCAATTGATGAAGTTTCTTGAAAATGAGTCGAGCTACATTTATCAGTACACGTATATTTATTTGCAGGCGAAGTCACTAGATGAACTGAATGCTCTAAGTGATTCTGTTCATAATACACTCGTGAAATTGCAACTAAAGGCAATGACACCGATTAAGGCGATGTATCAAACGTTTTGGAGTGCGATGCCGATTTTAGAAAATTTGCTTGGAGATTACACATATAAGCAGTCCAATACGGAGGCAGCGAGTAGTATGTTTCCATTTGATGATGCCGAAATTTTAACCATTAACCCACGCAGTGACGTAGAAGGCGTGAACAAAGATACGGCTAGCTTAATTGCGATTGACTATTTGGACCGTAAAAATACGCTTAATCAAAATATGGTTGTCATTGGGACGAGTGGTGTCGGTAAGACCACTTATATGGTGCAGAAGATTTTACGTTATTTTGCTCGGGGCGTGAAAGTGTTTATTATCGATCCTGAAAATGAATATACGAACATCGTCGAGCATTTAGGTGGGACAGTTGTCCATTTAAGTAGTAATTCGAGTACGAAAATTAACCCATTAGAAGTGTTTTCCGAGCAAGTCATGGACGAGGGACCTGTTGATTTGGATATGGTTTTAAAAGATAAAATTCAGCGTCTTCTTGGTTTCTTTCAAGTGTTGAAGCAAGACATTACACAGGTGGAAAAGGCGATTTTAGATGCTGTGTTACGTCAAGTGTACCGTGATGCAGGAATTTTGCAGTACAACAGCTTTCGAGAGATTCCTAGTACAGCGTATCCGATTTTATCTGACGTATATGAAGCAATTGCTGCTTTAAAGGTGAGTGACGCCGACCGGTACGCACGGATTGAGGATTTTCATTATATTTTGGAGAGCTATGTGAATGGTAGTAAAACGATTTTTAATGGGCATACGAATATTAATTTACAAAGTGATCTTTTATCGTTTGATTTAAAGCCCTTGCAAAATGAGGCTGATGTACAAGGAGCAGCGTACTTAAATACGTTTAGCTATTTGTGGGATAACATTACGAAAAATACAAGCGAAAATGTGAAGCTGTTTGTCGATGAGTTTCATTTCTTAACACAAAATCCAGATGCAGCGAGTTTCTTTTACCAGGCATATAAGCGATTCCGAAAATACAATGCGGGTGCCATTGCCGGTACGCAACAAATTCAAGATGTGCTCGATGGGAAGATGGCCAATGGTCAAAATGTTGGTGAGGCTGTCATTGGGAACAGTTATACGAAAGTCTTTTTTGGTCTTGATAACAAAGGCGTTGATGATATTACCGAAAAGCTACGTATGACCTTTAGTGAAAAGGAAAAGAAACTATTAGAGCGTCGTAAGCAGGGGGAGGCACTCATTATCCATGGTACACAGCGAGCGTTCATGCGAATAGAATTAACGGAAGAAGAACTACGATTAAAAGACCCAGCGCGTTACGAGGAGTTGTATGAGGTCAGTGCAGCCATTACCCCGAACTATGAAGAACGCATTCGCATGACCGAGCTTGAACGACAAGAGGCACTAGAAATGGAGAGTTTTGAAAAGTAGAAATTTCCACTTTTGTTAAGTAGAATTTTCTACCTGACGAAAGTATAAATGTTATTACTTTCGTCAGGTAACTGATTAATCTATTGATACTAATGACTTTTAGAGTTAACTATTTATTTTAAATCGTTAGGGGGTGCTAGCGTGAGTGTGACCAAGATTTACAATTTTTCATTTGGCAGTATTAAAATAACACGTGAACTAGCCCAATTTACGATTCACCGCAATGAATTTAGTTACAATCGGTTAGAAGAAGTCGAACAGTTTTTACGTGAGACACAGATAGATGCGTTTCTGTTATTTCGAAGTATTGAGGAAAATGAAGGGCATGTTGTGATGACCTTTTATTTTGTAGAGCACTTAAAGCCTGTTGCAGCGATTAAGCACGAAGACTACGTTGTGAAGCTTGCCATCGCTCAAGCGATTTTACTTGATGAGATAGTGACGAAGACTCAAAATTTCGTCAGTTTGCACCCAGCAACGGTAGATTATCATCCGATGTCAACGATTCGTTACGGATACCAAGCTAATCGGCATATGCCACGGGAAGGAAAACATACACATTTACAACGGTATAAGGCACTGGTCTTAACGATTTTAACGAATCAACCATACGAAAAATGTTTAGAGCAACCAGAGCATTTAGCAAAGCGGGCTAATCATCTAGTGCAGTCAATTTTACAAGCACAAACGATTGAAGATATGCAGCTTTTGTTAACCGAAGCTTATGATTTCGTGGCGTATCATAACGTACAGACGCAAACAGCTGAACGCAAAAGATGGCGCTCTCGTATGATTTTAGGTGTCGTCTTCACAGCGCTACTTGGTTTATTTGGAGTCGGTTATGTAAAACAAGATGCCAATGAACAGCAAGCAGTAGCTATCCAGTCGTTAACGGCTAAATACGAGAAGGAACAGCTTATTCAAGAGGCAGATGGATTGTTTGTGGCTGGACAATTTGAAGAAGCTATTCCGTTATTTTTTGAGCTAGGCAATTCATCCACCGAAGTTGCTGAAAAGCTAGTGGACAAAAAAGAATGGCAGTTAGCATTAGATACGGAGCCGGCGATTTTAGAAACAGTCATTGCGGCTTTATATAACGAAGGTAAGGAAAAAAGCTTACTAGATTTAACGATGTCTGCTGATGAGTCTATTTATACGCAAAAGTTAGCACAGGAGAAGGCAATTGTTAGCTATGATGTGGCACAAATGTCAGCTGATTTACCATTTATTTCGGATGAACAGACATTAAAGCGTATGGGGCAAACATTTGTGAAAAACGGTGATATGGCAGGTGCTCGAGAAGTACTCAATAAGACGCAGGATGCTGAATTGAAGCGTGCAATTGAACTCACGCAGGCTGAAAGTGAACTTGCGATAGTTAAGAAGAAGCTAACAGCCCTTCAGTCTGAAAATTCAGCGAACAAGGCAGATCAAGTGAAGGTGCACCAAACAAAAATTCAAGAATTGGAGGAGAAGATTAAAAAATTGAGGGAGGGCTGAGTCGATGAAATTGTTAATGGCGAAGCTTTTATTTTCACAGAATGGTCGGAAGTTGATTTGGTTTATTTTTGCACCGTTTCTTTTGTTATTTTTCTTGCTTTTAATTTTATTTGCTGGTCAGCCTAAGCCACCTCCAGGAGAATACACGATCGGCAAACAATTGTCGCCAGCCGTTTTGCAGTACGAAGAAATCGTGCACGATGCACTTTTAACATATGGGTTAGAAGAGCATACAGCATTGGTACTTGCCATTATGATGCAGGAAAGTGGCGGAAATATGTCACTTGATGTAATGCAATCGAGTGAGTCTATTGGTTTGCCTCCGAATACTATTACTGACCCATTGTACTCGATTGAGGTTGGTGTCGCTCACTTTGAAAAGGTTATTACGAAAATGGAACATTTAGGAGTAGATCTAGATACAGCGATTCAAAGCTATAACTATGGTACTGGTTATATGGATTTTGTTGCAGTGAACGGTGGTAAGCATTCAGAAACGTTGGCACAGGCGTTCTCTCGTCAGCAAGCAACAAAGCTCGGCTGGAAAAGTTACGGGGATCCCGAATATGTCGCTCATGTAAAGCGTTATGTAGGGACGATGCGTGAGGGGGAAGTTATTGATTTAGCAAATGCTTCTGCTAATTTTCAAGTTGTTTATGAAACGATGGTTCAGTTTGATGGGTATCCGTACACATTTGGAGGCATGAGTCCAACGACTTCCTTTGATTGCTCGGGGTTAATGATGTGGGCATTTCGTAAAATCGGCGTTAATTTACCACGGACAGCTCAGGAACAATATAATGTGTCGCAAAAAATAACAGCCGATGAATTGCAACCAGGAGACTTTATCTTTTTTACTGGCACGTACAATGCTGGCAGACCTGTGACGCACTTAGGAATGTATGTCGGGAACGGTAAAATGTTTGATGCCAATGGTAGTGGAATTGGCTTTACAAATATAAACGACCCGTATTGGCAAGAACATTTATATGGCTATGGGCGTGTTGTGGATTTTTCAGGAGGTGAGGAAGGATGAAGCAGGGGATTGTCATTGGCATTTTAGGTTTAACCATTTTGATATTAGCTGGTTCGTTATTTGTTCTTGTAGATGATAAGCAGGCGTTGAAAGAAAAGATGGGGCAAAAGAATGATGAATTAGCAGCATTAGCATTGGAAAATGAAGAACTTTCTGCTGTCACAGGCTTACAAGTGACGGGTGAGGAATTGGCATTTGTAGAGGAAGCTTTTCATGTTTATTTGAACTATGACAATGATTCGTACGTGACTCGATTTCAAGAACTGTCAAATTTAGTTGTATTAGATGTACTGAATAAATTGAAGGGTGCCTCATCTCTTTCACCGCCTGTCGTTAAGATGAAAAATGAAGTGGAAGATGTACAAATTTATTTAAACCCAAAGGCACCTCATACGTTTTTAGTGTATACAACGACCAATTATTTTTTAGATGGGGCACTTGTCAATCATGGCAGTCAGCTGTATGAAGTTCAAGTTTTAAAAGAGCAGGAGCAGTTTATCATTGGAGAATTTAAGGTCATTGGCAATATGACAGAGGTAGACGGTGTATGAAAAAACTTATCTGGTTTATCGTCAGCTTTTTAGCCTTTGAGATTGTCATAGTCGTGCTCATTGATTTTATTTTGTTGCTTGGTGAATTGAAGCTTGAGATTACGACAGATGCGATGTTTACGAGTCTAAAGGAGCTCTTATTTCATCCCGTGCAAACAATTCAAGGCTACATGGCAGCTAAAAATCCATTGTTTCTCATTTTAACTGTGCTCAATTTGTTTTACAGTGCTATTCTTCAAATCAGACGTAAAACGAAAAAGGACGGGTGGGACATTCATGAGAAAAATGCGTATCACGGCTCAGCACGTTGGGCAAAGGAAAAAGAAATATTAGATGGCAACTTTATCGCAAAATCAGAGAAGGAAGTGCGTGAAACGTTTTTGCAGTCACTTAAGGAACGCGATAAAAAAATATAGCTTAAGGAGCCAAAGCAACTGTTACTAAGGCTGAGCCAAGTAGGGATGTTAACTGGTTACAAATTGTTGCTAGCGTAGTAAAGCCAAAGATATTTTTCATGTTAACCACCACCAGATTCATTTTTAATGTAGAAACTACAGTTATACCTAAAGAAAATAAATAGACAGTTGCTAAGGCACCCAAGCACGTTGGCTCCTTAAAATATATTCATCTAAATTTTACCATATTAAGCTCTTGTTTTATAAGTGAAAAGGAGCTGATAAAATGAACGGCATCATTTTAGGCATCTACAATAAAAAGGTATTAATCCAGCCAAATGAATCAAAGCCAAACCGCAATATTATGGTCGTTGGTGGACCTGGGAGCTATAAAACGCAGTCTTTTGTCATCACGAATGTGTTATATGAAACAGAAAATAGCATTGTCATAACAGATCCCAAGGCTGAGGTGTACGAGAAAACGGCAGCGATTAAAGAAGCACAGGGCTACGAGGTACACGTCATTAATTTTATGAACATGCAGGCGAGCGATCGGCATAATCCCCTTGATTATGTACGCAAGGAAACGCAGGCGACCACGGTTGCGACGAAGATGGTGGATAGTGCAAATAAGGATGGTAAGCGAGATGTGTGGTACTACTCGCAGCGTGCACTACTAAAAGCCCTTATTTTATATGCGATTCATGAGCTAGAGCCGAAGCATCGTAATATGCGTGGGTTATTAGAATTTTTGCAAACGTTTGATACCGAGGATGGTCACGGGGACAGTGAACTTGATAAGCAGTTTTTACAGCTTGATTTTAAACATCCAGCAAGACGAGCTTACGAGCTAGGTTATAAAAAGGCGAAGCAGGAAATGCAGGGCAGTATTATTGTTTCGCTCCTTACAACGATTTCGGATTACATCGATAGTGAAGTCGCTGAATTTACGAGCTTCAGCGATTTTCATTTGATGGATATCGGGCAGAAGAAAATGATGCTGTATGTGATTATTCCGTTGATGGACCAGTCATGGCAGAGCTTAGTGAACTTATTCTTTAGTCAGTTATTTAATGAACTGTACGAACTAGCAGCGCTACACCATGCGAAATTACCACGGAATGTGAACTTTATTTTAGATGAGTTTGTCAATCTCGGGAAGTTTGATAATTACGAGGAATTTTTAGCAACGTGTCGTGGTTACGGCATTAGTGTTGCTACAATTATTCAAACGATTTCGCAGCTTCAGGATCGGTACGGCGATAAAAAGGCAGAGTCCATTTTAGGGAACTGTGGGATTAAATTATGCTTGAACGCTGCTAATCGTACAACGGCTACTTATTTTAAGGACTTGCTTGATAAAACGACCGTTAAAGTAGATACCGAATCTGAATCGAAGCAATACGGTAAGGAAAATCGGACGAGTAGCATGAGCGAAAATGAGAGCTTTGCTGCACGTGATTTAATGACAGCAGGGGAAATTATGCAAATGCCGGCTGATATGGGCATCATTTTATTTCAGCATAAGCCACCCATTCAAGTAAAGAAAGCCTTTCAGTTTCAATTGTTTCCTGATGTAACGGAAAAATATGAGGTCAGCCAGTTTGGTTATCATGCAAAGCCTTCAGCAGAGCAACTACAAAAACTAACGCTCGCCCAGCAAGCATTTGAGGAAGATATTGCGAAAAAGGCAGTAGCCAAGCAAACCGAGCAGGAACAGTTGGAAAAGGAATTTTTCGGCTTTGAAGTCGTGGAGCAGGAGGTCACATTTGAAAGTGCAATGGAGGAATTACAGGGAGAAATTGATTTAGAAAAACAATAGCTGTGCATAGAGCTTCGTTAAAAGGAGGGCTGCCAGGTGTTTGATATAAAAGAGAAAGTTATGAATATGATTGATGAATGGTTAAATGATTTACTGATAGCTGTCTTTAAGTTTTTAGCAGAGGTACTCTTTAACCATGAAGCGCTCAGTGGCTTGTTTTTAGATGTGTATCGCATTTTTGCTGTTTTTGGCGGTGTGTTACTTGTGGCGATTGTGCTGTTTAGAATATTGAACGCCATGCTAAATGAAGCGACCAATAATGAAAGTAATATTGCTGAAATTATCGTCAGTGCATTAAAGGCAAGTATCATGGTGTTTTTATTACCTGTCATTTTGTACTTTGTTGTGAAAGAAATCCTGTACCCATTAATGGAGTATATGTTTGTTGAAATTGCTGGCAGCTCCTCAGATATTATTACGAATTCCATTGAATCTTCTATGGTCGTAGATGTATTTGGATCGGGCACGATGGCAATTACGTTACTGCTATTATTTTTAGTCGTTGTGTTTATCGTGTTCACGTTCAAAATTTGTGTGTACCATGTGGACCTTATCATTTTAGAGATTTTTAGCGTCTTTGCAGCGATTACCATTGCGACTGAAAACTATGATTTTAGCGAAGTATGGTGGCGTGATTTTTTAAGCCAAATTGTTAGTATCGTTACTCAAGTGCTGTTAATGGCAGCCATTGTCCAGTTACTCGCTAATTTTAATAGTTGGTATGACTTCATGTTAATTATCGGTTGTGGCGTGTTAATTATCCGTGGACCTAGTGTACTTCGTTCTATGTGGTATTCAAGCGGAGGCGCTAAAGGTGGGATTTCCCTTGGCAAGTCAGCTACCCGTATTTCGATGATGCGACTTTTAAAATAGATAGGAGATTGAGGTTATGAAATGGATTCGAGTACTACCTATTGTATTAGTAGCGTTTTTATTAGCAGCGTGTGGAGATAGTCAAAGTGATTTACTTGGAAAATGGACCGGCACCGAATCTTCAGGTGGTGGAGGCACAGTGACCTTTAATGACAATGACACTGTGTTAGTTGAAATGGGCGTGTTCAATAATTCATTCGAATGGACGGTTGAAGAGGAGATTTTAAATCTTTATACAACTAAAGACGGTGAGAAACAGCTTGCTTATCAGTATGAGATTGAACAAGAAGATAAAGAAAATATTACTTTATATGAGTTGGATGGGGATGGTAAGCGAGTAGAAGGAGCAACGATTAAGCTTAGTAAATAAAAATACACTTGATAAAAGTATAAACAACAAAAGTAGAAATATATACCTTTCAAAAGTGGAAATTTCTACTTTTGTTAAGTGTTAAATTGAAACAATATAGTAACAAACATCTTTATCTAAACTTGTCCAATTTATTTGATATGAACCATTAATATAAAAGTGTTCATCCTTTTTTCCTGTAGGTTTAGTAATTTCACCATGAAGTAAATGATTCAAACGGAAATATGCATAGATACCGTTAGTATTGGAACCCTTATAAAATAATTTATCTTCGACATAGGTTACAGCATATGTATTAGTAAAACCATGTTCTTTTATTTGCTCCATAAATTTAATGTCTTTAGCAAAACTAAACATTGATTCAGGGTACTGTCCGTTTTTAGGGAATTTAAGTTCGACAGCATATTTTTCATTTGTTTGTGGATTATAGATTGCTATATCCAATTCTTTTTTTATTAATTTTTCTTGGATCCCAAAAAAACGAATATTTCTTTCGAATTGAATTTTAAAAGTAGAATCGAGATGATTACGTAAATACACACCTAATTCGTGTTGCAAAGAAAATTCATTGTAAATTTCAATTTGCTGTATTTTTACTAGGTGAAAAAAGTCTTTAATATGTTTATCTAAGCGCATAAAGCACCTCCTTAATTTTAATTTAACAAATAGAATAGAGTTTTGAAAGTGAATCAATAACACATTAGTATAAATAACAAAGGAAGAAATATATATACCTTTCAAAAGTAGAAATTTCTACTTTTGAAATAAAGAAGGAGGTTAGAGAAATGTATCGACGTGAAGAAGTTGAATTTAGCGATAAGCCGATTTACCGTGATAAGCGTGATTTACTGACGATTGTAGAAGTACCGGATTTGCTTTCATACGACATTGTTGCGTATTTAGAAGTACCATTTGAAAACGAACAGCGTTATGTGCCTTTATATCAAAAGCGAGGTGAGGTGTGATGCCCTTACGACCCGAACAATATGAGGAACGAACAAAAGAGCTTACGACAAAGCTCGAAGAACAGCTGACGCAATTTGCGAACCAAGCTGAATTTAAGCGGTATTTAACGTTCATGGCAAGTATGCGCCAGTATTCGGTAGATAACCAAATTCTCATTTTTATGCAAAATCCAAAAGCTACTTATGTCGCTGGCTTTCAAGCATGGAAAAAGCATGAGCGTTATGTGCAAAAAGGGAAGAAGGGTATTCAAATTCGTGCCCCTATTTTTGAGCAGCAGCCAGTACTCGATTCCAAAACAAAGCAACCGATTTATGAAAATGGTGAGCTGAAGATGGAGAATATCTTAGTTCGGTATAAATGGGTAACGGTGTTTGATATTGCACAAACAGCAGGAGAGCCATTGAAGGTGACGAGGGATTTCGTCAACGAGCGTTTTCAAACGGATGAAGATGCCGAAAGCTTATATATGAATATCAAAAGCTATTTGAATCAGTTTAAGCAATTTCAGATTTCAGAAAAGGCGTATTCCATTAAAGAAAGTGGACGTGGTTATTTTGTGCCATCAACTAATGAAATTATTATTAATTCGAGTGAAGAAAATCCTGTTGCTAAATTAAGTACGCTTATTCATGAATTTGCGCATGCTCAGTTGCATGGTCGTAGTGGCGAATATCGTGAAGCTACACGTGCACATAAAGAAGCGCAAGCAGAAGCTGTTGCTTGCGCGACTATGGCGTATTTAGGATTTGATACAAGCCATTTTTCACTAGGTTATATTGCAACGTGGGCAAAAGATACAGAATTAATGCGAAAGGCATTATTTGAGATTCAGGCGACTCTTGAAAAAACGTTAGCTACATTAGATATTGTGTTGCACCCACAACTATATGAGCAACTAGAACAAATCGTTCAGGAACCAAAACTAGAGAGCAAGGCGGTTTCATTTGAACAATTGATCAAACATTTACCAGCCCTTTCTTATGTAAAATCGCCAAAAATTGCGATTGAAGTTTTTGATGCACGTTATAATGGCTTTGAAATCGCTAAGTACGACCGTCAAACGAAGTATTTAATGGACGAACGAGGGGAAGTCATTAATGAGGGCATGCTAAAAGATAAGGTCATTTTACTGATGAATGTCATTGACCGACAGCCAACAGCAGCGATGATGTATGAGAGTTTTTCTGAGCAATTCGCTTTGCGTGAAGTACACGTGCCTAAGCCAGTTATAGAGCTGTATCATAAAAAAACGGACGCATCGATTATTGGATTTAGCGAAGTGAAGGAGGCAAAAGCATCGTTTCTCCATGCAGCTGCATCTGAAAATCAGACGGTGAAAGCTTATATTTATGGGAAAGATGAGTTGCAGCATTTTAAGCCGGTGTTGGAGGGGGAACATAAAAAGATAGGAATAATCCAAGAAATAGGAGGAGAGATAGATTCTAATTCAGAATATATGAGAATGGAAAAGTTAAAGTATAAAATAGATTTAATTTGACAAATAAGAACAAAAGATTTACATTAATTTCTAATAAAAGGATATTTGGTGAGGTTATTTTGAGAAATGCACGATGAAGAAAGCATTGAGTTATAACCGAAGATGTTGCACTGTTTAATACAACTTGAAAAGTGACAATGTTAATTAAAAAATTTAGAAATGTATTTCTAACCTCACTGTTTTTCTTTTCAGTGGGGTTTTTTCTTGCCCCTAAAATATAAAATAATTGGAGGGTTTTACGTGAAAAAAGCTAAAAAGGTGCTAAAAAATAAAAGTAGGTTACCTTCTTTTATGGTGATAGGGAAGACAGGGGGGAGGAAAATCAGCTTTTTGTAGCGAGATAGTTAACAAAATACTATTTGAAGAAATGTTAAAGGTCAATAGAAACGATCGTACAACAAAAGTTATCACTCAATTTATTTTAGAA
>NZ_JBBOUU010000002.1 GCF_038006205.1 Solibacillus sp. FSL R7-0668 | reverse complement strand
TGAAGTGACCCCTAAAAGTTAGACACGGTTATTTCACTTAGGCAGCTTGGGTAAAATGAGTTCGGTATTGCACCGGACTCATTTTTAATTTTGCCTTCATGCGTTTCGTGTTGTAATAGTGTATATAGTTTTCAAGTTCCTTTTTAAAATGCTCGACGCTTTCAAATTCCTTTAAGTAAAGGAATTCAGACTTCATGATGCCAAAGAAATTCTCCATCACCGAATTGTCATAACAGTTCCCTTTACGTGACATGCTTTGCACAATGCCTCTCGATTGGAGCGCATGGCGATATTGTTTCATTTGATAATGCCAACCTTGATCGGAATGCATCAGTAGCTGGTGTTCCGCTGGTAATCGCTCTAACGCCTTCTCCAACATCTCAGAAACCAACGAATAGGTTGGTCTTGAGCCGATTGTATACGTGATAATTTCGCCATTAAATAAGTCTAAAACAGGCGATAAATAGAGCTTTTCGCCAAATAATTTAAACTCCGTAATATCTGTTACCCACTTCTCATTTGGGGCTTCAGCTGTAAAGTTGCGATCTAAAATATTTGGCGCAATTTTACCGACTGTCCCTTTATAAGACTTATATTTTTTCATACGCACTACGCACTTTAAACCAAGTTCTTTCATGATGCGTTGAACCTTTTTATGATTCACTTTTTGTCCACGATTCGCGAGCTCATCGCGAATACGACGATAGCCATAACGACCTTCGTGTTCCTCATAAATCGATTGAATATCATCTTTTAGTTTGGCATCTGGATCCGGTCGATGCATCTTCTTGACGTAATGATAGTATGTGCTACGTGGAATGCCTGCGAACTTCACAAGCGCCTTCACCGGGTATTTATGCCTTAATTCATAGATGACCTTTACTTTGTCTTCTTTGGTGATTTTTCCTTGGCTTGAACTAAGGCGTTCAACTTTTTTAAATACTCGTTTTCCATACGTAGCCGATTGATTTCTGCTTGAAGTGCTTCTGGTGAGCCTTCTACTGGTGTTTGTTTTAGTTGTGTATTTGTTTCTTTTTTCATGGATGGACGCCCCTTTTTCTTTGATTGAAGGGCATCGAATCCTTTTGTTTCAAACTGTTTTTGCCACTGTAGAATAGTGGATGGAGCTGCTATGCCAAAGATAGCTGCTGTTTCATTTAAGGACGTACCGTTTTCAATCATGAAGTTTAGTACGTCTAGTTTAAACTGTGCTGAATAATTTGTATATCGTTTTACAAATGCTTCTGCACCATTATGTTCGTATTGTTTCTTCCAAACCCGAATATTTTTTTCATCAGCCCCGATTGATTGAGCAATTGTTTTGAAGCTTTCATTGCCGTTCATATACCTTAGAACAGCTTGTAGTTTTTCTTCAGCTGTAAATTTAGCCATAAAAAATGCACCTCCAAATGTTAGATGTGTCTAACATTTGGGGTGCAGTTCAGCGGGATTTTTTCATATGATAGGGAATTTTAAAAGGAGTTACTTTAATATTTCTTTTAAATTTTCAAGCATTCAATAATTATTTTATCTAAATTAATTAGCCAAAACCGCACTATTCCAAGTTTATCTAGCCCTTCAGATATTTTTCCCACCCGTTCTCAATAATTAATTCAAAATTTTCTTTAATCGCTTTAACATCTACCTTTGAATTTGAACCTTTGCTGGAGTTTTACTATATTAAGGTTATTAATATCCGTAGGCGTCATAATTATTGGATCAGATATGGATAATTGAGGGGTAATAGGCATTTAAATCCCCCCTCCAAGCAGGTTTATATTATCTATCCAACTTAACTCTTTGTAATCTTAATGCATTTAAAACGACAGATACAGAACTAAATGCCATCGCAGCTCCTGCTACCCACGGTGCTAAAAAACCTGCCGCTGCTATGGGAATGCCTAAAGTATTATAGGCAAATGCCCAGAAAAGATTTTGTTTAATATTTCTCATTGTTTTATGACTCATGATAATAGCATCAGCAATGCTCGTTAAATCTCCACGAATTAATGTGATATCCGCTGCTTCCATCGCCACATCTGTACCAGTACCAATAGCCATTCCTATATCTGCAACTGCAAGTGCAGGTGCATCGTTAATTCCATCCCCAACCATTGCAACCTTTTTTCCAGCTGCTTGTAATTTTTTCACTTCTTCTGCCTTTCCCTCAGGCAATATTTCTGCAATTACATGATTAACTCCAACTTCTGCACCTATTGCTTTGGCAGTTCGCTCATTATCGCCGGTCATCATAATAACTTCAATTCCCATATCCTTTAGGCGCTCAATAGCTTTTTTCGATGTATCTTTAATCGTATCAGCTACGGCAACTAATCCTGCGTATTGACCGTTAATGCTTGCCAACATTGCAGTTTTACCGTTTGCTTCAAGCTCTTCCATCTTGCTTAATACTTTTGATATATCGACATTATATTCTCTCATTAGTTTTCGAGTACCTACTAGTACTTCCTGATCTTTTACCAAAGCTTTCACTCCATACCCTGGGATAGCTTCGAATTTTTCCACATTAGAAAATTCTATATTTCTTTGTTCAATACCTTGAACAATTGCTTCAGCTAAAGGATGTTCGGATTGCTTTTCACTTGAACCTATTAACGAGAGGAATTCATTAATATCCGTACCATCTTCTACTAATACATCAGTTAATTTGGGTTTCCCGTTTGTAACTGTACCTGTTTTATCAACAACCACTGTATTTATATGATGTGTTTGTTCAAGATGCTCTCCACCTTTAAACAAAATCCCATATTCTGCAGCACGACCAGAACCAGCCATAATGGAAGTAGGTGTTGCCAGTCCGAGGGCACAAGGACAGGCAATAACAAGAACTGCGATTAAAGCTTCTAAAGCGGGAACGAAATCCCCAGGTGTAACAAGTGTATACCAAACAATAAATGTAATAATGGCTATTACAATAACAATTGGAACAAAAATACCCGAAATTTTATCTGCTTGTCTTTGTATAGGCGCTTTCGATCCTTGTGCATCTTCTACCACTTTAATAATTTGAGATAATGCGGTATCACGACCAATTTTCGTAGCTACCATTTTTATAAAACCATTTTTATTAATGGTAGAACCGAACAAGGAATCTCCAGTTTTTTTATCTACAGGAATACTTTCACCTGTTAACATGGATTCATCAACTGCCGTATCGCCTTCGATTACCTCTCCATCCACAGGAATTTTTTCACCCGGCTTTACTAAAATTGTATCCCCAATAACCACTTCTTCTAATGGAATTATTTTTTCTATCCCATCACGAACTACTAAAGCTGTTTTCGCTTGGAGGCCCATTAGTTTTTTTATAGCCTCAGAAGACCGTCCTTTTGCTTTTGCTTCAAATAATTTCCCTAAAATAATTAAAGTAATTAATACAGAACTTGTTTCAAAATATAGTTGTGCACTATGGTGGTCACCGACAGTAATAATAGCTTGGTAAACACTATAAAAGTAAGCTGCAGACGTTCCGATTACAACTAATACATCCATATTGGCACTCTTATTTTTTAATGCTTTAAATCATTAGCGTTGCATAAAAATTTTTAACATTTGTCAAAAGGGGCATAATACCTACCTGACTCATATATCTGAAAATTCAGAACGAACGATTTCTCCGTATTTGAAAAAAAGTCAACGTGGGCATAAGCGGTAGTCCTCATCCACAAATTGTAAATTATTTACATATGATATAACCTAGAAAATCGGGTCGTACGTTAAATTGTCTAAATGTTCCACCTCTCTTTCGTCAAACTGTTTGACGATGAGCTGAAACTCACTGTCCCAATCATGCTTTTTTCGTCCTTTGGATTGCCTTGTCGGCGGTCTGAAAAGTGCTTTAACAAAAGTTTCAAAAGGCTTGAAAAGAAGATTCTGAAGCGTTTCTTTCATCTCTAAAAGTGGTCCATCATGGTTCAGTTCCAGCTTTAGCAATACTTGCAGGCAATACGTAATCAGAGCAATCCAGATTTGTGTGTAGACGGCGTTCTGACTTTTTCCGAAGAACTTTTTGATTCTTAGGTGCTGTTTCATCCATTTAAAAAACGTTTCAATTTTCCAGCGGTAGCGATAGAGGTCTCCAATTTCTTTCGCCGACAAATCGAAACAGCTTGTGAGAATAATGATTTCATTTTTCTCGCGATCGACTGTTCGGATTAAACGCAGCGAATTCGACATTTTCGTGCGGTTCTGCTCATCCCCCAAAAAGACTTCTTGATCCGAAAAGATGTTATTTTCAACGTCTGGGGCTTGCTCATTCAGCACTTCAATCTTTGCATTTTTCCTCAATCGCGTGATAAAGCGAACCTCTTTCTCACACAATTTGTCATACTGTTTATAGTCCGTATAGCCTCGGTCAAACAGATGAATGGCATCGGAATCGAACGCCACCAGCGTATCCATTTGCGTACGGTCTGCATGTTTCGCCGGCAAAAGAACCGCCTGATCTGGGAGCGTCACATCTTTTGTGACAACGACGCGTAAATGCAGACGAACACCTGCCTTGGTTTTTCGAAACGTAGCCCAGGGATATTGGCTCAGACTCATGGACATGGTAGAAGAATCGATAACAAGTAGTTGATCGATATCCCGAACAAACGGTTGCCTTCTCTTCAATTTTACCTGGGCGGCAACGACGAGATGGCGAAAGACCTTTTCAAATATGCCCGGCGTCAAGCAGGACTGTCTGCGTGAAAGCTGCGACGAACTAATGGTACCCATTTGAACAAAGGTTTGAAGCTCTTCAGTTTCCTTCAGATGTTTCGCCAATTTTTTGAGCGAATCTTTTTCATTCAGCTGTGCAATGATGAACAGTTGTAAAAACTTATAGGCTGACAGCTTTTTCACGTAATAATCAAGATTGGAGACGTTCACAATTTTTAAAAATGTTTTCTCATTTAGTACTTTTAACAATTCATTTAATGTGGATTTTGTGGTATCCTTGTTCATGGTTGGCTCCTTTTAATTGGGATTTGGACAGAACTACCAAACCTAATTATAAGGAGTTTTTTTGTGCAACGGAATACCTTGTTTTGGAATTTTTTTAGTTAGAAGGACTCTTGATGAATAGTGTTTTAATTTAATGCAATGTTAATGGCTTTAAATGCACTAACATAAAACTGCCATCCAATTATAAATTGTACGGGTGTTGCTAATGCCATTTGTACCCATGGATTCATCAATACGTCTGGCATATAAATAAAGGATGTAAATGAAAAGTGACCGATCATTGTCCATAAAAGAGGGAGTGATAGAATGGCAGCAATAATAAATTTTTTCTTTTGTTTTTGAATTGCTTGTTCACGATAATCTACAGAGTCATTTTCTTTGAGATGTGCTCCATAGCCTAATTTTTCTACACGGTCTATAATATTTGAAACTGAAATTTGGGTAGGATTAAATTCCACAGTTGCATTTTCTAGAGCGAGATTAACATTTGCTACAGAGACGCCTTCAATTTTATTTAACCCTTTTTCTATTCTCGTTGCACAAGCTGCACAGGTCATTCCTGTAATAGTAAATTCCTTTTTTTCTTTTGCAACACCATACCCAAGATCCTGAATTTTCTTTTCAAAATCCTGTTCCCCTAATTTTTCGGGGTTATATTTAATAATAGACTTTTCCAGAGCTAAATTAACATTTGCTTCTTCAACTCCATCTAATTTATTTAACCCCTTCTCTATCCTTGTAGCACACGCTGCACAAGTCATCCCTGTGACTTGAAGACTTATTTCTTTATTTTCAGTACTCATGGTTCTTCACCTCATGTTAAATACCTTTACGGGGTATATTTTTTATCAGAAAGAGAGTGCTATAAAAAGCACTCCTTATCCTGTACCTAATAAAATTAAATATTAAACAACATCATATCCTTGTTCGTCTATTACTTCTTTAATTTTATCCAATGTTACTTTATCGCTATTAAAAGCTAAGTTTACTTGACCAGCTTGTAAATCCACTTTCACTTGGTCAACACCTTCTAAAGCACCCACACTACCTTCAACTGACTTCACACAATGCCCACAAGACATCCCTTTTACATTTAAAGTTACATTTTCCATAATCAATTTCTCCTTTACTTTTTCATTAATTTTTGTATCGTGACAAGCACTTCATCTAGTACTTCTAAATCCCCTTCTTGAATACGATCCACTACACATTCTTTCATATGAGCTTCGAGAAGAATTTTAGCAACACTATTCAGAGCAGCTTGAGTTGCCGAGATCTGAGTAATTACATCATCACAATAAGTATCTCTCTCAATTAAACCCTTTATCCCTCGAACTTGACCTTCAATTCGATTTAAACGGGAAACTAGATTTTTTTTAGCTTTATCAGAGTGGTGACTTTTCCGTACATTCGAATCAGAACAACCATTCTCATCTTTGGAGCTAATTTCAATTAATTCAGGTTCCATATCCATCTCTCCTCGCACTCATCATAGCATACCCCCCCACCCTATTCAATATATAATTTTATAAATTATAATAATTCTAAATTATAGTAAAAATATTTTTAGAAGATACATTGTCGTTATTGTTAATCCTATTAACAACGTCAAAAAACTAATTACTTTTATGCTTTCACCTTTTTCAATTTTTCGATATTCTCTATAAGTTATTTCTCCTTGAACAAATCTTAAACCATTATGATTAGGACTTACTGTATAGGATTTCCCCTCGTTATCTTCTAAAACTGCTTTTGTTATCAATACTCTTCCATCTTCATAGTTTTCAAGATTCTGAGGTGCAATAAAACGATCATCTGAAAGCTCTAACTTTACCATTTTGTACATCGACTGTTTTTTCATTGCTTCACATATTCTATAAGCCTGTAGTTCAATAAAATTACTAGAAATACACATTTATCTCAACTCACTTTTAATTTAGATTTGAATGAATATTTACTTGTCATTTTATTATATTCTAAACTCCATTAAAGTTCTTCCATTAATGCATGGATAGAAAAATTTATTAAAAATTGCCTAAAAGTTCTTAGGCAATTTCCTCAGTGTGTTACTTATCATTATTAATTTGTAAAAGCTGTGCATTGATCGCACACATAATAGTACTCAACGACATAACTGCTGCTCCAATTGCCGGTGTTATGACAAGACCAACGCTATAGAGAACTCCCGCTGCAAGAGGAATTGCAACAATGTTATAGCCAGCAGCCCAACCTAGGTTTTGAACCATTTTTCGGTGACTAGCTTTTGAAAGTTTTAAAGTACTTAAAATATCCACTGGATTACTATTTACTAAGACAACATCTGCCGTTTCAATTGCAACATCTGTTCCAGCCCCAATAGCAATTCCTAAGTCTGCTTCTGCTAATGCTGGTGCATCATTTACTCCATCACCAACCATCGCTACTTTCTTTCCACCTTCTTTTAATGCTTTTACATTATTAGATTTTTCATGTGGTAATACTTCAGCGATGACTTGGGTCATACCAAGCTTGTTACCAACATAATTTGCTACTCGCTCGTTATCGCCTGTCATCATAACCGTTTCAATTCCTAAATCTTTTAATTCTTTTATAACTTTATAAGATGACTCTCTAATAATATCAGCTAATGCAATCATGCCCTGTAATGAGTTATCTTTTAATACAAAAACAACAGTTTTTCCTTCTTGAGCAAGTTTTTCATACGTCTCTTCATCAAACGAAATATTATTTTCTCTTAACACACCTGGACTAACTATTGCAATTTCAAAACCGTTTACTTTTGCTACAAGTCCTTTACCAGTTAGATTTTGGTAGTTTGTTACTTGATAAAGATCTAAATTACGTTTTTTTCCTTCTTTTACAATCCCCTTCGCTATTGGGTGTTCAGACTGTGTTTCAATAGAATACGCAAGTTTTAAAAGTTCTTCTTCACTAACATTTTCAGTTGGATGAACATCTGTTACTCCAAAATTCCCTTCTGTTAAAGTACCTGTTTTATCGAATACAATACGATTAATTCTAAAAGCACTTTCAAATGATGTACGATTTCGTATTAATAAGCCATTTTTTGCTGCAATCGAAGTCGATCGAGATGTAACAAGTGGCGTAGCTAATCCAAGGGCATGTGGACAAGCGATAATTAAAACCGTAACCATTCTTTCTAATGCAAAATCAAAATCACCTGTAACCCCCCAATAGGCTAGCGTAATAACACCCGCAACGATTGCAACATAAAATAGCCACTTCGCAGCAGTATCTGCAAACCCTTGAGCTTTTGACTTCGTTTTTTCTGCATCACTTACTAATTGAATAACCTGTGCAAGATAGGTGTCGCTACCCGTTTTCGTTACATTTATTTTTAATACACCATCATTATTAATAGCTCCACCAATCGCCTTCATTCCAGCAGTTTTTTCAACAGGAACAGATTCTCCCGTTAACATCGATTCATCTACTGTTGAGTGCCCTTCAAAAATAACTCCGTCTAAAGGAATTTTTTCTCCTGGTTTTACTAGTATATGGTCTCCTGGTTTTAAGTCTTCTACAGAAACATCTACAATGTTTCCAGACGCATCAAGTTTATGAGCCTCTTTTGGCATTAATTTAATTAGCTCTTCTAATGCCTTAGATGCTCCCATAATGGATTTCATTTCAATCCAATGTCCTAAAAGCATAATAACAATTAAAGTTGCTAATTCGAAATAGAAGTCGCTTCCTTCAATAAAGAAAGCAGTTAAGGTACTATAAACATAGGCTGTGACGATAGCTAATGTAATTAATAACATCATACCTGGAGCTCTTTCTTTTATTTCACTCCATGCACCAAGTAGGAATGGTTTTCCTCCGTAAAAGAAAACAATTGTAGATAATAAGAATAATAAGAAAGTATCACCCGTGAAGTTTACTTGGTACCCAAACAACATTTGTATCATCATCGATAAATACGATATTGGGATGGTTAGAGCTAAAGAAATCCAAAACCGCTTTTTGAAATCTCCAATCGAGTGACCATGATGCTTATCATGCCCTCCTTCATGATGCCCGTGTCCACTATGGTTATGGTGTGCATGATTGTGATGCTCATGATTACCATGGTCATGGTCAGTATGACCTTCATTTCTTTTGTGCTCATGATGTTCAGGGGTATGTTTTGAGTGATGATATTGATCATGTTGGCTATGGTTATTTTCACCTTTATTGCTTTTCTCCATCTTACTTACCTCATTTCATTGAAAAAATTGGATGTAATTCTTATTTTATATATTACAGTAATTAGGATACCTTGGTACCGTATTTTTTATTGAACGAATTACTATTTTAATTACAATTTGATAAATTTTTAAACATCAAACTTTTGGGTCATTACACTCAAATTATTTGCAATCTTCGATAACCCAAAGGATAATTCAGATAATTTATTCATTGCTATTAATTGTTCTTTGCTTGAAGTAGAGACATGATTAGAATTTTCAGTATTTTTTCTAGCAACAGTTGAAATTTGTTCTATTGCATTAGTGATTTCATCTACGTGTAACGACATTCCCCTTGCTGCATTTAAAATATCGTCCATTTCAAGGTTCATATCTATTGTAGACTGAGAGATAATAGTAAATTTCTTTTTTGTATCATTTATTATTTTGATACCTTCTTTAACTTCATCAATTACTGTGTCCATTGTAAAAACGGATGTCTCAGTAGCATTCTGAATTTGTTTTATCAACAATCCAATTTGTCCGATTGAATCATTAGATTGTATTGCAAGTTTTCTAACTTCCTCTGCAACTACAGCAAATCCTTTCCCCGCTTCACCAGCCCGAGCTGCCTCTATAGCAGCATTTAATGCAAGTAAGTTAGTCTGATCGGCTATACTAGTAATTACATTAAGAATTTGGGCAATTTCTTTTGAATTATTAGAAAGATGCTGAATTGAATTATCCGATTCACTAACAGAATTTTGAATTAACTCCATCTGATTTACTGCATTATCTACTGTGCGTTCGCCATCACTTGCAAAAACCGTTGTTTGTTGAGAAAGATTAGATAATTTTTCGGTATTTTTAAAGATGTTTTTTATGCCATTATTCACTTTTCCAATTGAAGAAGCAATTTTCTCTAAACTATTAGTTTGGCTTTCTGTATCTATGGCCACTTCTTGTATTGACTTTGAAATATTTTGAGTGAGTTGGTCTGTTTCATTCGAATGTTTAGCTAACTTTTCAACAGATGTGAATATTACTCCTGATGAGTCATTAATCTCACCTACAATACCCCTTAAATTCCTAATCATTACTTCGAAGGAATCCAATAATTGTCCTATCTCATCTCTTGAACCTTTTGGAATCGTAACATTTAACTCCCCTTCTGAAACTTTCTTTGTTAAGGAAAGTAACATTTTTAATGGAGAAATAACTAACCAATGAATGCAAACTCCTGCTATTACAGTAGTAAATACAAGATTAATAGCAGTACTTATATACACACCATAGTTAAACTGAATATCATGACTCAAAAAGGATGTGATATAGTTTGTCAATGTCATACTAATTAATAAGGAAATGATTATTGCAAATGAAATTTTAATAGTTAATCTACGAAAAATACTTATTTTTGGGAAAATAAATTTTTTTGTTTTCTTCAACTTCTCCCCTCCTACATTCTAAAACGAAAAAGAATTGATTATCAGGATTAGTATAACTATTAAATATGCAAAAATTATCAATTATTACAAGTTTTATTACAAATAGTTAATCTATTGAAAAAAACTATCAAATGATGGTCCTTCTTTACTTCCTATAAAAGTCCTTTCCCATTTAGGTGAAGAAGATACTTTATGCACTCTTTAAAAAAAGAGTGGTTTAGCCCCATTCCATTATTTCACTACTATTTTCCCAACCATCCCCGACTCTTTATGCCCAGGAACTGTACAAATAAATTCGAATGAACCAGTCATTGTTGGAGTAAAACCTATTCTCTGTGTTTCTTTAGGCTTTGCGTGTAAATGAATCAAATTATCTTGCGCACGATGTTTATGCTCCAATTGAGAGTCATCGTTAAAATTTGGAATTATCACTTCGATATCATGTTCTACATTATCTTGATTGCTTAGTATTAGATTTACTTGTTGACCCTTTTCTAATACAATTTCTGTTGAGGAATATTTCATATTAATAGTCTGAATAGTAATATCCCTCGAATCTATGGCCTGTTTGTCCTCTGTTTTGGGCTGTGAATGGTTGTTATGTATTAATGGCTCTTTAATTTTGACCTGTTTCTCTGCAAATGTTACCCCTCCCAAAAAATAAGCTGTAATAAATATTCCAATTAATAAAGGTTTTAAAATTGCCACTCTGCTTTGCAAGTATTCTTTACCATTTTTTCTTGGAAGAATAGCAAATAAAAAGAGTGTTGAAATTGATAAGAAGAGGAAAATTCTCACTAAATAAATTGACTGATCTTCATTTATCATTTCTCCTAACATTGCACCCATCATGCCACTCATTAATCCAGTCATTATGCCCTCTAATACAGATAGCAAACTATAGTTCATACCAATTAATAACCCTACAACAGAACCTATTAGGCAAGCTAATATTGTTGAAAAAAATAAATCACCTTGAAATGAAGCACCAAAGAGGATCCCTACTGTTAAACCAGTGTTCATACTAAAAAACATTGTTATCATCATGCATTGCATCGAATTAATTTGTTTTTTTGCATTTCTAGATATCAGCAATACCAAAATTGTTAGTACTGTCAGTGAGGCTAAAATGAATATTTGATAAAATGCCATCAATCCACCCTTTCTAACTTCTTATAATTTTATACCCTTATATGGTATGCATGCATTTGTTATTTAATTAAAGATTCTTATGACTACAACAAGAAACTAAATAAATACAAGATTTATAGAGCAATTGAAGGAATTTAAACAATTATTTTGCATTAATCTGCATAATTTTGTTACCTAAATGAAAAATTAAACTTCTCTTTTCTGTGTTAATCTTACATTGTTCATATAAATCGGTGTTGCTGAGAGGAGTAAGGTAATAGTTGAAGAAAAAATGGTTACTACCAATTTTTGCATCCTTCATGATTTTCACAAGTGTAGGTGCACATAATACAGAAGCAGCAGCAGTATCTGACTTAACAACTACTGCAAAAAATTATCTTGGTGCTCCCTATAAACTGGGAGGAACAAATATAAATACAGGTGTTGATTGTTCGGCCTATACACAATTAGTATTTTCAAATTTGAGTATTTCCTTAGACCGAACTTCAAAAGCACAATATCAACAAGGTACTTCTGTTTCAAAGAGCGAATTAGTCGCTGGCGATCTCGTATTTTTTAATACTTTCGGTTCAGGTGTTTCTCATGTTGGAATATACATAGGAAGTGGCAAATTTATATCAGCAACACCAAGCTCGGGTGTTAAGATAGATAAAATAAACGACCCTTATTACTGGGGATCTCGTTACATTGGAGCCAAACGTGTTGCAGATTTCACAACTGAAGAAAAAGGTGAAGTTAAAAATGCTGAAATTGACTTCAGTGTTTATGCATCTCGTGGTGAAGTAGCTCTTCAACTTGCAAAAGCATTAGGATTAAATATCTCTGAGACAAGTTCATCATTCACAGATGTAAAACCAGCTTCTGAATATGCAGGTGCTGTAACAGTATTAAACAAGCTAGGTATATTTAGTGGTGATGCGAACGGTAAATTTAATCCTGCATCCCCTATTACACGTGTACAGCTTGCAAAAGTTTTAGTAGAGGCTTTCAATCTAAAACAACAAGGTGATGTTAAAAACTTCTCAGATGTTTCAACATCTCATTGGGCAAGTGATTATGTAGCAATTTTAGCTTCAAATCAGATTACAAATGGTAAAGATAATGGAGAATTTGGTGTAAACGATAAGGTGACTTTAAAACATTTAGATGTTTTTTTAAATCGTTTAACTAAATAAAATAACGAATAATGTATATTAGAAAAGAACAATAAGTCTATACAAAAATAATGCTTAGGGCAATGGATCCCCCCAAGCATTATTTTTAGTTTTAAAATCCCCAATAAGTAATTGTATCAAGGAAGCCAATGAAAATTAGCATAAATCCAGCAATCCTTTGAATGACTCTTCCAACCTTCATGCTCTTTTTCATGATTAAGCCTTTTACATCAAAATACCATATTAGCCCTAAGATAATAATAAGAGGAATAGATGTTGCAATCCCAAATATTGCAGGGAGCACTAGCCCGTAAGAAGTCGACACTACCGTAGGCATTAACCAAACGAAAAAGAGGACAAACATTGTTGGACAAAATGCAATGGCAAAACTTGCTCCTAAAAGGAATGAGCCTACCTTTCCCTTTTTCAAACTTTCTGGAATATGAAGAGTTAAGCGATCTAAAAATTGGAACTTTAAAAACCCTACCAGGACAAGTCCAGTAATAATTAATAAAGGACCAATTATTTTACGGAATAATGGAAAGTACTCCGTCATTTTTGTTTCAAACGATTGTCCGAAAAACCATGCTAATAATCCGATTGCGCTATAGACCATTACTTTCCCAATAATGAAAGAGGTAATTACCCCCCAACTATTGTTCATTTGAATCGTTCGGTTTCCATAAAGGGTTATTGCACTAATGTTTCCTGTCAACTGACATGGTGCAACAGCGCCAATTAACCCTAGAAGAAGAGCTATAAAAATTGGTGAATGATCATATGAATGTAAAAAAGTAGAGACTGGGTCACTTATTATTTGACTTATTTGAGACAAAAAACTATACATTTTATTGTCACCTTCTAGTTAGTTATTGGAAGTTAATTTACCATTGAAAGCTAGATTGTCCCAAGTTAATCCTTGATCTTTAGATTGGTATATATTTAAATTATTTGTAATTATAACAATCTCTTTTTCATTATTAGGATTTAGGGCGATAAAGATAATAGGGTCTGTCATTATTTCTTCAGGTAATTCTATATTCTTTTCTGAACCCTTCTCTAAAGAAAAAGACTTTAGATGTACTTTGTTATTATCAAAATTTGTATAATATCCGGCAGCCTCATTTAATGTAACGTACGTGACCATCTGATTTGAATTTAATATTGAAAAGTTTTGTCCATAATCGGTTGAAATATATATGCCCTCTTTACTACCTACTAAGAGTAATTCTTCTTTTGATGGGTGTGCAGCAAAATTTGATATATAAGTTGTACTAAGACCATTCATTGTTGCTTGGGTCCAAGTTTTTCCCTCATCTAGAGAATAATTTAATCCACCCTTTAATTTTTCAGTGGGTGTCTCATTGAATACATAGACAGCATTCGAATCATATCCCGCAGTTAAGTAATGAAAATCAATTTCTCCATAAAAAGCTAATTGTTCTAAAGTTGCACCTCTATCTGTGCTTTTAATAAGTCCCAATGGATTTTTAAGTTTTGATCCTTTCTCTGGATGCCCACTTGCATAAAATCCCTCTCGTACAGCAGAAAAGCCCATATAATCATGTTTTTCACTATTAGCTTCTTGCCAACCATCATTCCCGTACTGGTATAAACCATAATGGGTGGCAACGACGAACTCTTCTCCTCCATTTGTATAGCCTAAACCATGTACATGGTCAATTTGACTATTTTTCACTTCCTCAAAAGAGTATTTATCTTCAGAGTTACAAGCTGTTAAAATTGCAATGGCTGATAGTATTCCAATAAAAAGCTTAAATTTTTTCACAACTTTTCCCCTCATTTATATAAATTTTGACACCTTACCTTTTGTATTTCATTAGAACATACTTTAATGAAATGTGTTTAATCCCTAAATTAATTGCATTGTTGTGATACAAGTACCGTCATTTTCAAATGTAGAAAATTCGGATTCAACCGTTTTTCCTTGATGCTCAATTTTTATTTGAAACGATTGTTGACGGGGTAACCATAAATCAATAAACCCATTTGCTTCTGTTTTTAATGTGTCATCTACTAGGACATTACCTTCAGTATCCTCAATGTATACATCGAACTGTTCACTCACCATTTCACCCTGGCATCCGGTTAAACTGTGGTTTTCGCAAGGATGTGTTTCGTTTATGTAAGGGGCAATTGAAACAAAAAATTCATCTTTCGGAAGTTCATAAGCTTGCTCATTTCCATTATTATCTGTCACCAATAGTTGTTTGGATGTTATAGAAGCGGACTTAGCTGTAATAGTTCGTGCACTATAATCTTCTACTAATTCCTTAATCTCTCGAGTTTCTTTTTTTATGGAACTGTTTACCTCAATCTTATTTTCTTCACTACAACCTACCAGTAGAACAACTACAAAAATAGTACTAATAAGCATTTTTAATTTCATATTGTTTTTTACCTCATGTATTTTATTTAAATTAATTCCATTTATAACCGATCCCCCAGGCCGTCTTTAGAAATTCATTTGTAGGAAAGCCTGCTTTTTTTAATTTATCCCTCAAATTCCGAATATGTGAATCAACTGTTCGTATATCTGTTTCTGTTTCATAATCCCAAGCAGCATTGAGCAATTCTTCACGAATATAAATTTTAGAAGGTCTAGAAATTAGCGCTTTCACAATATAAAATTCTTTTAATGTGAGCTGGGCTTTCAAATTTCCGTAATGTAAGGAGTACTTTTCCGTATCTAAAAAAAACTTATTGTAAACAATATTTGCATTATTACCTTTTTCTTCTTCCGAAAATCTCCGTAAAATCGCATTTACTCTCGCAATCAATTCTCCCTCATCAAATGGTTTAGAGAGATAATCGTCAGCACCGATGTTTAATCCCTTTACTAAATTTTGTTTATCTGATCTTGCAGTAAGCATAATTATAGGGACTTGTGAAAACTCACGTATCTTTTTACAAACTTCCCATCCATCCATTTCGGGCATCATTACATCTAAAATAACTAAATTTACTTTTTCTTTTTTTAGTATTTCTAAAGCATTTTTTCCGCTTGTTTCTTTTATACATTCAAACCCTTGTGGGATTAGAAATAATTCAACTAGATCTAACATCCTTTGTTCATCATCCACTAAAAGAACGGTTTGCATTTACTCTCACCCCCTTTATATTATTATTTTAAATGTACTTCCTTGCCCTATTTTGCTTTTAACCTCGATGGTCCCTCCGTGCGCCTCTACTAACTCTTTCACAACAGCGAGACCAATTCCTGAGCCGCCGTATGCACGTGACCTTGATTTTTCAACTCGATATAATTTTTCAAAAATATACTCTATTTCATCTGATGGAATCCCAATACCAGTGTCAGTTACAGAAATAACTGTTTTGCCATCCTTTTCATATGCGTTTAAAACGACTTCTGAATTTTCACTAGAATACTTTAAGGCATTATCCAATAAATTTAGAATAACTTGTTCTAATCGAATAGAATCAGCATATATTTGAAAGTTGCTTTCACAAACAAGATTTAGTTTTATTTCTTTTATATCAAACGAAGGAAGAACAAACTTGTAAATACTTTCTAAAAATGGTTTGGCAAAAAAATGTTCTTTAGAAACGGTGAAGGAGTTTTCATCCATTCTAGCCAAATCTAATAAATTCTTCATTAGATCCTTCATTCGATCGGATTCTTCACCAATAATTTTCAGATAATATTTACGTTCCCCTTCACTCAATTCTTCTCTTATTGCAACTTTCGAATACCCTATCAAATATGTTAACGGTGTATTTAATTCATGAGCAATAGAAGCTAGGAATTCATTTCTTTCTTTCTTTAAGCGTTCTAAGTCTTTTGCTAATTTATGAATGGATTTTGATAAATCACCTAGTTCATCATTTCCTAAACGCGGTAAATTTACTTCAAAATCACCTTTACTTAATTTCTCAGTTGCTTCTTTCATTCGGATTAACGGTCTAGTTAGAACTTTAGATAGTAAGGCATACACAAGAAATAAAACAATCAAACCTATAATGCCTGATATGACAAAATGCATATTCATATCTTCTACCATTTGATTAATTGAATTTGTACTTTGAAACATAAGGACAAAACCTGATTGATTGCTCTCAACTTTGTAAGGATGTACGCTAACAATGTACGGTAGATTTCTCCAATCTGAAACTAATATTTCATCTTTATCCCTATTAAAATCATCTACAAAAAGTTGATACTCTTCTTGCAACATATAGGATTTATCGGAACTACCAATAATGGTACCTGTTTTGTCTAATATCATTACCTCTCGATTTCCATTCTTTTCCATCAACACGATATGTTTTATCGTTGTATCTGAATAATGTTCCATTAGCACGTCTCGGTGATTTGCACCATTTGCTAATAACAACGAAAACTCTTCTTCTATTTTATTATCAATCATATTTTGATGAAGGTAATACATCAAAAGCGACTCCATTATTAGCACCACTATAAAGAAGCATACTGCCAATTTTGTAGATATTTTATTCACTTTTATTTTTACTCTCCTCGCATCAAAAATCTTATAACCACATTTGGAATGGATCATTTTTATTTAAATTCAATTGGCTTTCTAAAACCCTGTGAATCCACCAAAAAAGGGTGTTAATAACGCAATAATTTTTGTCATCCAATCAAAATACAATAAAATTCCCATGATAATCATAATTATGCCACCTATTTTCATAAAAAGGTCGCTACGTTTTTGAAGAAACTTCATTTTTCCTATAAATAGGGACATGATTAAAAATGGGATAGAAAAACCAAGTACATAAAATAACATATACCACATGCCTCTATCTGGATCCGATATTCCTAAAGCAATAACTCCTGCTAAGATTGGTCCAGTGCATGGAGTCCAACCTGCAGCAAACCCCATACCGATAATGATCGTACCTAAATATCCCTTTGGTCTTTTTTTAAATAAAAACCTTTTTTCCGATTGAAGAAAATCAAATTTGAAGACTCCGAGAATTACTAAACCAAAAATGACAATAATAATTGCACCCACTTGTCTAAGTAAATCTTGATACTGAATGAACAGCGTCCCAATAAAAGAAGTTGAAAAACCTAATGCCATAAAGATGATAGAAAAGCCTAATAAAAAAAGTAATGTATGTAATAATGCTTTGCGATTAAATATGCCCTTTTCTTCTTTCAGTTCATTAAAGGAGATTCCTGTAATATAAGAAAGAAATGCTGGATATAGCGGTAGTGAACATGGAGATATAAAAGATAAAAGTCCAGCTCCAAATGCAAGAAATAGATTTAATTGACTAACCAAATATCTTCACTTATCCTTTCATAAAACCGTATTCATTTCTTTAGTAATAGTTCTTGTTATTTCTACGAAGCTAGTATAAGAAATAAATATGGAGAAATTATGCAGATTAATTGGACTGATCCTAGTACTATTTATATACAGATCAATAACTCTACATTATTTGCTACCCAAACCACTAGCCGATTTTATAATGTCAAGGGGAATATGATTACCAATGGAAATATCTTTGCAATATTAGGCTTCTTAAATATTACAAAGATATTTATTGCGTTTAGTTAATCGCTTTAGAAAATGAGAGATTGAAGATATAGGAAAAAGATATGCAAAATTTAAACCAGATATAGCAGCATTTATGACATGCTGTTTCATCTGGTTTATTAGTAAATATTTTTAAATAAAAGTTTAGGTAAATACAAAAAGGCTTAGGACCGCTGGTTTTCTGGAATTTTAAAACTCTTCTATAAACATTGGTTATACTGTTTTTATGACTTTCAATAAACTTCAGTCATAGTTGTTTTTCTACTTTAAGTGGTTTTGCAAAAATAATTGAGCTCTTCTACTTTGAGGATTACTAAAAAATTCCCTTGGTGAACCACTTTCAATAATCTCACCACTATCCATAAATACAATACGGTCAGCTACTTCTTTTGCAAAGCCCATTTCATGGGTCACAACAAGCATTGTCATATTTTCCTGCGCTAATTCTTTCATAACCTTTAATACCTCTCCTGTTAATTCAGGATCAAGGGCTGATGTCGGCTCATCAAACAGCAAAATTTTGGGCTTTAACATTAACGCTCTTGCAATCGCTACGCGCTGTTTTTGCCCACCCGATAGCTTTGCTGGATATTCGTTCGCCTTTTCTATTAATCCTACCTTTGTTAGAAGCTCTTCACTTTGTCTTTGAATCTCCTCTTTTGAGAATAATTTCAATTGCTTCGGAGTTAATTCTAGATTTTCACGCACTGTTAAATGAGGAAACAAATTAAAATTTTGAAATACCATCCCCATTTTAGCTGTGATTTGTTTCCTCGTTTGAGGTGTTGCATATGCCCCATTCTTCACTAAAGCCTGTCCATCAATGATAATATCACCAAAATCAATACGCTCTAAATTGACTAAGCTTCTAAGTAACGTACTTTTTCCAGAACCAGAGGGACCAAGAATGGCAATCACTTCATTTTTTTCTACCGAAAAGGAAATATCCTGTAGAACTTTTGATATGCCAAATGCTTTCGCCAAATTTTTCACTTCAATCATTGTACACACCTCTATTCGTATTTAAATCTTTTTTCTAAGCCTTTAAAGAACCATGTTAGTAGTAACGTCATCAGTAAATAAATCACACCGGCCACAAAATAAGGCGTAATCGTAAAGTCACGATTGACGGCTGTTTGCGCAAAGTGTAACAGCTCCGGTACTGCTACTGCATATAGAAGTGCTGTATCTTTTACTAAAGTCACAGATTCATTTGATATAGCTGGTAATGCTACACGAATCATTTGTGGAATAATTACTTTTGTCATCGTTTGAAATTTATTTAATCCAAGAACTTGTGCAGCCTCGTATTGCCCTTTATCAATCGATAGTAAGCCACCTCTAAAAATCTCTGCAAAATACGCTGCGTAATTTAAAATAAAGCCAATACATGCTGCGACAAATCGGTCTAGTACAAGGTATTCACCAATACCTGGAATCATCGGCAGACCAAAACAAATGATAAGTAATTGTAAAAGCAGCGGTGTACCACGCATGACATATATATACGTACTTGCTAACGCTACAACTGCTTTCCATTTACTTTGAACTGCTAATGTGAGTAAGAAACCGAGTGGAACAGCAAGTATAATGACGATTATAAATAGTAAAACGGTCATTTTTGCGCCTTCTAGCATTGGAAGGACAACGGTTTGAAAATCCATTACTTACACTCCCTCTCTATCATGAACAGAAAAAGATAAGAGCTTTTTAAATGAAGCTCTTACCTTTTGTCATTATTTTAAAATGCGGTCTTCGCCAAACCATTTCTCTGAAATTTTGGCTGCAACACCGTTTTCATTCATTATGTCTAACGCTGCCTGTAACTCTTCTAAAAGTTCCTCATTCCCTTTTTTCACACCAACTCCGTACTGCTCTGGCGCTAAGGCGTCATCTAAAATTTTGAATGTGTCTGGCTCCTGTGTCATGTAATATTCGCCAACGACTGAATCAATAATAACCGCCTGTGTACGGCCTGCCTTTAAATCTGTTAATGCTAATACGTTATCACCGTATTCAGATAAAGAAGCAATTTCATCTTTAACAGAATGCGCGTTAATCGCATCTACTGCCGAAGATAAGGCTTGAATCCCTACATCTTTTCCTGCTAAGTCTTCAATTGACGCAAGTTCAGAATCTTTCAGCGTCATTACAACTTGAGCATTTTCTAAATAAGGTTCCGTGAATAACACTTTCTCCTTACGTTCATCTGTAATCGTATAACCATTCCAAATTAAATCGATACGACTACTTGCAAGTTCTACTTCTTTAGTTTTCCAATCAATTGGTTGAAATTCTACCTCAACTCCCATTTGATCTGCAGCAGCACGTGCATAATCAATATCAAAGCCCACAATCTCATTGGTTTCATCTCTGAATCCCATTGGGGCAAATTTATCATCAATCCCAATAATTAATACTTCCTTCTCTTCTGTTTTACTCGAAGAAGTCGATTCCTCTGTATCGCCACAAGCAGCTAAGATTGTTGCTGTTGCAGCTAGACCCACTAATAATGTTGTAATTTTTTTCATGTCAAAGCTCCTAAACTCATTTAATTTAATTCCACTCACTAATACACTAGTGAACTAAAGTGTTTGTGCAAAAAAATGAATTGTTAAAGATTGGCCTTCTCTTTAACAATACTACTAAATCCACTTTATTAAGATGTGCGCTCTAGCGAATAATTGCGATTATAATATCGAAATGTGGAGAAAGTATGGAGAAAAATTAAAATGAAGAATTTTGATTTGTGACAAAATAATTAATTGAAAAATTTTTACTTGTCAGCAACATTTCTATGCTGTATATTTACACTCATTAAACGTAATCGTTACGATTTGAAAGGAATTAGAACATGAAAAAATGGTTAGCCCCCCTTCTAGTAACTAGTGGCTTATTACTAGCAGCCTGCGGGAATACTGAAGAAGAAAAACAAACAACTGAGAATACGACGGAACAAGTAAAAGTATATACAACGGTTTATCCGCTTACTTACTTCACTGAGGTTATCGGCGGTGAATATGTAGATGTCGAATCGGTTTACCCACCTGGTGCAAATGAACATTCATTTGAGCCAACTCAAAAAGACATGATTGATTTTGCCAATGCAGATGTGCTCTTTTATATTGGTCTCGGCTTAGAGGGCTTTGTAGAGAATGCGAAGGAAACATTAGCAAATGAAGATTTGCAATTTATTGCAACGACGGACAATGTTTCAGATGAAAAATTAGCGATTAGCACAGGCGAAGTGGATTCACATGAAGGCGAAACGGCTGAGGAACACGCAGAGCATTCGGAAGAGCCAAACACAGATTCACATGAGGATGAAACGGTTGAAGAAGAATCGGGCCATAAAGGTCATGGTCACGGTGAATTAGATCCACATGTTTGGCTATCTACAGACATTTCAAAAGACTTAGCCTTAGCGATTAAAGAAAATTTAGTCGAAGAAATGCCTGAACAAGCTGCTGTTTTTGAAGATAACTACACACAGTTAGTCACTGAATTAGAAAGCTTAGATACTGCCTTTGAAGAAATGACTACAAGTGTATCAAATAACACCTTCTTCGTTTCACATGCAGCATTTGGCTATATTGCAGGTGCCTATAATTTAGAGCAAGTAGCCATCTCTGGTCTAAACTCTCAAGATGAGCCTTCTCAAGCTGAGCTTGTCGAGCTTGTCAAAATGGCAAAAGAGCGCAATATCCAGTATGTATTATTTGAACAAAATGTATCATCAAAACTAACGGAAGTCATCCAAGAAGAGCTTGGGGCAAAATCGCTTACGCTGCATAACTTAAGTGTCTTAACCGATGAAGATTTTCAAAATAACGAAAATTATTTCACCCTAATGGAAAAAAATATCGAAACATTACGCCAAGCTTTAACAAAGTAATTGGCTTTTTCGAAGAACTTATTTAAGTTCTCCCTCTTTTTACATAAAAATATCCCCTGTCCTACAAGCAATTGGGGATACAAAATCACCGTTATAAAGCACTGCTATTGGTATGTGGGGTATCCGTATTTTAGGGGTATATTTATTAGGGATTTATTTAGAAATGGGTATCCTTGGTGTATGGTTATCCATTGCAATTTATTTGGTAATACGTGCCATTTTTCTTACATGGAAATATCATTCGCATTTCAAAAAACTACTACAAAAAATATAAATACTACACACTTTTCACAAACTTTCTCGTTATACTATCTTCATTGTTTTAACATTAAAGATTAGGAGAAATTTTTCATGCAATTATTTCAAAAATTCGGACCAGGAATTGGAATTGACCTAGGAACAGCCAATACATTAATTTATGTGAAAAACAAAGGTATCGTTTATAACGAGCCTTCTATACTTGCTAAAAATACACTTACAAAAAAAACGATTGCGGTTGGTCATGATGCAAAGGCAATGCAAGGTCGTACACATGCTGGAATTGAAACCATTCGTCCCATTCGTGACGGAGTAGTTGCAGATTTTCAGGCAACAACTGAAATGATTCAACATTTTATAAAGGCATTAACACAAAAAAGTTTGGTTGGACGAAAACCGTTTATAGTTGTCTCTACCCCAACGCATCTAACGAGTGTGGAGCGTAGAGCTGTAATTGATGCTACGATGCAAGCTGGAGCAAAAGAAGCCATTATCATTGAGGAAACTTTTGCTGCTGCCATTGGTGCAGGACTGCCCGTTTGGGAACCAACGGGCTCAATGATTGTCGATATTGGAGGGGGCACAACAGAAGTAGCCATTCTTTCACTCGGTGGAGTTGTTGTCTCAAATTCAATAAAAATCGCTGGGGATGAAATGGATCGCCTTATAACCAAGCATGTTAAAAATAATCATCAATTAGTTATTGGAGAAGCAACAGCTGAACATATTAAAATTAATCTCTTTAAAGAAGAAGAAAACGGGATACTTGATGTGCGTGGTCGAGACATAGTCACAGGTCTCCCACGTACAGTAAAAGTTACAGCTAGTGAAATTGCCTTAGTTTTAGAAGAGGCGATTGAGCAGATTAGTTTGGTTATTAAACAAACTTTAGAACAAACCCCGCCAGAACTTGCCTCGGATATTATTGAGCGTGGCCTAATATTAAGTGGTGGTGTGGCACTTTTACCACAACTTGAAAGAATTATAAGCGAAATCACTCAATTACCTGTAATTATAGCGGAAACTCCCTTAGAAAGCGTTGCTAAAGGGACTGCGAAAATTGTTGATGCGCCTAACATAATTAAGTGAAAAGGAGCGATTTGTATGAAAAAGATTTTAATCGTTGAAGACGAACAATATATGCAGGAACTCATGCAAATCCAACTTCAAAGTCAATTTAATTTAACAATTAGTGGTAACGGCGCAGATGCCCTGCAAATACTTGAAACACAAGAATTTGATCTCATTTTATTAGACGTCATGCTACCTTATATCAGTGGCTTTGATCTATGTAAGGAAATTCGAAATTCTTCAAACGTGCCCATTCTAATGGTTACAGCTCGCACCGATTTATCTGATACTGTAAAAGGGCTAGAGCTAGGGGCTGATGATTATGTTACAAAGCCTTTTGAATTTAAAGAGCTTATTGCTCGTATGAAGTCTCTCCTACGCCGTTCTGCCTTTAATGAAGATGAAAAAAGTGATACACAAATTTTATCGTTAAACAACAGAACTCTAGTTATCAACCTTGATAATCGCAGCGTGACGTTTGATCATCATCTAATTGAGCTTACAAGTAAAGAATTTCAGCTACTTGTACTTCTTGCTGAATCACCTGAACGCGTATTTACTCGTGAAAAATTACTTGAACTGTTATGGGATTATTCTGATGAACGTGAACTACGAGCCATTGACTCACATGTAAAAAATATTCGTTTAAAATTTAAGAAAGTGCGACCTGGTGCGAAAATTATTCAAACCGTTTGGGGTGTGGGCTATCAGCTAATCATACCAGAGGCACGGGTATGAAAAAAAATAGTGTTGTAACGAAGCTTGGCATCGTAATTATGCTACTATTCCTAAGCATCCTAATCCCATTTGCAATTTTAATCGATCGTATTTTCTTAAACGTCTATTCACTGTATTTAGATGAAAATGTTCGTGCTTTGGGCGATCGAATTGAAGTGGCAATTATAGAAACGATGAAGGATGATCCGAATGTGTATTCGAATATTGAGTCGCTTACTGATCATAATTTAGCTTTTTTTGATAAGAATGGCTTCATTCAGTCAGAAGGTTACCTTGAATACCATAAGGGCAGTAAAATCTCTGAAGACTGGCTTTCACGCATACAAGTGGAGAAATATTTAGCTGGTGAGCGCGTGATACCTGAAACAGAAGAAAATATTTATTATATTGTAAAGCCTTTCATGAAAGATGGAAACCTCAGTGGAGGTGTAATCATTTTTTCTTCGATTAGTGAAATTCACGACAAAATGCACGCCGTACGTGACTGGATTATTCGTACCATACTTGGTGCCATCATTTTAGCTTTAGGTTATACAATTTTCCTTTCATGGCGCTTGAGCCGTCCGTTAGTTGAAATGGAAAAGGCCACGCGTGAAATTGCCAAGGGAAACCTTAAAACAAAAGTAAACGTACCTTCAAGTGACGAAATAGGCTCTTTGGCGAAGGCCATTAATGACTTAAGTGTAGAGCTTAATGATTACCGGACCAACCGAAGTGAATTTTTAGCAAATATTTCACATGAACTTCGAACACCGACATCGTATTTAAAGGGCTACGGCGAAATTATTAAAAATAAACGCTATGAAACCCCTGAAGAACTCGAAAAATATGCTTCGATTATAGAAAGTGAAGCGAATCGATTAGCAAAGTTAATTCAAGAATTGTTCGAACTTTCCAAAATGGAAGAAGGTTCTTTCCAACTGTATAGGCAATATATCGATATTGAAGATTTAGTCGAATCCATTGTAGAAAAAGTAAATCTAAAGGTAAACAATACGAATAATCGTATAATTTTATGCTTACAACCGAACTTACCCGATATATATACAGATGGCCTACGTCTTGAACAAATTTTAATGAATCTCGTCGAAAATGCAGTTCATTACTCAGAAGATGGCGATATCAACATTCAAGTTTGCTTTATAGAAAAACAAATCCAATTTATCGTTCGTGATGAAGGACCAGGTATTCCCCAAGAGGATTTACCTTTTATTTTCAATCGTTTTCATCGTGTAGAAAAATCACGTGCACGAAATTTAGGTGGATCTGGACTTGGATTAGCAATTGTTTCTGAATTAACAAAACATTTATATGGTGAAATTGATGTGCAAAGTTCAATCGGCAAGGGCACTACATTTACTTTAAGTCTGCCTATTGACTTACCTAAAAATTAATAATATGCCATTAGATTCAAGGAAAACAATATTAGGAGGGGTTATTATATGAATGAAATCGTTATTTACGGATTTGCAAGGTTTTGAAAAAGCCTAGGCAACTTGTTGAAGCTGCTGTCTGGATTTTGCAGGCGGCAGCTTTTTTAATTTCATTGCCCACGATAATGATTGTAGTACGTCATGTAACTCTTGATTTCTCGTTATACTTCTTCTATTGTTCGAATCGTTTAGATTTATTTCGTCTTTAAAATGACCAAGAAGGATTCTTGAGGCGCAATGTCCCAACAGTTCCCTCAATGTGACATGGATTGGCCTAAATCCATTCGTTTCACCATTGCTGGGAATTGGGGATAGGATTACATTTCAATTGTTCCTGTTCTTTTTTCATAAAGTATCTTTTAGGCATTTCAATCCGCTCTCCATCTTCTTTCTCATTATAAACAAAATTACCCTATAGGATAGACTACTTTCAAAATGTCTATCTTATTAGGTACAGTTTATACTTTTCAAAAGTTTATTTTCTACATATTTTCTACAAATCCCTCCTCTATACTGTTGCTTATCAAGATTAATGAGGTGTACAAAATGTGCGGATTTGTAGGATTTATACATGGCTCACAGCCAATTCAATATAAAGAAACAATTGAACAAATGTTAAAAACAATTATTCACCGAGGCCCTAACAGTGACGGTATTTACTCGGATGACCGAGTTACTTTAGGTTTCCGTCGACTAAGCATTCTCGATTTAAGCTCAGCTGCTAGTCAGCCTTTTTCATCAGAAGATGGTGACGTAGTGCTTGTTTTTAACGGCGAAATTTATAATTTCCGTGAATTACGGGAAGAGCTGACACATTATGGATATACGTTTAATACGTCTTCAGATACAGAAGTTTTATTAAAAGGTTATCTACATTACGGGCTTAAAATCTTACAAAAGCTCCGTGGCATGTTCGCCTTTTGTATTTGGGATAAAAAACGAGATATTCAGTTCATTGCACGTGACCCTTTTGGCATTAAGCCACTTTATTATACACAGCAGACAACGGATCAATCGCTTCTATTTGGCTCTGAAATCAAATCGTTTCTTTCACATCCAACATTTAAAAAAGAATTAAATGAAAAGGCATTACGTCCATATTTAACATTTCAATATCCAGCAATGGATGAAACATTTTTCAAAGGCGTTTATAAGCTAACACCAGGTTCATATATGCTCATTCAAAATGGTAATATTCAAATAAAATCCTACTGGTCACATCAATTTATGACTTCAACAGACCCCTTGACGACACATGTTCAGAACATTAAAGAGGTCATACAGAATTCTGTCGAGGCACATACAGTAAGTGATGTTAAAGTGGGTTCATTTTTATCAGGTGGTGTGGATTCTAGCTATATCGCTAAGTTACTACAACCAGATATAACATATAGTGTCGGTTTTAAAGGTTATGAATCGATGTTTGATGAAACGTCTTTAGCGAAAGCCTTATCAGAGGAATTGCAATTTGAAAATAAGCATAAGCATATTACAGCAGATGAAGTATTTGAAGCCTTGCCTAAAATCCAGTGGCATATGGATGAACCAGATTCAAACCTTTCGTCACTCCCTCTTTACTTCTTAGCCGAGCTAGCGAGTAAGGATGTAACGGTTGTTCTTTCTGGTGAAGGGGCAGACGAATTGTTTGGCGGTTATGAGTGGTATAAGCCTTCTGTGAAAATGAATAAGTATACAAAAATCCCTGCACCTGTACGCCAAATGCTAGCAGCCATTGCAAAACCTTTACCGAAAAACCGTTACACAAACTTTTTAAACAACGGGGCAAAATCCATTGAAGAACGTTTTATTGGGCATGCCTTTGTTTGGCGGGAAGATGATGCACTTGCACTTCTTAATGAAAAATATCATAAAGGACCATCTGTTTGGGATATTGTAAAGCCGTATTATGACAAAATACAAGGTGCAGACGATGCAACAAAAATGCAGTACCTCGACTTACATGTTTGGCTACCGAGTCAGATTTTACTGAAAGCCGACAAGATGAGCATGGCCCATTCACTGGAATTACGCGTACCATTTTTAGATAAGGAAGTTTTTAATGTGGCAAGTAGTATTCCAACCGACTATAAAGTTACAACAGCTGATACAAAGATTGCACTTCGTAAAGCTGCTCTGGAAGAATTGCCTGAAGACTGGGCAAAACGTAAAAAACTTGGCTTCCCTGTTCCTATGCGTCACTGGTTACGGGAAGAAAAATACTTTCAAATGGTATTACACACATTTAAAAAAGCATATATCCATGAATTTTTCGATCAACAGCTTTTATTACACTACTTAGATGCTCACTATGAAAAGAAAGCCGATTATGGTCGCTACGTTTGGACAGTTTATGTATTTTGTATCTGGTACGAACAATATTTCCCTGAAAAATGTGTGGAGCTCGATTGGCCATATTAAATTAGCTATACTAAAGCTAAAACAACTTAAAGGAACTATTATGGATCAATTATTATTAGACATCATACAAAATGAAAGACCATTAGCATGGCTTTATCATTTTTTTCTGATGGTACTCGTTTCGATGATTCCTTTTGCGCCAATTCCTATACTGGCAACATTCATTGCAAGTAATCATGCGTTTTTGCCTGGTCTTGCAATTAATATGCTTGGGACAACGCTCGGGTCCGTCCTTTTATTTCTCTTAAGTAAAAACTTACTACGGCCTATCGCTCAAAAATATTTAATAAAGAGACAGTATTTAACGAAATACCTTGCTTTAATTGAAGAAAACGGGTTTTTAGCTATTTTGCTTGGTCGTATCATTCCAGTTTTACCTTCTGCGGGCATTAATTTAATTGCAGGTATATCAAATGTAAATCTCAGTGCCTTTTTCGCTGCAACATTTTTAGGTAAGCTACCAACTATAGTAGCCTTTTCCCTTGCTGGTCATCAAATAGCAGCCGGCAATTGGGATACTGTATTTATCATTGCGCTTTATATACTCGTACTATTTTTAATCGGGAAAAAGCTGAAGCAAAAGTGGCGCCAATAAACCTAGTCAACGCAAAATAATGGACTATCCCCTCTTTAAACAAATCATTTAAGGAGGGGGTTTCCTATCACCCTACTAAGGAGAACATCCGTGATTACAACACAGCTTATCATCATTGCTTTATTTATCTGTATGATTCATTCCATTGAAACACTCGCTTATGCTGTGCGATTATCTGGCGCAAGAGTCAAACTACTCGCTTCAGCCTTTGCTTTATTTAATATACTTGTGATGGTGTCACGGCTAGCGAATATGATGCAGCAGCCCTTTACAGGCAGTCTCATTGATTTGGCTCCAAAAGAAGATGCACTTACGTATGTAGAAAGTCAATTTCGTATCATTATTGGCGCTGCTTCTATTGGAACAATTATAGGTGCCCTATTGTTTCCAACATTTATTGCACTATTTTCTAGAGCCATTGTTCATTTGGCTAACAATCGTGGCTCAATGCCAGCATTGCTTAAAACCGTTTGTACGCGTAGCTATATTATTCAAAGTATAAAACATATACAAATCCCAAGTTTACAGCATTTTAAGGGGATCTCACTTAAAACCATACCTATTAAACTGATGCTATTTAACATACTGATAACTGCTATATATACAATTGGTGTTCTATCAGCACTGTATGCTGCATTACTCGTACCGGAGCGAGCTGCAACAGCTGTTATGGCATCTGGTTTAATTAATGGCATGGCAACTATATTATTAATTCTTTTCATTGATCCCAAAATTTCTATTCTAGCAGATGATGTACTGAATGGTCGTGGCAGTTATGTGCAATTAAAACAAACGACTATGTTTATGGTCATGTCACGTCTGCTTGGTACACTTTTTGCACAAGTGCTCTTTATTCCAGGTGCGCATTATATCGCATGGTTTACTAAATTTATAGCTTAACTTTAATCATACTAACGAGAGGACCAAATGGATAAATAAATGTACATATACTGTTTCACCATTTGCAGTTTAAATTTGGCTCTGTATACGTTTTACGTGGACATGTCATAAAAGCACGCTCCCTTAAGTTAGTAGTCTAATTTTACAAGCCCTAATTTAATCTGTCCAACTTAGTGTAGCCTATCCAGTTTGTTAGACCTATTAAGGAGATTGGCAAAACGGCACAGTCCAGGTGTTACGCCACATGCATGCCACAGAGCTCATTAGAAACGGCAGGGATGCCTGGACTTCTACTATAGTTGGAAAAGTAACAAATCATAAATAGGTATAAAAAACACCTGAAGTTAAATTACTCTTTTTCAAGTGTCCTAACCACAGGTATCATATTATATTATAAATTTTCAGGATGCATTTTTTAATTCAGTTTGTTCCAGTATTAGATGCAACTTTGTTCTCTAGAGGCACTTCTTGTAAAACAAGGGAAATCGCTCTAGAAAGTACTGATATGGTGCGATTAATCTCATCTTGAGTATTTTCTATCCCTCCAAGTTCAATTAATATCATATTTTTAGAAAGATCTTGATTATAGATACCGTCTACATGATCGCCCTTTTTCCCGATAACACCGCGGGATATTCCAGGTATCATTTCGTTCAATTTAGATGACAAGGTATCAGCCAATCCTTTATTTGAGGAATAATTCGGATTATTTTCGCCTACTACAAAATAAAGTTTTCCATAATTTACATTTTTGTGATTTAATGTTGTAATATCTCTCTTTGCGGAATCTCTGTGTAAATCAATGATAATATCATAGTTACTAGTTTTTATTTGTTTAAAAAGATAAGGACGAACAACTGCATATGCCTCTGAGAACTTGCGATTAGTTTTTTCCATTTCAGCCATTGTATCAACTTCAAGGAATTCCGTACGGATGGAATTAAGCTCAAAATCATTTTTAATAACATTTTCAAATTCCATAATGTTTGAGTTTGAATGGTAAACTGGTGTTTTGCCATATTCACTTTCTACCATAGGAATAAAAGTCTCGTGTGAATGTGTGAAAAGTACTAAAGCTAATTTAGATTCAGTTTGTTTAATACTAATAGAATCCATACTGTTGGAAGTTTGTTCAAGTGGTTTATTATCATCTTGCTCTGGGTGACTTTTATCCTGTTCTGCAACCACGTCTTTTTCAGCATTATTTTTACCCTGTTCTTGAACCACATTTTCTTGGAGGTTACTTGGTTCTACAATTGATTGTTCTAGATTACTTTCATATTGTTCAGCAACTACAATTTTTTCTTGATAAACATTACTAGTAAAATTGGCTACAATCATTGGTAATACAAATAATAGAAGCATATATCCTAAAAAAAATTGTACCTTATATTTCATATTAGATTCACCTCGAATAACTATATGTTAGAGGTAAATCTAATATTAAAATTTGAGCGTTTGTCAAATTAAGTTTAACAGTCTTCTCAAAAGCCTCCTACGCAGTTTCAAGGCATTTCCTTGGTCGAATGTTAATGAAATCGAGTGCTTGTTTCATCTTATCCGGTGCGACATTAGCGAAATTCGTTTTCTTGAATAGAACTCCCGCAGTAAGCCGTTCCCGTTTTCATCCATAATTCTAACAAGTAGGGAGCACTATTTGTATTTTAGTAACGATGGTAACCACTGCATAGATATATAGCAATGATTTTGTGATTCTATACGTTAACAAGCTTTTGGAAAATCAGTCACAGATTAATTGTCTTCTTCTAAATAAAGATGAATTGTACCATCTTGTTGAATTAGATTGTTTGGTTCTGGTAATTGGGACGTTACAATTTTCCCCTTTCCATGTATTTCAATTTTAAATGGATATTGCAATTTCTTAATTTGATCAACAGAATACCCCACTAAATTTGGAACTCTGTCTGTTAACGGGTCACCCCAACGATATTGCTTTTCAAGTTGACCTTCACGATCAACTTTAATACCAACCTTTGGTGCAATATCTTCAATTATTTGTCCAACAATTGGCGCAGCAATGGTACTACCAAAAACAGTAGAACTCTTCGGATTATCGATCGCAACATAAACAACCACTTTTGGATTATCAGCAGGTGCAAATCCAATAAATGATACGATATATTCTCCATCTTTATAACGACCATCTACTACTTTTTGTGCAGTTCCGGTTTTCCCTCCAATGCGTAGACCATCTCGATATGCTGCTCGACCAGAACCATTGGCCACGACTGATTCTAATGCAGCGCGAACTTTTGCAGAAGTTTCTTCGCTAATCACCGTACGTTTCAATTCTGTTTTATTTTCAAGTACGGTATTACCAGTTTCTAAATCAACTACTTTTGATACAACGTACGGGGTATATAAATTCCCACCATTTACTGCAGCCGCAACGGCTTGGACTTGTTGGATTGGTGTAACGGCAATCCCTTGACCAAACGAGGTCGTCGCGTGTTCCACTGGTCCAAATCCTTCTTCAGAAAATAAAATTCCTGAGGATTCACCAGTAATGTTCGAACCAGTACTTTTACCAAAGCCAAAATCTTTTATATATTGTAAGAGCTTCTTAGAACCAACACGTTGACCCATTTCAATGAAACCTGGGTTACATGAATCTTCTACAACTTCTAAAAATGTTTCACTGCCATGCCCTTCACGTTTCCAACAACGAAGCCTTGTTCCTTCTACCATTGTATATCCCTTGTCATAAAACATATCTTTTTCTAAATCTACAACATTTTCTTCAAGTGCTGCACTTAGTGTAATAATTTTAAATGTAGAACCTGGTTCATATGTCATCCATACAGGTAAATTTCGGTTATATATTGATTGGTCTACGTCTTCAAATTTAGCAGGATTAAATGTAGGATAGGATGAGAGCGCTAATATTTCGCCAGTATTAACATCCATCGCAATGGCTAAAGCTTGGTCAGCATTATATTTTTCCATTGCTTGCGATAATTCTCTTTCAACAACCATTTGCACTTCCAAATCAATGGTTAGTTCTATGGTTGCTCCTTGCTTACCCTCACGCTGTTCATCATCAACATGAGGTAAAGAATTTCCTTTTGCATCTGTAAATAGTCGAATCGCTGCATCTTTAGAAGTTAATGCTTTATCATATTGATATTCAATACCTGCAAGACCTTGAGTATCATACCCTGTAAATCCAATAAATCGAGATAATAAGTTTCCATATGGATACATTCTGATATAATCTACTCCACTATACAGCCCGTCAATTTCAAGATTTTGAATTTCTACAGCTTGCTTATACGTAATATTTTTTGCTTCTGGTGCAAGTTTAACTAAATAAGCGCGCTTGTTCATTTTCTCATACAATTTTTGAGCATCTAAATCTAACACCGAAGCAATTTGTTTTGCTGCTTCTTCAATATTATCGTTTTGTGAAGGCATAAAATAAAGTGTCGGCGCAAGTTCATTCGTAACAATAACTTCACCATTACGATCTACAATTTCACCTCTTTCAAAAGCAAACGGAATTTCTCTATCCCAGTTTTCTTTCGCAAGTTCTGTTAGTTCATCATGTTTTATAACTTGAACATAAAACAGTCTGATAACAACGGCTAACCCAAATAGAATGAATCCATAGATGATTAAATTTAAGCGTTTTTTTGAATTGGTTGCTATCCACTTCATTCGAAACTCACACCTCATTTTTAACAAAGTATGAATTCAAATAATTATCTATTCTAATACTTTGGTTAATCTTGTGGGGTATTCTTCTCTTTTCAACAGGTGTTTCTTCGAAAGTTCGAGATTTGTACAATTCTTCTGGTATCCATTGTTCCATAATAGATAACATTCAACATGGTAAGCTTACTGTGAACATCGGTGTTAAAATCTCAATAATAACGGTTTAAAATTCCCCAGAATTCACGGATAATCTATTTCCACTAGAGATAGATTGGAAGTGTTAGAAGAGCTTTTGAAAAGTAATACGGATAAAAAGAAATAAGCAGGTAGAGCTACATTCGTAGCTTCACCTGCTTTTCTATCAAATATATTCCAATACCAATTTGGGAATATATTCGGTAAATTATAGAAGAAACTCTGCAAAATTCAAAAGCGCTCAGACGTTTTTTGCAAGTTAGCGGGTAATCCCCATTTCGATTCGTCTGAACGCTCTTTTTTTTGAGATCATTGAGTATTGACGATATAACATCTATATCTATTCATATATACCTGATATACCTGATATATCATAGTCTTAGCGAGCCGATATGTTCCTAGGGTTTCGCCTAAAAGTCTTATTGCCCCCAAATCTAATTAGGTTTCCCTCCAAAATTTCCACCAGGACTTTTTCTTCTCTTCCTCTGTAGCTAATTGTCTTCTTGTTTCCATAGATTCTTTTATGGCCAACATTAACTTCTTATCTCTTTCATCAATACTATTTTCAATATAGTTTTGCTGCTTTTCTAATCGCTCCAACAGTTTCTGGTTGAACTGCATTTGATTATTTTTAAATGTCTCAAACTCTTCTAATAGCTTACTGTAATCAGGGTTTGCTATAGGTGCTGCATCTGTTATATCGTCTATATCAGACTCCAATATCGCTTTTACTGCTTCACTCAATGTTAACGATCCCGAATTTTTAAGCGTTACAATTTTCTTTATAATCTCTACATCTCTTGGAAAAAAAACACGATGCCCTACTGAATTTTTATTAAATTTATAGTGATGCTTTTGCATTAACGCACAATATTTTCTCAGCGTACTTTCCTGGACCCCCATCATTTTACTTACCGTTACAGTGTCATAAATAAGCTCGCCATCACTTGTTGTATCAGATATATCCGATATAAAAGTTATATTCGATGTATCAGACATAACCTATCACCCCTTTAATACTAACAATTCGTAAAAACTCACTACATTCCTTTATAAATCGTTCTACAAATTAAGACATATCAGATATAGCTGACGTAACTGATATATCCGACATATCTGATGTAACTGACATAACCGTTATAACTGATATAACAAGCACGTAGAGAAGGACCTGGTAGAAGTAGAACGAACGTATCAGACGAATTTACAAGCCCAAAATGACAAGTACAACGATAAAGTCGCTGAGATGCATGTAGAGGATGAGCGGATCAGACAGAATTACGAAAGCCGTTTAGAAACCTTTAATAAGGACAATAAAAAATAGGGGCATGCGTACACATTGAATACGAGGAAAAAATTATCCGTTTTTTACATTTAATGTTCCCAAACGTTAACAGGGAGCGTTTTTTATATGCCAAAAACCAGGGGTAATGTTTGAATTTTCTGCTTTATTTAATTATAATAAGGTTAACTTATAAAAACTAGGTTAACCCTTTGATAATACTAAATTTATTAGTTAACTATAAAGGAGGAAATAAAGATGGCTGATAAAACATTTGGTGTCAAAGTAAGCGAAGAAATGTATGAAAAGGCTAAAATGGTTATCGAATCAAGTGGTGTCTCTTCAAAAGATTGGTTTGAGAAGGCTGTTGCATTGTATGAATTGAATACCATTAAGCAAGGTTCAAGTGACTACACGCAAGATTTAACAGAACTTGAACACCATACAACACGCATGTATGAACTAATCGTTAATATGATTCAGCGTTCGGTCTATTTGAAGGATCATGCAGTAAAAGATATTAGCGATAAATTAGAGAGCAAAGAAGCCATCATCAGCGATTTCCAACATCAATTTTTACAATTTAAAGAAGAAATCAAATTGAAAACTGATATGATAAACTACTTGGAAGAACTAGAAAAAGAATCTAAAGAAAAATTAAAGGCCAATGAAACAACCTTGGAAAACAATCAGGCCCTAATTGCTGAATATAAAGAAAAAAATGATACGTTAAGCGGTCTGGTCGCGAAATATCAAGCTTTTGCGGACGAAAACGAACAGCTAAAAATTGCATTTAGCAAAGAAAAATCAGCATTAATCGAACAGGCAAATGCTGCAGAAGCAAAAGGCAATACGCTTCAGCAGGAACTTGCTGAAGCCCAAAAGACCTTAGCTACAGAAAAACAAAAGTTTGAAGATGCCCTCCAGCTATCCCTCGAGCGCAAAGATCTGGAACGTGAGAGAGCCCTAGTCGAACTGGAACGTCAGCAACAAGCCCAGCTAACAAAGGTAAACGAGCAGCACAATGAGCAGATTCAAGCACTTTATGCGGGAATCGCTGAACTGCGTAAAACCAACGAAGCCAATCGTGAGAAGTATCAGGCTGAGATTGAAGCGTTAAAAGCACAGGATGATAAATGAAAAACCGCTAAATCCTTTTTATTGAAAAAGGTTTAGCGGTTGTTTTTTCCTGTTTTACTTTTTACATCATTCTGCCAATATAAGAACAAATATTCCGTGATTTGGAGGCGATGAAATGAATAATAGAAACCGGGATCGCGGCACAATTTAATGGACAGCGATGATGCTGCCCGAGCATGTAAAACTGATACGTAAATGGTACGAGAAAGATCATTTTGTCGCTGAGCCACAGCTCGATGAATTTGACTTTGAAGAACTCGCCCAAACAGCCGTCCAAACGCATAGTATGGTCCTCATTCATTACTGGAACAATGGTGAATCATTCACAGTCGAAGGAACAATAAAAAAGCTGCCCGTGAATACACCTTATATCACAATTCAATCTCCTCAAGGGGACAAAAGGATTTATACCCCACAAATCATGAAAATTCATTTATATGACGTGTAAGACTCATTAATATTTAACCTAAACCTTTAATCCATTGAGAACCGATCTGAAGGGTTGTATCTCACTGACTCTTATCCATCTAATAGAAAAGCAGAAAGTACCATTGTCGCAAGTGATAAACGCCCATTGCAAGATAATGTAACGGATTTAATATCTTCATTTCAAGCCTCACTTGATAAAGCTCAAAAGCCTGCAAAAAACGCACAAAAAGCTGAGATGCATGCGGAGAATGAGCGTATTCGGGGGAGTTATGAAAGCCGTTTAGAAGCCTTTAATAAAGACACTAAAAAATAGGGGAATGCGTACGAGGAAAACGTTATTCGTTTTTTACACCTAATGTTCCCAAACGTCGGTTTGGGGACGTTTACGTAATAACTAATAAAGTCATTTAGTTCAATAACGCTCACTTAGTGGTAAAATATGTATATCTATAAATACTACTATCGCTAAGATGAGGTGTTGTGAATGGAAATAGCAATAACATTATTAATTACTGCAATTTATGTGATATTAATTCAAATCTTTTTTAACACAGAGAAACTTTTGCTATGGATAAAGCAACGGATGAAGAAAGTAGAACCTCTATTATCTAAAGCTGTAATTGATAATACGAAGATGGCAGCTCTAGTCACAATTCTTATGATAACAGTTGTGTTAATAATTACTTTTATAAATACAAGTGTAGAGATAGGGAACTATCAATAAGCAAACAATGTTACCAAACAACGCTTTGGGAATTTTATTAGGAATAAATACACTTCCAAAATATGTTACAATTAATTTGTGGAGGTGTAAAAAATGTTTAATAAGGATGACTTTAGAAAGATTGAAAAGAATAAAAATCATTTCTTGCTTTTTAACATCACCGTTATTTTATTTGTAAGTGGAATAACTTTCACAGCAGTTATTCCAAACTTAAAAGGTTTTGACTTAGCTACCTCATTTGTCACACTTGGATTTTATATTTTAATTGGAAATATTTTTGTAGGCATTTTTAAAAATAATATCGGATTAGTTTTTATTATTTCTTTAATATTATCTTCATTAGGAATGGGTTGGCGTTTATGGTTAGAGTGGGGCGAGTTTAGTTTAATCGAACATACAAATGTCGTCGTAATTATTGGATATCCTTGTATTTTAGCGTTTATTATCACTTTGATTTATTCTGTTTCTGAAAAATTAAAAACTAAAAAAATCATAATTGTAAATAGAGATTAGAATTAACATATTGCATACTATAAACACATCACATCAAAATAACGTTCCCAAATGACACTTTGGGAGTCTTAACCGAATTTATATAACAAAGGGGTTTAAGAATTTGAGTTCATGTACAAATATCTATTGTTCACTAAATTTCGTTAGCGATGAAATAGTTGATTTAAAAGAGTTTCGTAAGGATTTTCAGCTATATGAAAGGTTAACGTGGGTAAAAGGTGATTTGCAATTCCCAGAATATGATACATCAGCACGTTTAGAAAGCAGCATTACAATCCGTTCAGAGATTTCCGAGAATAACGATGGTGAATCTATTATAAACGCTTTTTTTGAAGATTTATCACAAAAAAAAGAAAGGCTTTTACAGTTGAAAGAAATATATAGTGGAGAAATATTTTTCGAAATTATTATAAACTTAGAGTCAGATGATTCGCCTATTGTTCGCTTACAGTCACCACATTTAGCTTTCTTAACTGAATTAGACGCAACGTTAGATAGCTATGTGTACGATTATAAAGAAAGAGCCTAATCATATTTTTCATTATTTATTGAGATATACAATCCCATACAAATAACGTTCCCAAATGAAAGTTAGGTAACTATACACCCCCCATTCATTATTTTGAATGGGGTATTTGTTTTGGGCTGCTTATGATTAGATTTTTAAAAGTCGTTAAAATAATTTAGCATTCTTTGTAACGAATCTTTGTTTCATTCTATATATAAGTGAGCTCTATTTAAGAATGTTGATTGAAGGGGGGATTTAGTGGAGGATTTAAGTGAAATCTATAAATCCTATGCAAATGAAGTGAAACTTTTTCTTCTTTGTTTGACATCAAGTGAGGATTTAGCAGAAGAATTAACTCAAGAAACATTTTATCAAGCGGTTAAATCTATTCATCGTTACAATGGCAAATGCAAAATTTCGGTTTGGTTATGTCAAATTGCTAAGCACAGCTATTTTGATTATTTAAAGAAGGCAAAGCATCGAAATCATACGAGTATTGATTATTTGACGAAAACAGGTGTTGATATACGTTCAAAGGAAGATTTGCCTGATATCGCAATGATTAAAGAAAGTACATTACGTGAAATCCATCAAGAAATTCGTCAATTACAAGAACCGTATGCTGAAATCCTTTTACTTCGAATAACGATGGATTTAAGTTTTAAGGAACTAGGAGATATCTATGAGAAAAGTGAAAACTGGGCAAGAGTTACATATTATCGTGCAAAATGTAAACTAGCAGAAAGGGTGAATTCAGATGAATTGTAATATTATAAAGGATTTAATGCCGTCCTATATAGATTGTATTTGTAGTAAAGAAACCGTTGCTGCAATTGAAGAACATATTGAACAGTGCCAAAAATGTAAAGAAACTCTGCAACTGATGCAGCAACCACCAGTGCAAATAGTCGAAACAAATGTGGAGGCTGCGAAAGAACCATTTAAGCTCATTAACAAAAAACGACGATATCAAGTTATTATAGCTATTTTGATGACTTTTATGATTACTACAATAAGTACTCTAGTAGTGCAAGATGTAGGGGTTGTTAATCAATTCTTTTTTCCAATGGCTATGGGAAATGCAGTTATAACGGATGACAATGAAGAATGGCAAAGTGTTAGCTTCTCGGATGATTTGATTAATTATCAAGAGTATGTGATATATGATAGTCTTTTTTGGAAAAAAGAGATCGTTAATCATGCGAATAATGAAAGTGAAGTATTACTAAGAGTAAAAGACGCAAAGGGTAATGTAATTATTGATGAAATTCTAATCCCCCCTGGAAAAAGTGTTGAATTAGAAGATTTGAAGAGAGGGGAAAAATATTATTTGGAAATAAAAGCTTCACCTGGGCATTTCACGATTAATGCGGTATAGGATGCATCTAATCCAAAGTTGCATATGTAATTCAAAAAACGTTCCCAAATGGAAGTTTGGGGGCATACCAAAAAGGTGAAAACGCTGTTACATCAACGTTTTCACCTTTTTTAATGGAACATTATTTATACAGGATTTTATGCACGTTTTTACAAAGCCACTAACAGCAATCGTTTAGGGGTGTTTTGGTGATGATCGCACTTCCCACAATCTTGCATAAAATCCTGCATATTTTAATAGCCCTTAGCGTACAAAATTTCCGAAATGTTGGCGATACCTTAGACAATAAAAATAAGCAGCATGACAATTACGCCATGCTGCTCTCACAAAAAGCGACAAAGTACTTCCCTAGTGTAGCATAGGATTACTCGATTCTTTACTTTTTGCATTAGTCTGACAAAATAGGAACAAATGTTCTTTTTTGGGGGTGAGCGTATGGAGTGTCGGAATCGAGATAGAGGGACGATTAAATGGACGGCGATGATGCTACCAGAACACGTGAAGCTGTTACGTGAATGGCACGCTGAAGATAACTACTTACCTGAGCCGCAGCATGATGAATACGACTTTGAAGAGCTGGCTCACCAAATACAAACGGCTGTACAAACAAATAGCTTAGTACACGTGACCTACTGGCAAAATGGTGAAGCGTTCAGTGTTGAATGTACCGTTCAAGCATTGCCGGTACAATCACCTAAGCTTGTTATTTTGTCACCATAGGGGTCGTACCAACAAAACGCGGAAAACATACGCTAAGGATTTATAACCCATAAAAAACAGGTACTTCAAATTTTGAAGTACCTGTTTTGACCTGTTTAGGAATTTTCTTTTCCTGCTGATCTTCAACAAACGCGCCCTTTAATGGAACAAAAAGATTTGAATTCCTGTTATAAAAAAAGGATCAATTTTGAACTCTCTCCCAAAGTTGATCCCTTAACGATTTAGAAATCCCTTTGAGAATGTTTATATACATTCAAGGTAACCAGCCAACTAATGACAATGATTCCTGAAAAAAGTAATAACAAATTACTATACAGATAAGTTGACTGATCAACTTCCATAGGTAACAACCTTTGATCAAGTAAGGGTATGGATAATAAACCACCTACAATTGCAATACCTGTTCCCTCTGATAAAAAGCTGGTAAAGTTAAGCAAACTCATTCCAGCACCAGCTTCCTGCTGTTTCAAGCTACTTGAAACAATTGTTGATATAACTGTTTTGGTGAACGAAAGCCCACCTAAAACAAATACGATTATAATTGTCATGAACCATGATGTTGTTTCTAAAAGAAAGGAAGCAGTTAAAAAGCTAACAGAAAGAAATGTAACTCCGATGTTTAACACGTATAAAGGACCTCTTCTATCAACAAGTATCCCACCAATGTAGCCGAAAATAATGACACTCATTGTTCCAGGGAAAATAATTACACTTCCGATTTCGGCAGTACTTAGCTGGTGAACATCTTTCATCATATAAGGAACCATAGAGACAAACCCTGCTACTGTTCCAAATATAATTCCCCCACAAAGAACTCCAATCATAAAAGGTATATTTTTCCCTAATCCGGGATCAACAAAAGGATCTGTTACTTTCCTGATATGTTTTACAAATATCAGGAATGACAGCACGCTAACGATAAGAAAAGAAATGCTATATGATGTTGTAAACAACATAAAAAATACAATGCCTACAGACATTAGTATAATTCCTTTGATATCAAAATGACCTTTTATCCTTACTTCTTTCTTTAATAATTTCATAAGAAACGGAACAGTGATAATTGTTATCATAGGAATGAGTAGAAGATAGGACCAATGAATATAATGGGCTATCATTCCACCAATCGCTGGACCGACTCCTTCTCCCATGGCTACTATCGATCCAATAAGACCAAATGCTTTACCCCTATTTTCCTTTGGAATATAGCGCGCAACTACAACCATTACGAGTGCTGGAAATGCAGCTGCACCAGCCCCTTGAATAAAACGAGCCATAATAAGTAAGGAAAAGAAAGAATGGCCAACAAACCCAATTACCGACCCGAAACAATTTATTATAATTCCAAATAGGAGTAACCTTTTGATGCCTAATTGATCAGATAGCTTTCCATATACAGCTGTTCCAATGGAAAAGGTTAACATAAAGGCTGTGTTCACCCAGTTTGTACTCGCAGGTGGTTTATTAAAATCATTTGCAATATCAGGTAATGAGACGTTCAAAACCATTTCATTTAATACGCTAAAAAAAGATAAAATGCAAAGCCAAATTAAAATTTGGTTGTGTCGTAAATTCGATTGTGAATAGGATGTATTCACATTTCACCCTCCAATAATGAGGGCAGACGTAGTTTATAGGGTTAATGATACGCTTCCCTCTTTTAATTGAACCCTGTTACATTCATTACACTTCATAATTAATTCCTCCTAAACTTGATTAAAACATTTTACCACATATAAACTAAGTTTTAAATTCAGTATTTCATCACTTATACAACAATATGGCCCGTTTGTTGCATTGCCACTAATCAACTTTAATTATACCAAACATCTTTATAAATGAACGTTAGCAAACTGCTAAATAGACGCCTACGAACGCTATAAATGGGTAATAAATCAAATCCACCTCACTATCCGTAAAAGTGTACATTTATGGAAAACCTCTTAACATAGGAAATATCGCATTTCATTGTGTAAAATTTTGCTTAGCGTATGTTTTCCGCGATTTGTTGGCAGTACCCCCCATAAGGCAATAAAGTCATTTATATCCCACACATTTTAAAATTACACCTGTACGACGCATAAAAGAGAAGTGGCAGCTCGCTACTTCTCTTTTGTTCGGTTTCGTTTCATTGGAATTTTTTCAATGCGTCCAAAACAATCGTCATCCGTAAACTCACTTAGTGTTAGCCCCAATCCTGAAGCAATTTGGTACACCGCCTGCATGGAAGGATTTCGACTCTTCCCTTTTGCAATATCCTGCACTGTTGATTGCCTTAATGCCGAGCGACGTGCTAATTCCGAAATCGTAAGCCCCTGTTCATTCATTAATTGTTCTAATCGTTGGCGAACAGCCTCCTGTATCGTAATCATTTCATAACCCTTCCTTCAAGCTCCTTATACCACTCTGCATCCTCTAGCTCAATCGCCAAATTTTGCAGCTCACCAATATCCTCTTCTAATAACCGAACCTCTTCACGAGACGACAGTAACTCAACCGGAATCCATTTCATATCGACCTCACTAGATAGCCCAAACTGTACTAAGCATTTACGCTCCTTGACGTTTTTCACTAAAATAAAGCCTAACGTATGCTGAAAACTCACCCATTCACCAATTGAAAAATGCATCAAAACCGCCCCCTTTTTCTACTTCTTTACCACAAAACTGATGTCAATAATCGTTAATTAAATAATTAATATATTAATCAATAAATATATTAATGAATTTACGCAGTAATTACTTAATAAACTAATGTATTTATATAGGGGATTTGTTATAATAAATATACTACTTCCATTTTGAGGAGCGTGAAACGAGTGGCAATCAAAATTACGTTAGGTAACAGTAAAGGAGGCGTTGGGAAAACAACGACAACCTGCTTACTGGCCATTTCACTAGCGAAGCATTTTAACCAGCGTGTCTTAGTCGTGGATTTCGATGCACAGGCAGATGCAACAGACTTTTTAATGCGTACATTTAAAAATAAGACAGACCTGAGTGATCACCCATCGATTTTCACAGCGATTAAAGACCCGAAGCTCTCAGCTGATACAGTCATCCAACTAGATCCAAACTTACATATCATGCCGAGTGGTCGTGAGCTTGCCGGGCTGGACCTTTTATTATTTGAAAAAGGAGCATTCGGGAAATTTGAAGCCGGTCTGTACCTTGACCTTGTCATTCAGCAGGTTGAAGCAAACTACGACTTTATTTTGTACGACGTTCCACCGACATCAAATATTCAAAACATCAATGCGATTGTGGCAAGTGACTACTATATCGGGGTTATGATGACGCAGGCAAAATCATACCGTCAAATGGCAGGCTTTTTAGAGGAATCTGCTAAAACAGCGACAAGTGCCAAAGCTTCTGGCTACGGCTACGAGGGCGCAAAACTACTTGGCATTTTAATGTATCTAGAAAATAAGAAGAGTAATATCGACTTTACCGTGATTTCAGCCGCATTAAAAACATACGGCGACAATATTCTTTATTCTCGCGTCTATGAGCGTGAGCGTGTCAAACGCTACGACCTGGTGCCACCAAACCCGAAAAAGTTTGACCACCATGACCGTAATATATTCTTTATGTATGATTCACTGGCACAGGAGATTTTAATTCGCACGGGCAAGCTACCAGAAGATACGACGAAATTACGCGTAGAGCAGCTGCTAGAGCTTGCGAAAGACGAATTGAATGGTAAAGACTATACTCGACTAGCAAATGCCTTTGACGAGGCTGTATTTTACCGTGACGAGGTATTAGAGGACCGTGGCTTTAATGCCGGACAACTTGCAGCAGCCTTACGTGATTTACTGAAGGACACGACACCACAAAAGCGTAAATCCCTTGTTTCAAAAATTGAGGCATGGATTCAAACAGACCAAGACCTAAAAACACTTGAAGCGGAACTGGTCAACTAGGAGGAAACAGTATGGCACGAAAAAATATTATTCAAACTGATGCACTAAATGAGCAAATCGGCTCAACAAACGAAAACCCACATCAAACAGCATTCGCTAGCCCGCAACCACGTGGACTTGCTGCAATGGGGCAAACAGAGACACCTGAAGTAGCAGCTCCTGTTAAAAAAGAAAAAGTAGAACGCCGTAACATTTTAGGTTCAGCAGATGCTCACTTCTACTTCAAAACAACGAGTGCTCAGCATGACGTAAAAATGCTTGAACTTGTAGACTTTGCTGTAGAGCAACTGCGTCAGATGGATCCAGAAGACCTTACTACAAAACTTAAAAGCTTCTTAAACAAGTAATATGTATGTGGCCACCTAAAACAATTAGGTGGCTCTTTTTCATTATCCGTATCATTTAAAACAACCCATGCTCCTTCAAACTATAAAATCCTGTATCATTCACAATTAAATGATCAATTAACTGTATCCCTAAAATCTCCCCTGCAGCTGCAAGTCGATGCGTCACATCAATATCTTCAGGTGACGGACTGAGCGACTGGCTGGGATGATTATGAAACACCAAAATCCCCGCACAGCTCATCTTTACAGCACGTGCGTACAACTCACGTGGATGTACGATACTCGCATTAAGTGAACCAATAAAAATCGTTTCAAAATGCTTCACTTGATTTTTCGTATCTAAAAACATTGCCACAAAGTGCTCCTGCTTCATACCTTGTAAATACTGAATCGCTACATTTGCTGCATCCTCAGGCGAACGAATTACCATATTCGGTATAAACGCTCCCTTTTGGAATTTACGCGTTAAACTAATCGCTCCCTTTAATTTATATGCCTGTGCTTTCGTTAATCCTAACGCTAACATTTCTTCAAAGGACAGCTCCATCAAATCCGTTGCTCCAAGCTGGGTTAACGCTTGTAACGCCTCTGCTTTCACAGATTGCCCTAATAATAAATAAAGCGTATCCTCTAATGATAGCTGCTCTGCTGATCCATAAAGCTCTGCTACTTCCTTTAATTTAATACGATTCATATTCCTTCCTCCTTTTAGGCATAATAAAAAAGCTACCAAATACCTTAGTAACTTTTACGCTACAGCTTACGAGACGTAAACCGCTTCACCGTTTTCACTTGTCCGTACTGACTAAGCTCCTGATCCTCCCAGCCAATCCGTTTTAAATCCTTCGCTGCAAAGGATAAAAAATCCCACGGGTTTACACCATCACTGGCTAACCGCTTCGCAATATCCTTTGTTGCCCCTTTATTAAATGACCAACTTTCTGCATGAATAAAATCCCAACGCTCATAGCTCGTTTCCACTGGCCCATTCTGCTCTACAAATTCCTTTAATAATCCCTTTGCTGCTTTCACTACTGCCTCCAAACGCTCAATCTCATTGGCAAGTACCACTGCTTCCTCATGCGTTGCTGGTACTGTACTTGATATCGTTTGCATACAGATTCCTCCTTTAACTTTTTATCCACCATTCTTCTTTAAAACACAAAAAAAAGCACAGAAAGACCCAATTGTCTTTTTGTGCTTTTAATAAATCTCACGAACGAGATCCCTCTTATGCTTTAAACTAACCAAAATATTTGACCGAATCTTTTCCTTAAGAAATATTCCGGCTATCCACTACTGTGGGAAGATTAATAGATGCCCCCTATTATACACTAGACAATTTAAATTATCAAAATATTAAAACTACTAATGTTAACTCAATTAACCAGTTAACCAATCTCTATTTGACATTCTATCTGCTTATATAACAATACATCCTCAAGCTCTTTTCCCCCAATATAACCAATAGCAATCGGATTAGGTGCACGAAAGGCCATATAATACAACACGTCCTCCCACTTCACCTCATAACGCGTAAGTAACTCTCTTAAAAGTTCATCCGTTATCTCAAATAAACAGTCCTCTGTTGACACATCTAATCCATACTTCCCCAGTACCTGCTTATAATGGCTTAAAAAATATGGATAAGCATACTGAGAATAATCCCTATTAAATAAAACTACCTGGTCTTCCCCATCATGCTGTAAATATACCTTCACCTAGATCCCCTCCAAGTAAAACCAAATACTATATAAAAACTAGATTATTAGTATATCTATGCCCAAAGGAGCACCCCCACCAAACGTAACTAGAAATATGTTAGGCAGAGTGGAGTATTAGTTTAACCAGAGCTATTTTGCTGTCTTTCGTGCGTCACCGATGGGGCTGTTCGTAAAAGCTTTACGAGTTTTGCTTGTAATTCACTAAAGCCCGCCACTGGCTCAAGCTCTGCTACTGTTTCCTCTACCATCGCTACTACTAAATGACGGTAACGTGCTTTTGCAGCTTGTAGCTCATGCATAACGTGTTGTAAGAAAAGTGTTACAGTCGTCCAGCCCGTTTTGGCTCCGCGACCTTTACCTGTTACTGTTTTAATCAGTTGTTTCGAGCGTTTTAATAGTTCATTTAACGAGCTTTGTGCAATGCCCACTGCTTCACACAGCTCTTTTTGTGTACGCCAAATAAACGGTCCTGAAATTTGTTTTTCAGCCGTGATGTATTCGATAATATCCTGTTCCCACTCGTCGTAGTGGCTGCGTGTACGGTCTTCACGCTCCTTTTTAAATTTGTACCAAGCCCGGTTGCCAAATGACACTGTAAACGAATCACCATTTTTCACATGATGTGCTAGTAAGCTTTCTACATATTCCTTACTTGGGCCCGAATACTTGCCTGAATACGCCGAGTTCAGTGTAGATTTTAAATCTGCTGCGTTCATTGGATAGTCCAAGCGACTATTGAACTCGTCTAAAAAGTTCTCTGTACGCTCCACTTCCCAGCCTTCTGCAAAGCCAATAAGAGCCAGTGTAAATAACGTATTGTTACGTCCAATGATGCCTGATTGCCCTTTTATGTTTGTTGTATGAATCAGTGCATCAAACCAGTCTGTACGCGTAAGATCCTGTACCTTTTGTGTTGGCACGACAAATAGAGGTCGCTCTCCGTCATCACGGCGCATCGACCACTGAATAAGCTCATGCATGGTATATGTATTTTGTAGCTCCATATATTTCACGTTCTCTATTGTTGGCATACGGAAAAAGCCAAAGTCGTTGCAGTAAATATCTGCATCCACGCACTTTAGACTACGTTTAATGTTGTCGCTAATACGCTTTGCGACCTTTAGTCCTTTGAAATTCTCTTTATTCGTAATAAACAGAGGCGTCTCAAGCACAAAATACAGCTGGTAGCCACGGTCACTTTCAATGATCCATGTTGGCAGACCAACCGATTCGTCTAAGCACGCCAGTAGTAAATCATTTACCGTATGACGCTTTGTGTCGATATCCACAACAAATGTGTTAATTTGCTGCAGGTTTTCCTCACTGAAGCCTTTAATAAACGAACGCTTTTCATCTGAGTACGTGCCGTAACGGTACACGTTTGGCGTAAAATGCGAAAGTGCACCAGCGTCCTCTAGTAAACTTTCTTTCGACGTTAAAATATAGCCCTTCACTTGGCCATTCGCAAAGTGTGCTTTTTCACGCACCGCAAATAGCACGCCCTGGCGATTTTGTTTATCCTTCTTCTCCGCCGCAACACGCTTTGGTAAACTAGCTTTAGAGCCAATCTTTTTATATGTTAAAAGTCCTTTTGGTAGTAATGTATCAAATACGTCGACTAGATTCATCTGGTGACACCTCCCCCGATTTTTTCATACCTACAGTATAAAAAATCGAAGGTGCCGCATATGCCGCTCTCTATAGAGAAAAATGCACCAAAATGCACCACCCTTGAGCCCAGTCGTAGCAAGGGTTTGACGAAATGTGTAAAAAAGTTTGCTATGGCGGGTTTGTCCGAAAAATTACAGGCACCCACACGTAAATGCACCACTCTCATGTCTCTCGTAAACTATGAAATCCCTTGCTATATCTAGCTTTCTCAAAGTTTCGGACTTTTCGTTACTACACGCCTTTGTCCCGCTAAAAAGTGTAGTGGTGCATTTTTTGTACACGCCTTCGGAAATGCACCACGAGAAAAATTGTTTAAAATGCACCATTTTCTAAAAAATACTGATTTATAGCGATTCCTTAGTACACACCTTTGTCTAGGTTGGTGCATAATCGTTTGAATACTACACGCCTTTGTCCCGTTTTTGTGCACACCTTTGTCCCAAATGACCGCTTTTCATGAAATGTAGTACTCATCTCTCAAAGTAGTACACTCTTTCTATACACTTTTGCACCAAATGAAGAAATAGAACACAATTTGCACCATCATAAGGCATAGATGTGGTGCAAAACATGAAAAGTAGGACAAGTGCGTGTAGTAATGTGTCAAAATGGTGCATTTTTTGGTGCACGTTTGAATAAAAAGTACATGGCTTTGCACCAAAAATCGTGTAGTGGTGCATTTTCTGTCCAATTTACTCGAATAAATGCATCACTTTATGGGCTACTAGACGAAGGTGTACACGATTGTTGGTGCGTTTTTATTAAAATGTACACGCGATTGTTCGACATTCCGTTATTTTTTGCACCAATCCACGAATACATGTGTACTTTTACCCGTGAAATGCACCAAGATATCAGAAGTGGTGCATTTCATCGGTATTTTCTTTATTCTGTGGTGCATTTTGCTATAATAAAAGGAACAAAACTCGTGGAATAGAGGTGGCCTATGGATTATCAAGCATTAAGTGACACAAAAATCTTAAACTATGAGCAGCGTAAAGTGGCTGTATTTGAGGAAGTGAAGGTGCTCTTTACAGAATTACCGTTTTTACTCGACTTATGGTACCAGGACGCCTACCTCACACAACCGACAGATAAAAACCAGCTCGCTCCGGGTGAAGAGGTTAGTGAAAGCTTTCGTTCCATCTATCATTTAATCATCGAAGAGCTGAGCGACTTTAAACGCTCAACAAAACGAATCATTCGTAACACCGTTGAAAACTTTGAAGATACGATCAAGGAGCACGTGAGTCCGTTTCTTGTAGAGCTCGTAGAACAAACAGCAGACATTCCACTTGCTGAGCGAGATTATATTTATGCCAACACCTCTACACCGTTTCATTTAATGCGAAATATCGTCACGAATAAAACGAACTTCTCAGAAAAGGAAACGGGCTTCATGGGTACAGAGCTTGTCGATAACCAAGGAACCTTGCACGGCTTTGCGGAGCTTCGACCTGCACCACTGTTTCAAACAGAAGCGGATCCTAGTCCAAATTACGGCATCGATTTACTTGAAACGACGCTTAGCTCACTCGACGAGCTAACAGCGGATATTTTTGACCTTGTGAGCTATCAGTGGATGACCGGCAAACGTGACACAGAGGGCTTTATTGAATTTCATAGCGATGACGCTTTACTCCTTCGTCACTACGAAAAAGGGGAAATTCCAGAGAAGGTAAAGTTTAAGGAACGCGACCGCTTCAACATCATGCGACGCGTGGCCGCCTTATCAAGTGTTTGGATTACCCTACATGACGGGCCAGAGCGTGTGAAGATTGTCAATGCGAGTGAGATTGATTCAAAGCTTTATAACTTCCAAGATTTTAAACGCATGTTTGATGTGGGCAGTGTACGGATTGCCTTTGATAAGAAGACAAATAAACCAAAAGGCATCTACGCACTTCAAATTAAACCGTCCACGCTCTTGCAGCCGTATTTAGATGGTACGAAGTCCTCTTTAGGCGTGCTTGATTTAAAGGTGTTTAAATACAGCTACGTGTCGCAGCGTGAGCATAAACGTTTAACACGCTATTTAAGTCGCCAATGGAAGATTCGCTCGATTAAGGGCACTGTGAACCAACCGTTTAAAATCGCAACTTTACTTAGTGAAATGAACTTCCCCGCTCGCCTAAACGGTGGACAGCTACGCGACCGCTTTGAAGAGGTGTTAGATGAATTGCAGCGTGATGAAGTCATTGCAGATTGGTCCTATACAGAGGAGATTGACGAAACGCGAGTGGGGAAACGTGGGTGGATACAAAATTATTGGAGCCAAATTAGTGTACAAATTACACCGCCATCCGTTGTCCTACTTGAAAATAAAAAGAAGATAAGTTTGCCAAATGCACCACTAGCTGAAAGTGCACCAGCCGAAACAAAGCCGTCTACAAACGAGCCGATTGAAGCTGAATATACAGAAGTCATTGTGGAAAAAACGGAGCAAACCGAATTTGTCTTTGAATCGCCAAAGAAAGTGCAGGAGCTAACACCTGAGATTATGCGTGCGAAGATTGATGAGCTCGGCTATTCGATTCGAAAGGCTGCTGAAGAGATTGGTATTAGCCATACAACGTTGTCTCGCTACATGGCGCGTAAAATTAAGCGTCAGAACCTAGATAACGATCAGAAGATGATTCATTGGTTGGAGATGAATTAAACTATCGATAAATAAACCAACTAACACTGATGGCTAGTTGGTTTATTTCATTTTACTATTATAATATAAGTAATTTTAATTCTTTTTCTTTAACAATTTTTCACCGTTGCTCATTTTCATTACAACATATTTAGAATAGAATGGCGGGAATTTTCCCTCTCCTGTTGTTAAAATGACCTGAAATGGTAAGGTGCTATTAATTGAAACTTCATAATTCCTTTCATGTTCTAAATACACTAAGTTTAATAAGCCTATCCCCTTATTTAATTTGTCATCATCAATTCCTAAATTCTCAGGTGTATCTATTAATAAAAATTTCGGAAACAATACATCCGAATCTTTAACTGAAATTAATAGTAATGAGATGTAAAATGCAATTTTTCTCAAAACTGCTAAACTGGCTTCTTTATAAGTACCATTATTAATAATCGGTAAATAATCATCATTTAAATCTACATGATTAATACTATCTTCAATCGCCAATAAGCTGTCCGAATAAATAGATTTAAATTTTTCAACTTGGGTACTAAAATCATTATTAACTTGGGATTCTAAAATAAATAACTCCTTTTGTTTTAATTTTGTTGCCTTATCTTTTCCATTAAACTCCTTGTTGATTTTTTCAAATTGACTATAAAATTCTAGTTTATTTTGGATTACTTCTATTGCTGACTTTATTTTAAACAAACTTTCATTCACACCAACTAAATCCGAATCAATAATTTTTGTCTCATCCGATTCTAATTTTTCAATTTCGGCGATTAAATCATTTACGCTTTTTTTTGAAAATACGAGTTTAGATTTCACATTTTCCAGTTCAACTTTACAACTTTCAATAGCATTATCAATTGTATTTATAGACTTCTTTTTTGATTTTAAAATAGTTAAGTATTCATCTGTAGTATAGAAGAATTTTTCATATTCTCCTTCTTCTAAATCATTACCACAAATACACTTATTTTCCTGCTTACTAATTTCTTTTAAACAGCACGGGCAAGTATTAATGGAAAAAAGCATTAATTTATCATGAGTTAATAAAATTTTTTCTATTTGATTAATTTCATCAATTAATGTGACCTTTAATCTCTGTAAATCGTTTAGTTCTCTTAATAAATTTTCATATTCTATTTCTAATGACATATTTGCTTTTTTTACTGAGTCGAACTGTGATTTTAATTCATCTAAATATTTATTTGTATTTTTAATGCTATCTGGTTTAGCAATAATACTTTGTTTGTATGCATTCAATCTTTTTTCTCTAATATTTAAATTTTGGAGTTGTTGAGTTTCATTGTTTTTATCAAATTTTTCAACATCAATCCCCATCTTCATATACGTTTCTTTAATATTTTTAAGAGCTAAGGCTAAACTTTCTTTTTCTTTTAAAAGTTTATTCAATTCTCCTATTACTTTATGATATTCAGCAAATCCTTTACCTAAAAGCACTTGAAAAATAGTTTGTCTAACTAATGCAGAATCAGAAACAAAATTATTTGAATTTCTATGCTCTTTAAAAATTTTATGTACTAATGAAGATTGATCATAATATATCAACCTTGATAAATCCCAAAAGTTAATCTTGAAATTTTTACTACCTTGATATATATCAAAAATGGGTATTCCTAGTTTATTTAATAACCAATCAGAGAAAATTATGTTACCGTCATTTCTATAAACATCAAAACTTTTAGTTGCACCATTTTCTTCTACTAAAATAATATTTGAGGTATTTCCAAAAAACCTTTTAATAATATATTCTCGATTGTTAATGTCAATTAATAACTGTACGTAATTATTTTGATCCTGTTTTATCTCACTATGGTGTTCTTCCTTATCACTATTGAAGTTGAACTTTGGAACATAAATACCCAAGCCAAAACTAATCAACGAGCTAAATGTTGTCTTACCCGAACCATTTTCAGCCTCAATTATTTGTAGGCCATCAGAAAAACGTGGAGATTCAAAAGAATAGTTATCCCCTTCATATATTACTTTCCTAATTTTTATACTTCCCATATAATCACCCCATTCTTTTTAAATATTGCTTCAATAATTGAATCTGTTTTCATTGTTCGAACTCTCGGTATTAGTCTTTTAATTTCCTGATAATGGTTCCTTTCTGTTAAAAAACTATCCATATTCAGAAATTCAATAGTGTCCTCACTTTCTAACCAAATGTCCAATGAGTGTCTTACTTCATTCTTTTTAATTCCAACAATGCCTTTATTCTTCAAAACCAATAATAAATTTATAACGACGTGCATTTTGGTTATGGCATTATAAGAATGTAAGTTATGGCGGTTAATTTATGTATGAAAAAACCACTTGCCAACAATCCCCAATAAAAGTAAACTCCTCGTTGGACCAACAACGTTTAACAGGAGGGATTGGAGATGTTAGAAGTGGTAGAAATCCATTATATCAGACATGAAGTAAACCAAAAAGGCAAAACTTATGCGGAAGTGGCACGACAGGTGCAGCACGATCCACGTACGGTAAAGAAATATGCCAACCAAGAGGAATTTCCTCAAAAACAGAAGCAAACGAGAAAAGCACCGGTTATGGATCGAGTGAAGCCAATCTTAGATGAATGGATTCGCGAAGATTTAAAAATGAAAAAGAAGTATCAACGAACAGCGCAGCGTATGTTTAATCAGCTAGTACAGGAGCATAACTTTGAAGGAAAGGCGCGTACCGTTCGCGAATATGTTTCAAAAAGGAAAAGAGAGCTTACAGCAGAAGCTGAAGGCGCAACATTACCTTTGGAAACGATACCTGGAACAGCACAAGTTGATTTTGGGAAGGCACCATTCAAATACTTAAATGAAATCATTGAATTACCCTTCTTGGTGATGTCATTTCCACACGCAAATACCTTTTATTTTCAAGTATTTCCTTCGGAAAATACTGAGTGCTTACTAGAAGGCTTACAACGTATATTTCAGCATATGGGTAGCGTACCGAAAACGATTCGCTTTGATAATTTGAAGCCCGCTGTGAAAAAGGTTTTCGCAAAAGGTGAACGCGAATTAACGGATATGTTTGAACGGTTTGTGTTGCACTATGGCTTTGAATATGAATTCTGTAATCCAGCCCAAGGAAACGAAAAGGGTCACGTTGAGAATATGGTAAAATATGTGAGGAATAACTTTTTATTGCCGGCACAGACGATTGTAGATTTAGAGGATTTTAATGAAACCTTATGGGCATTAGCCGAAGACAATCGTAATCGACTTCACTATGAAAAGGAAATTGCCTTAAACACTTTACATAAAGAAACATGTACGGCCCATCTTGTGTTACCCGAGAAATCATTCCTTTGCGCTCGATTGATGGAAGCGAAAGCAGATAAAAGTGGATTAATCCACTTAGAGACAAAGGTATACTCTACCTCGCCACGTTTCGCCCAAAAGAAGGTAATGGTACAAATCACTTATAATGAGGTGCAAATTTTAGATGAACACCAGCAGGTGATTGTTACACACCCTCGCTTATATGGCAGTAATGCCAAATCTATGGTTTGGCAGCCTTATTTGAAGCTTTTATCACAACGGCCCCGTGCCATTAAATATTCAGGTGTATACGATCATCTACCCGTAGATTGGCAAGTCTATTTAAAGGCTTGTACGGAGGAAGAACAAAAAGAAGGCTTCGCCCTTTTAGCAGATTTAATGAAATCAGCGACGTTTGAACAGCTGACGCAGGCATTAAAGATTGCCAGTAAAACCGGACATCCAAAAGCGGAGCACATTCATCAAGCTTTTAATTCGCTTATCTTCGATGGCGCAATGCATCAGCCGATTACACCAGCAGCAGAGTTACCAGCACTTCCGAATATTGAGCGTAGTATTTCCCGGTATGACACGCTTTTTGAGGAGGTGAGTTCCTCATGAGTGAACGATTACAGGAATACGCCAAACGACTAAAATTAAGTCATTTACGTGCGAATCACATGAATTTCACCCCTGAACAGGTGACGTTTTTAGAACATATTTTTGAAGAGGAAATCGAGCAACGTGAAACATCAAGAATTAACCTCTTATTAAAACAGGCGAATCTACCGAAGTGTGGCAATGAGCCTTACGTTTGGCAGCATGTGCAATTGCCAAAGACAATTACATCAGAAGAAATACTAAGCGGTCAGTTCATTGCCGAAAGGGAGAATCTGATTTTATATGGTGGGGTCGGAGTAGGAAAAACCTATTTGAGCCGTTTGATTGCCTTAAATGCCATAACTAGTTTTGGCTATAAAGTACGCTTTTATACGGTAGCTGGCTTAGTCAATCAATTGATTGATGCCAATCAGAAGGGACAATTGACGAAGCTGATGAATCAGATTGAGAAGTTAGATTTACTAATTTTAGATGAGATGGGCTATCTCCCACTCGGTAAAGAAGGAGCAGAGCTTCTTTTTCAAGTAATTTCCATGTGTTACGAGCAAAAGAGTATTATCATCACGACCAATTTACAGTTTGGCCAGTGGAATCATGTATTTGGCAATCAGATTTTGACAGAGGCAGTAATTGATCGACTTATTCATCATTCACATCTCGTGATTTTTACAGGTGAAAGTCATCGTTACCGTGCATCGACAGTAAGAAATTAACGAAAAACGGGGCTGTTGGCAATACATACAAAATTAAATACCAAAAACGTCATTTTTTGATTGCCAAATCCATGCATTTTTAATCTACTCTCATAAAATGTTCTAGAAAGTAGTTCCAGCTCTTCAGTTTCTAAATAAGTATTGTCGAAATCATTTATTTTTTTTAATATTTTTGCCAGATTTTTATTTGCAACAAATGGGTACAAATATGCTAACTTAGTAAAATCGATACATTTAGACGAACTATTATTGCATTTCATTTCTTGCATTAAAATCAGAATATTATATAAAATATAATAAAAATCTTCCTGTTTTTCGTACATTATTCTTCTTTTTATTAAAAAGGGGTCTTCGGAATATATAGTGGAATTACTTTCTTAATAGTTTAAAAACAACTGGTGTTTAAATCGGATTTTCTGGTGGGATGTTAGGATAATCAATAGTATTATATAAAAGTATCAATCACATACGAGTGATACTTTGGGAAAAAAATAAAATAGTCCAATTTACTTGACCGTGTACTATGGTACACGGTTTATAATATTCATGGGGTGAAATAAGATGATTTATCGCATTAGTGAGTTTGCAGATAAATGTGGAGTTAATAAAGAAACGATCAGATATTACGAGCGAAAAAATTTATTACAAGAACCTCACCGAACGGAAGCTGGTTATCGGATATATTCATATGATGACGTTAAGCGTGTTGGGTTTATTAAACGAATACAGGAACTTGGTTTTTCTTTAAGCGAGATTTATAAATTACTTGGTGTTGTAGATAAAGATGAAGTTCGTTGTCAAGATATGTTCGAATTTGTTTCTAAAAAACAAAAGGAAGTGCAAAAACAAATAGAGGATTTAAAACGAATTGAAACTATGTTAGACGACTTAAAACAACGATGTCCAGATGAAAAGCAATTACATTCGTGTCCAATAATAGAAACATTAACATGAGAGATTAATTAACGAAAGGAGCTTTTTTATGAATAAATTTAAGGTAAACATTTCAGGAATGACTTGTACGGGTTGTGAAAAACACGTAGAATCAGCACTTGAAAAGATAGGTGCTAAAAATATTGAGTCTAGTTATCGTCGTGGTGAAGCAGTATTTGAACTGCCCGATGATATTGAGGTTGAAAGTGCAATAAAGGCGATTGATGAAGCAAATTACCAAGCCGGAGAAATTGAAGAAGTATCATCACTAGAAAACGTGGCGTTAATTAATGAAGACAATTATGACCTTCTTATTATTGGTTCTGGTGCTGCTGCCTTTTCTTCGGCAATTAAAGCTATAGAATACGGTGCAAAAGTTGGAATGATTGAGCGTGGAACGGTTGGGGGAACCTGTGTGAATATTGGCTGTGTTCCGTCAAAAACTCTTCTTAGGGCAGGGGAAATCAATCATTTATCAAAAGACAATCCGTTTATAGGTTTACAAACATCCGCTGGAGAAGTGGATTTAGCTAGTTTAATCACGCAAAAGGATAAATTGGTGAGCGAACTTCGGAATCAAAAATATATGGATTTAATTGATGAATATAATTTTGATTTAATTAAAGGTGAAGCAAAATTCGTTGATGCTAGTACGGTTGAGGTCAATGGGGCAAAGTTATCTGCAAAACGCTTTTTAATTGCAACAGGTGCATCGCCTTCGTTGCCCCAAATTTCAGGACTTGAAAAAATGGACTATTTAACTAGTACAACACTTCTTGAGTTAAAGAAAATACCAAAACGATTAACTGTAATTGGTTCAGGATACATTGGAATGGAGCTTGGACAACTATTTCATCATTTAGGTTCAGAAATAACGCTTATGCAAAGAAGTGAGCGACTTTTAAAGGAGTATGATCCTGAGATTTCAGAGTCAGTTGAAAAAGCGTTAATTGAACAGGGTATAAACCTTGTCAAAGGGGCAACTTTTGAGCGTGTTGAACAAAGTGGAGAGATAAAAAGGGTTTACGTAACAGTAAATGGCAGTAGAGAAGTCATTGAATCAGATCAGTTACTTGTTGCCACTGGAAGAAAACCAAATACGGATTCTTTAAATTTAAGTGCAGCAGGTGTTGAAACTGGAAAAAATAATGAAATCCTGATCAATGATTTTGGTCAAACAAGTAATGAAAAGATTTATGCAGCAGGAGATGTGACTTTAGGACCACAATTTGTATATGTAGTAGCCTATGAAGGTGGAATTATTACTGATAATGCTATTGGTGGATTAAACAAAAAAATAGATTTATCGGTAGTTCCTGCTGTTACGTTTACGAATCCGACGGTTGCAACGGTTGGTTTAACAGAAGAACAAGCAAAAGAGAAAGGGTATGATGTGAAGACATCTGTATTACCTTTAGATGCTGTTCCAAGAGCAATTGTAAACCGTGAAACAACCGGTGTATTTAAACTAGTAGCAGATGCAGAAACACTAAAAGTATTAGGGGTTCATATTGTATCTGAGAATGCAGGAGATGTCATCTATGCAGCATCATTAGCTGTTAAATTTGGCTTAACGATAGAAGATTTAACAGAAACCCTAGCACCATATTTAACAATGGCTGAAGGGCTAAAATTAGCTGCACTTACGTTCGATAAAGATATTTCGAAATTATCTTGTTGTGCAGGCTAAGGGAACTTTTTTACAACTCCCTATTCAAGTGAACCAGCTAATGCTTTAAGGGATTTTCTAAGTGCATTTGTGGTCACAAAAATAATTTAACACTGATGATTTCGACATCAAATCTATAATTGATACCTTAACACCGCAGAGTAATAAAGGATGAATAATATGTCAGACTTATTATCCCTACCAGACATTAAAACAATAGAACCGCCACAAGAAAATGAAACCGATATGATGTTTAAAGTTGAAGCAGTCGGACCACCTGAACGTTGTCCTGAATGTGGTTTTGACAAGTTGTACAAACACAGTTCAAGAAATCAACTAATTATGGATTTGCCCATTCGTTTAAAGCGAGTGGGCTTACAATTGAACCGTAGACGATACAAGTGTCGTGAATGCGGATCTACCTTCTGGGAACGCCTAATATCTGTAGATGAAAAGCGTAGTATGACCAAAAGGCTTTTAAAGTCCATTCAAGAGCAATCCATGTCTAAGACCTTTGTAGAAGTCGCAGAAAGCGTTGGTGTTGACGAGAAAACCATTAGGAACGTTTTTAAGGACTATGTGGCACTCAAAGAACGTGAATACCAGTTTGAAACTCCTAAGTGGCTTGGGATAGACGAGATACATATTATCCGTAGACCTCGGCTTGTATTGACTAATATTGAACGCAGGACTATTTATGACATCAAGCCTAACCGTAACAAGGAAACAGTCATCCAACGTCTTTCAGAAATCAGTGACAGGACTTACATTGAGTACGTCACAATGGATATGTGGAAGCCCTACAAAGACGCAGTGAACACTATCCTTCCACACGCTAAAGTTGTCGTAGATAAGTTTCATGTAGTTAGAATGGCTAATCAAGCCTTAGATAACGTCAGAAAGTCTTTGAAAGCCCATATGAGCCAAAAAGAAAGACGTACCCTTATGCGTGAAAGGTTTATCCTTCTAAAGCGTAAACACGATCTAAATGAACGTGAATCATTCCTCTTAGATACTTGGTTAGGTAATCTTCCTGCTTTAAAAGAAGCCTATGAACTCAAAGAAGAGTTTTACTGGATATGGGATACTCCTGATCCAGATGAAGGTCATCTTCGTTATAGTCAATGGAGACACCGTTGTATGTCCAGCAACTCTAAAGACGCATATAAAGACCTCGTGAGAGCCGTAGACAACTGGCATGTCGAAATATTCAACTACTTTGATAAAAGGCTCACTAATGCTTATACGGAGTCAATTAACAGCATTATTAGGCAGGTAGAGCGAATGGGTAGAGGTTACTCGTTTGATGCCTTACGAGCCAAAATCCTTTTCAATGAGAAGCTCCATAAAAAGCGTAAGCCACGATTTAATTCAAGTGCTTTCAATAAAGCTATGTTATACGATACTTTCAATTGGTATGAAGTGAATGATCACGACATTACAGACAACTTTGGTGTCGATTTTTCCACACTTATTAAGAATTTGGAGAAGGGTGATTTATAAGCCCTTTTCCACCATAAAATCCGAATACCCTTAAAAAGTTCTTATGTTTATCGTTCTCCATAAAAAGTCTATACCTCCTCAAATTGCAAGTAACAGCTATCAAAAAGTTCTAATATAGTATTTTGCAAAGAATCTCTATTTTTCAAGGGAATTGTATAGTCTTTGGACTTATCATCGAGTACGTCCTGTACATGGGTGAACAAACTAGATATCCATGCTTTAATCATATCTTCATTAAATTCTTCTATTCTGTTATCCTTCAGTTCGAATAACATATCATCACTAGCTGAAAAAACTCTAAACATGTATGCTTTATAACCAATCCGATCTTTAAGATTTAAATCACTTAGCTCTAATTTTACAGTAGCAACCTTTCTTTCATACCTAGCTATACGCTGCAGACTAAAATCTGGACAGACATCTAAAATCTTTTCTTTAATTATTCTTGTATCATTAGGCTTATCGATTTGATCCCATAGTTCCCCTATCGGATCGGAATGTTTGTAATTATTTGTCGCTACTTCTAAAAGAATTCTACGAAAAATGTCATTCGTAACAAACCTAGTATATAAATCTGGAAGTGTTTGTTTTTTTTCAAATTCGTCTAGTAGAGCAGAAACAACCAAATGTTCCTTTCCTTCAATATTTAAAATTGGAGAGTTAAAAGTTTTAATTTTTTCAATTAAAGTCACTAGCGTCGCATTAAAATAATCCAACACGCTAGATTAAACTGAATTTTCTGTAATGTAATCCAAACACAAAAAAATCCTTTATAATGGTTGGGCGGTAGGTAACCATCCAAATCCAATACAAAGGACCATAAACATGGATAAGTTTACACGAAAAACATCATTTGAACAATGGTTTTCACCGATTTCCTCAAGAAAACTTGAGGAATTGGTGGAAGCCTATCAATTAAATACCTATACAAAGAAGCTACACATCGCTTCATTCTTGAAATTATTCGTATTCGCGCAGCTCAACGAAACCGAAAGTCTGCGTGCGGTTAGTGAGACCTTGTTTTCTGAGGATCTTCAAAAAGCAACGGATTTAGAATCGATTAGCTTTTCTCAACTAGGACGCCGATTGAATCAAGTTCCAACTGACGTATTTCAAGTGCTCTTTCTCGATTTGGTTGCACAAATTCATCACAAAACGCATTATGCACAGCGCCGAAAAACGACAACACCACTGAACATTATTGATTCGAGTACGTTGCCACTCAACTTAAACAATCACAAGTGGGCGGAGTTCCGTAAAACAAAATCCGGTATCAAGCTTCATTTGCGCCTTGTTTACGTTGAAAAAGGCTGTTCGTATCCAGATAAAGCCGTGCTGACGAACGCGAAAGAACATGATCGTGGCCAACTGGAAGTACTCGTTGATGACAAGGAATGCATGTACGTGTTTGACCGTGGTTACTTGGATTACGAGCGATTTGACCGCATGACGGATGATGGCTATTTCTTCGTCTCACGCTTGCGAAAAAACGCTGTCACGCATTCCATCGAAACATTCCATCTCCCAAAAGAATCCTCCGTTTTATCGGATGAAATGATTTCTTTAGGCACGGCACAAAGTCTGGCTGGCAATGAGTTTCGTTTACTAAAAGTGATGGATTCAAAAGGAAATGAACTGCATCTGATTACGAATCGCTTCGACTTGAGTGCTGATGAAATCGCCGAACTGTACAAATCACGCTGGGCAATTGAGTTGTTTTTCAAATGGCTGAAGCAGCACTTGAATATCAAAAAATTCTACGCACAGAGCGAACAAGGCGTACATAATCAAGTGTACATTGCGATGATTGTCTATTGCCTGCATGTGCTAGCGCAGTTAAACACGAATAGTTCAAGAACGTACTTACAAATCAGCCGCTTATTGAAAGCAGCACCTTGGAAATCCGCTCATTTATGGCAACGAAAAATCGCTGGAAAAGCGGTCCCATAAAGGGTTTCTTGTTTCTGTCGCACTCGTCAAAGGTTATAGTAAAAAAATGGATGTTCACTACCTCTGTTCCAGTGTCTTCGTTTTTCTTCTCAAACGGAAAAATAAGAAAACAGAAAATTCAGTTAAAATTTATGCGACGCTAGTGAATTAAAGTATCTTCTAATTCTTTTTCATCTTCTTGCCCAAATTGCCAGTCAATTGATTCTAAAAAGTTTAGATATAAATCCTCATCAAGTGTCTCTAGTATTTTTAAATTTCCCTTGCTCTCTTTTCCTTCATATTGACTAGTGTACTCTTTAACCAAAATAGCCTTTGTAATTTCCAATACATTTATATTTACTTCCTCATTGTTAATTTGTTCTTTAAATTTATACTCTTTATTAATCAAACATCTAATTAATGATTTACTTGGCAACTTTAACCCTAACTCTTTTACTATGCCTACATTTCGTTCTTCACCAATACCTATATTAGTATAAAAGCAAAAATACAAAGATTCTTTTCTCTTGCCACATTCGACCCATGTATCAAAAAAGCTTACGATACTATTTCTAACTTCTTTAGTAGCAAAAGTAAATGTATCACGAGAAGAATAGTTTTTATCGCTTTCAGCAACCTCTTCTACTTCATGCATTGTCACAGATTTTATATACACGTCATCTAGGTGTTCCGTTGCAACATAGACTTCTCTCCCTTCTAAAATTTTATCAATTAACAACTTTATAGCCCTCAATCTTTGCAATCGAAATCCTTTACCTTGAGCACCAACCTCACGATTTATTATCATTAAGACACCTCCAAATGAACCACAAAAACCCTTTTATATAATTATTATACATTTTTTTGCTTTGTATTTTGTTAGTTAAATATTTAAAAAATCTAGAAATTCGCTATTGCATTTATATGTTTTCAAATTTTTCTATTCTCTCTGAAAACAATTAAAAAGCTACCAGTAATTATGGTAGCTTTTCATATCTCATATCTTATTTAAATAACATTCAATCGAAAACGGACACGTCTTACACCGTGATGACGGCCGAGCTGGGAACAATACTTGCTCTAAGTTCGGCTGCTTTTTTAGCTGATCCAGTGCCCAGTTGATTTCACTGGCTAAGCCAATCGCCCACATGCGTGCTGCTTGTAGGTCACTATCGGTAAAAATGGTCGTTCGCTCCTCGTTAAAGCGAAGAAATGAAAGTGTACCACGCACTTTTTCAAATGCATAATACTCATTCACCGCCCATGCATACAAGGCGAGCTGCTTTGTATCACGGATGTCATACATCTTGCGATTTGTCTTCCAGTCCACAATCTCCCCGTCTATGGTAATGAGATCTATCACTCCGCGAAACGTCAGAACGTTTGTTAAAGGCAGCTGAAACGAAAATTCCACTGCCTCTAGTTTGCCGAGGTACCGGTCTAGCTTCACACGACGAGTTAACTTCTCAACTTCAGAAAAGCTCAGTTCCTTGTGAAAGTTCGCCTCCTGAAAGCCACGTGCGATACTAGCGCCCTCTGGAAAGCCCTTTAACCGCAGTTCAATCGCTTTATGCACTGCTTTTCCAAGAGCGAGTGGCAAGGTAACATTTTCTTTCTCCTCGTCCACATGTACCTTTTTAAAGCGGTACGGGCACTGCTCGTAGAGACTTAATCTTGAATATGAAAAAATCATCCATCTCACATCCTTAAAAAAGGTGGCAAATTGCTTCGCCACCTTCATCAGTTAAAACGGTAAGTCCTCACTCATCACTTTTTCCTTACGAGGGCGTACACGTTCTTTTTTCTCAGGCTCGGCACTCACCACTTTTGGCTCTAAAAACTGCACGGAATCTGCGACAACGGTCGTTGTGTAGATGCGTGTGCCGTTTTTTTCGTAGCTCCCTGTTTCGATGCGTCCTTCAACCCCGATTAATTGTCCTTTTGTCATAAAGTTCGCTAAGTTTTCTGCGGTTTTACGCCATGCGACACATGAAATAAAATCAGCCTCCTGCTCCCCGTCCTTATTTTTAAATGGACGGTTCACTGCGACCATAAAACGTGCACGGGCAATACCTGACTGCGTGTATTCAAATTCAGGGTCCTTAGTTAAGCGACCCACAATCGTTACATGATTCATCATAGAAAAAACCTCGCTTCTGTTTGGATTTTTACGTTCAGTGCGTGACCAAATTTTGTTTGAAACTGACCACGCTGCCACAGGTCCTTTTCATCTACAAGTGTATAAAAAAGCAAAAACGAAACGTTTTTCACAATGTCTAAGAGCTCAAAATCACCCGTTTCCTTGCAGACGGAAAACGCCATGTCTGCTAATAACTGTCCTTCTTGTTGCCACCGGGCATCTTGCTGCATGCCACCGATTAACGTTGACGCAAGCAGTGGGATTTCCGTACGCCGCACCTCTTCGTACCACCAAGCGACAAGCTCGTTTCGTCTTACGTCATCATCAATGAGTAAAATGACAGACAAGTACGCGAAGTATTTACGGCACATGAAAAACTGGTACGTTTCCCATTCTGCCTTTAATTGGGTGATTTGCTTTTTATACGTGTCCTTTGGAATTGAAGTATGGCCAAGCTTTTGTCGTTGCTTGGCGTTGGGGGAACTCTTTGATTTATAGGGGAAATACTGCTGTTTGACTTCTGTAAAGGTTTTACCGGTGAGCTTTGCCTCAAACTCTAGCACCCCACCAGACTCGCCGCAGTGCCAGCACTTAAACACATTTTTCGCTGGGTTTAACGAGAGCTTCGGGTTATGGTGATGGCAAAATGGACAGCGGTAGTAGACTTCCTTTTTACTGCGTGTCCGCTCAACACATTCTAGACCTTGATCGTCTGCCACATCGAGAATGCTCGGTAACATGTTATACCTTCAGGGCTTTTAAGAGATTAAAGTTATTACGCTTAGCGACGACGGCTAAAATGTCGGTATCATCCTCCAGTTGACTCACTTCAAACGCAAGATCCCCTTTCGCGATTACCTCAATCTCATCACCGTCTTCGTCTTCTAAAATACACGTAAAGTACCAGTCGCCGTTTTTCGATTCATTTTCCGTTGCAGATACAAATACATACGGCTTTTCATCTGCGAACGGACGCTCTTCACGACGAGGTGTTTCCTCACGTTTCTCAGGCTCTGTTACACCTGCTACTTCCTTTGCTTTTTCAAGCCAAGACTGAAGACGTGCCTTCATTTCTAGCACCTCTGGCTCCTTTAATGCTTTTAGCTCGTCTCTTGTCACACCAAACTGCTCCCACACACGTAGGACATCCGTTTCCCGTAGGTCAGCAAACGCTTCAGCTAACTGTTCAAGTTCACGTAGCTGCTCATTCGAAACCGGTGCAGCTGGCTTTGTTTGGGCTACTTGATCCTGGAAACTATCCGGGTCCTGTGCGTCTGTAGCGATGACAAACTGCGATAAGAAGAAGTTCTTCGTCGCATACGTCAATGCCTTACCGACACCCTTTTCACCCCCGATTTCCATCCCTTGTGAATAGAACGGAATTTCGAGCGTGTCCCCGCTTTCTACATCAATAAACGTGTACAGTAAATCGAGCTCCGTTGTTAAAGTTAACGTGACCTTTTCGTTGCCGTACTTGTCCTTATTGCGGACCTCATCATAGCGTACGGATTTATCGACAATTTTCGTCACAAGTAACAACCCAACACGATCAAGCTCTGGACGCACCGCCCCAAACACCTGCGAAGCGGAAACGTAACTGTACTGATGCCCACTATTGTTCTTCTGTAAATACGGCACCGCCTTGCGTACCTCTACTAACTTTTGATACACACGATTCGTTGCTGCCATAACACTTCACTCCTCTTTTTAAAATGTAATCCATTCCCCTTCTACACACTATCCACCGACTTTTAGGCAATAAAAAAACGTAACAAAATAAGCATGTAGCTTAATCTGTTACGTTTATAGGACTGTCACGAGGACAGTAAAGACTATTCATTTTGATGAAACCAAGGTTTCGCTCTTACCGAGTGTGTTTGACCGAACCTTTCTCAACAAAGAGAATGCGACGGCGACTTCATATGAAATGAAGAGGGAATTGATTATTACAGAATATTATAATAATTATCAGGGTATTTTTCAAATGAAAGCATTTATACCGAGCGTATATCCTTACTGATTCTTTTAAAAGACATCTTTCCAGTAGTTTTTCTGCCTGTAAAGTAATGACCTTCTAAAGTTAGATTGCCATTTGAATCCTTACATACTCTTAATTTTGCTGTACCATCATGATTAGGATTATTGTCTCGATTATGATCCGCATCATTATAATATGTGTAACAAAGATATTTTCTATCCGCTTCGTCAGTCCAAATGTCACTCACATAGCTACTACTAAAACTTTGCCCTGTTTCTAATTTTACTTTAACTGAATCAAAATCGTGTTTAATTTCTAATTTAGCAGGTATCGGGTCACCTTTTTGCCCTGTATCTGGATAAATATAATCAGAATGTAATTCGCCTTCCCATGTTCCACCTAAATGTGGAATAGAACATAACCAAGGGTAAAACCAATCCGGTTTCTTTTTCCAAATAAATTGTTTGAAAATCAAAGCCTCAATTAATAATGTTGCCCCTCCTGCACTTACAGCTGATAAAATGAGGCCAACATTAAGCGAAAAGCCTTTTATTAAAAGGGTTGCAAAGAAAATTAAGATACCAATAGTAATCCATATTCTCCAATACAGTGTAGTATTAAACATTTACTTATCCTTTCTTATCGATACCCGTAAAATTGACGAAGATCGTTTATGAAATTTTTTATATTAGTCATAAATTCTTGAGTAGGACATAAATCTTTAATACCGTTAGCTTCTTTATAAGTTGCAAGATTATACTGATTTGAATAAAGATACTCTATTAAGTTATCAAACATATATACTTTTCGATAATCCTTGAACTCCAAATATTTTTCATTCGGTATATTCCACATTAAAGATTCCAAAGCAAATGAGCTCACTTTATCTGCTGAATCAATACCTTGTTCACACATTAAATATTTCATTTTCTTTATGATACGGACCATCTTTTTATAATAAAAATTCGTTGCTGTATTTTTTTCTTTTCCATTTTTAATATGCTGCTCTGGGTAATTGATTATTCTTTCACCAGAATCAGCGATTATAACAATGCCTCCAACATAGTTATTCGGGTCATTACCGAAATCCCACCTAAAATCCTTATGTCTTCTACATGGAACACCGTCAGCATCTTTTCTATAAGTGTTGCCATTGATTTTTATAGATTTATTTTTTCTTTCTACATCTGAACCGAATTTACTTTTTAATGCGTCTTCCACTTCATCTTTAAAAGTTTTCGTTCTAGGGCTAGCAGTAACAAAACCATAATTAGAATCAGTAACACCAGAACGATAAGCTGTTTGGAAAATATCTTCTTCAACAACAGCAATATCTACATCACTTTGAGTTCGAACATTTGTATTATTAGCATAAGAACCCTGTAAGAACACTTTTATTTTCCTACTACCGTAGTTTGATTTTAATTCTTGGTAGTAAGCGTGAGATTCACCATACATTCGCTCAACAGCACTTCTTGTTTCACTAAATCCTAAAGGCTTAATTGCGTCAATTACCATCCTAATAGCATTTTGACATTGTTGATCTTCTGTCGCACTCAAAGGTTGTGCATAATTATTTAGCATATCCTCAGTAAACACCATTTTATTTCCGTTTAAAGTTGAGTTCATTTTCATAAATTCCATCAACCTTTCTGTGGATACGGATCGTTTCCGTAACTATTTTTCTCACGAATTTTGCCTTCACGATTATGAATAACAACTTCGCTTTTTTGATTCTTTGCTATGCCTGTTGCAATTTTTATTGCCTCTTTTTGAGTTGAAACATTAACTGTTGCTTTAGCATTCCCAGCCCCTTTAACATTCCAACCTCCATTTTTATTAAGTGTTACATGTTGATTTTTTCCCATTTAATTCGCTCCCTTAAAATATTATTTAAGAAGAGCTATCCGTCCACTACTAGCTCAATATATTAATTATTTGTCATTCGCTACTTCATCACTCGTATTTTTCGTTTCATTTTTTTGCTTTTGAAGTGCTTTTTTAGCCAAATACGCTTCGTGTTTCTCTCTAGTCACGTACCAGCAAAAAGCTTTTAAACCATAGTCTGTCGCATATTTCCGAACTCCGTTACGTGTGATAAATGGACTACAAACCTTAATGTTCTCTTGCATTGTATCCTCTCCTTAAGTTTTGATAAATTTCTATCATTTCCTTGCAAGAGAGGTCTAAATATGTTAAGATTCAGATAATTTTCATTTAAAAACTCTACTATCGCTTCTGCAAAAGCGATGTGGGCGGAAGTAGTTGGTACTTCTGAATCTTAGACTGTAGTTGGCTCCCTGCAAGGAGTCCATCTACAGTTTTTTTTCGTTTTTACCCCCATTGCATCACTCCTTCCAACTTGAGATAATTTAATAACAGATAAATTTAAATAAAATTTATATTCTGATTTTTCAAAGCGTAATTTGCATTATACTGAGCTCATTTTTAAAATGCAAGTAATTTCACCAAACGTAAGTTCCTATCAATAGTATAAACTATTTTAAGAAATAAACCCATAAAAAACAAGTCGCTAAACACAATATTTAGTGTTTAGCGTAAATTTAAATACTATATATAGTTATTATACCAAATAAGGAGCATTTTACAAACTTGAAAAAAATACATTCAACAGTACTTAAACTAACCAGATTAGATTTTTTATCAAAAACCGAGTTAGTTCTTATCTTTTTACAAGCAGTTGCACTAATATTAATTTCAGTACCCATTATATCTGGGGAGATAAGAGTATATGCTCTGTTAATTATTTTGTCAATATCTCTAATAAAAATCACAATTTTCTTCTTTAGATGCACATTTTCTAATTATAACATGAAATATAAAATATTATTGGTTTTATATGTCGTCCAAATTTTCTTGTTTATTTACCTTATTGTTGTCCTTGCACGAATTGAAACATCTATTTTTCTTCAAAATATTTTAACTGTTAGCGTATTAATTTTACTTAGTATAATTGGGTTTCTCAATTTAACTATTGTGATAAAATACGGATTCTACTGGCACCTAAAAAGGATTTTTCCGACTCACGGCGATCAAGATCATTTCGTCTCTATAAAGTTGAAAAATTTAGCTCCCCTTATGTCACTTGAAAAACAAGGGACTTATTTAGTTCTTCATTACGGAATCCACATTACAATTTATGGATTTTATTTATATGTTTGTTTATTAGCTTTTAAATCATTAGATTTTGCTTCATGGCCACTATTTGAACAGGTACATGCCTACATTAAAAATTGGGCATTTATTAATTCTTCAAATCTAATTGGATTATTTTCAATTTTTTTAGCCATTCTAACTATTTGCATTCCTATACAACGGAAAATCCTGAGTGAAGCTGAAATGAAATATATCTCAAAATTAAGCTCTACTAAATAACTTGATAGAGCTTTTCTTAGGATTAAATGAATAACCAATAAATTAGGAGGAACTTATGATTAATTTGAGGAATGAAAACTGGGTAGTAAAACATATAGAAAAGCCGATATACTTAATGGTTAACCATAAATGGGCATTTATCATATGGGAGTATAACAAAATCAAAAAGTTTATTAAAGAGCATGCTTGCTTAGTGCACGTAGATACACATTTAGATGATGTACCTGAATTAGTTCTCAATCAAAATGTAATATTAGCCTCTACACCACAAGATTTAGTTGACATTGTAAATTATGAGCAAGGTGAAGACAGGTATGAACCTGAACTTCGTATGGATAATTTTATAATCCCTAGTTTTTTAAGAGGAACTATACAAGACATTATTTATGTCAGCAATCCTGAAAATAAAAAAGAGGCAACAACTAAAGAAATTACGGTTGAAGATATGTCTGAAGATGCAAATGAGCTAATGCTTTTCAAATGTTTTAAATTAATTAATGGGCAAGAAAAGTCAATTTCACGTTTTATGGGTGTACAAGATTTTATTTCAAAAACTGTTTCCTTTAAAGAAAAACAGCATGAAATTTTGGATTTAGACTTAGACTATTTTAACAATTCTCTTCTTTATCGTACCGCTGATTTAAAAAATGAAGACGTCATTTTTTCAGATTTAGCCGCTTTAAAAGCATACACAGATTGGGATTTGATTACAGTGGCACTTTCTCCCGATTTTTGCGGTGAAGATCAAGATTGTTTATATCTTTTAGAGCTATTTTTAAAGGTCTTTGATTTAAATTTAAGTGAATTTAAAGTATGGTCAATTTAAAATCCTAATTTAGGAGCGTCATTACCTATGTGATAACGCTCCTAAATTAATTTTCAAGCCAATAATTAACCTGATATTCCCCCAAATCCAAAATTACTGCTCCAAATGAGGACAACGTATAATACGTGATACCATTCACCAAATGCTTCAGGATTTTTTCATCACGAATGAGTCTTGAGATTTGTTTCTGATGTAAGTCATATAATTTCATTCCCTGTGATTTCGACAAACACCCGTAATACCACAAATCCTCCAAAAAATTATGCACGTTTTTCTGCATTTCGCGTCTAGCCATCTTTAAGTACGGCGATTCTTTAAATTCGTCTGAAAGGTAACGGTGGAACTGGGTATCAAGTGCCCAGTCCACCTCTACATTACTTGCTTGAATCTTTTTAAGCTGCTCCATTTACGTCCCCACCTTTACAATGCGTGAGACGATACGGCGCTCCTTACGGTCAATATGACGAATCCGTACGAGCACTCGGTCATTCATTTTCACGTGTTCAAACTTTAAATGCGGTGCAATTGCATCTACACCTTGTGCTAAGTTAATGAAATTCCCGAAATCCGCTGTTCCTGTGACACGTCCCATGTACTCGTTGCCGACTTTAAAACGATCAATCACATCCGATTCCCACGGGTCCTGCTGCAACGCTTTGGCACTAACTGTCACTCCGGTATCCGTTACCGCTAACACTTTTACTTCAATTACGTCACCGACCGAAAGCTCCTGCTGAATCGACTGAATCCAGCCATGGCGAATTTCCATAACGGGTAGGCTTACTTCAATACCACCAATATCTAAAATCGCCTCTTTGGCTAAAATGCGACGCACGACACTTAAAATGACGTCCCCTTCTTTTAGCTTACGACGCGTAATTTCCGCTTTTTTCGCAAGTGCCTCCTTACGTGAGCCGATGACAACGCCCTTGTCCTGATCAAACTCTTTGACGATAAAGCTAATTCGCAGCCCTGCGTATTCACGAAATTCCTTATACGTTGCGTAGCCTGACAACTCCACCGGGATTAAAATACGTATGTTATCTAAGTACGCCACACCGCATGTTTTTTCTGAAATCTTTTCAAAGCCTTCTAGCTCTGCCTCTAAAATAAAGTCATTTTGATAAGAGTTGAAAATTTGTGACCAATCCTGCTCCTGTTCTTCTTGTCCCAAGTGGCGAATACGCTTCGGGTCAAAGCCCTCTAATAAGCGTCCTTGTGTTGTATGCTCTGTCATGGTCCTCATCCTTTCTCATTTTTAATTGGATTAATTCATAAATGTATTAACCTTTTTATTAGTTAACTCATTAATTCATTAATATATTTATCTATTCAACTTTTCCAAAAATCCTCATCCTCTAGCTTCACGTGTGGTTTCTTCTTACGCAGCAGTGGCGTTGGGTCCACAGTCCGCATATCAGGATGCTCGTCCTCGATTTCATAATTTGGTCGCTCTAGTGCTTCCGCTTGTAGCTCCTTTGGTTCATTACTTGTTTCAGTTTCCTGTACAGGTAGTTCTACTGAAGCAAGTGGTTCGGTTACCTCTTCCACTACAGGTTCTAAAGGAGGTTCCACAATTGGTTCTTCAATTTTTTCAGCTAGTGGCTCTGGCTGTTCGGCAGGGACACCTCTTTTTCGTCTAAACAAACCCTTAAATCGAGCCCATTTGCTCTCCCAAGAACGCCTCTTTTGCCAGTTCGCCGGAATAAACTCTCCACGTGCGACGCCTGGCTTTTGCGGGACACCACCGACCATTAGCTTATGAATGTATTCAAAGCGACCTAGCCCGTCTGCGATATCGGTTGGATCAAAACGAAATTCCTCTGCCTCTTGATCACGGTAGCTTTTAGGGAAAAAGCTTGGTATCAATAAACGATGCTCATACATTGACTGCCTGAGCGTCACCTTATCCTTTCCGAATTCTTCCGCAAATTCTTTTGCATCTTCCATAGATACACCGCCAAAGCAAATTTTGCTACGGCAGTTCGTCAAAATGGAACGTTTCATATTTTGGGCAGACAGCTTACCCGATTCCACGGCTAGCTGCCCAAGTGACTGAATGGCGAGTGTCGCTGAAACCTTATATTCCGCTGCAAGAGATAAAAAGATCTCCACATCTGGGTTCATGTAACGCGAATATTCATCAATGATTAAAAAGTGAGGCATACGCGAGCGTTCACTGCCCTTTCGTCTAAACGTGCCGTTTTGCAAATGCATCGTGACAAACTGGCCAAATGCATCCCCGCTTGTTCGCAGTAGTCCGAGGGCTGTATTCACCGCTAAGACCCCGCCTGTTTCAAAATGCGTATCAATATCAATCGAGGATTTCCCCGTCATGATTTTGCGTAGGTTGTGGTTTGATAAAATATTTTCAAGCTGTGCACGTAAACCTAAAATAAACTGTCTGTACACCTGTGCCTGCTTTTCACTACCGAGCAGCTCATTTTCAAAGAAATGCACAAGGTCATGGGTTGGGTCTTTCTCTCTCAATTCGCGTACACGTTTTTTTAAAATTTTCTCATCTCGTAGTGTTAGCAGTACATCACTAATATCGAGTTCGTCATCATACAGCGTTTTTAACAGCTTTGTGACGTTACGCGTCGATAGCTCTTGAATCGTCGCAAAGAACGCTTCCTGTCGTCCAAACAAGCCCTTTAAGACGACCACAGCTGCCTCCGCCACGTCCTCAATATTGCCCTCCATAACGTTAAAGCGCGCTGAATGTTCTTTCGTTGGGTCAATGTGTGTGTAATCGAGCCCCATCACCTCACAGCACTCCACGACAAAATCAGCGAGGTCGCCCTTAGGTTCGATGACCGATAAGCCGACCTCAACGCCACGTGCCTTCTGTCTTAAAATTTGAAAGATTTGCTGCTTGATGATGGTGGCACTTTTCCCGGATCGTGTGGGTCCGCAAATGAGTAAATGCGTAAAGCAATCACTTCCTCCCCATATGACCGGCTCGCCGGCACGTAATGTATCCACCCTCCTCACTCCTTTCATTAATCGATTAATGTATTACCTAATAAATTGATTAATATATTAATGAATTTCTCTATAAATTAAAAAACACATTTACCGGTTTCTAGGTAAACGTATTTCTACACAAATGTATTACTTTATTAATTCGTTACTATCTAAATTAATTAACATTTTAATCAATAAATATATTAATTGATTACTTTATTAAAACTACCGTAACGAGTCCGAGCCTCTGTTTGCAATGCTTGTAAGAAGGGCGAGTGATTCGTGCTTATTACGAGCTGTCCGTTTTCTAAAACAACAGGCTCTACATAACGCTCCTTCACACTTGCGTCATACGCTTCACTCGTACCTGCTACTAATTCAATCATGGACGCGTGTAACGTCGCATCTTCACAGCTACATAGCTTTTGAAAGAGGGCGTCATCTGAGAGTAGAAAATCTTGCTCTGTGATGATGCCAAGTTGCTGGGCGAGACTCAAAATACTTGTGAACTTACCGTATGCCCAAATATTACGTTCATCTAAAAAGAGATCAAACACTTGTTTGTAAAACGTTTCGACAAACCACTCAGCCTGCGTCATGTTCATAATGACCAGCTGCTGATTCACGACACCAACAGCGGCTAAAAACCAGTGAGCATCGAGTAGGTCAATAAAACCGTACTGAACCATATCCCGCAGTGTGTAATCAAGTCGGTCTACCGATAAATGCGGGCCGTCGATTTCAAGTAACGGGCTTTTCATGAACGGTGCCGCATCTAGCTCATACTTTTGCAAAATGAGTGGGATGGTAGACTGATAAATCACGTCCTTAAAAATCAATTCATGATAGTTTTCTTCTTCTAGCCGGTACACGTGATCGACAACATGGGAAAAGGCGGTATGCGACACATCGTGTAGTAGGGCGTGAATTTGTACATCCAGTGGCTGCCCGAGCATCTTCATACAAAGCATCGTGCCAATCGAATGCTCAAAGCGGGTGGTGTTCCATTTCGGATTCGCAAAAATCGTCGCACCGCCCTGATGTACCCTTTTCAGTCGCTGCATTTCCTTCGTTTCAATTAATTCCTGTAAGACGGTCTCTAGCTCATAGCTGCCGTATAAGTCATCGGTTAGCCTCACTTTTCTCACATCCTCTCACATATTAATGAATTAATATATTAATTGATAAACTAACTTATTGATTAATAGCTTCGTATAAACATAAATAAAGCGAGTAAAATAAAATAACTAAAGAATAGTAGCACGTTTAATACAATGAACGATGTGGCTCGTGCCTTGTACGCAAAATACGCACCGATTAATCCAAGCGGAAAGGATAATAGCCACAGAGGACTTGGTACTTTGAGTAATGTCGGTACCCAAACGAGTGCACCGATCACTAAGGTGAGCATGGCGAGTTGTTTCTTTCGCTCAAGTGTCAGCTGCATCAAATCACTCCTTTACTTGATTAATATATAAATCTATTAATATATTAATTTATTTACGTTCTACTGATTGCCCGAGTATAAGATTTAACTCCCCACGTTTCGGACGCTTTTTCTTTTGCGTGTGCAGGCGACTGTTGGTCCGTTTCGTTTTATGGGCACGCTCTAAGCGAATCCATGTTAGCTGTAAGAAGACGGACAAACAGAATAAGACTGCCGCAAAACCGTATGCCACTAGTTCAGCCTTTAAAAAATTTTCATAGGGCCACCATGTATAAATAAACTGTGCACTGGTTATAATAAGTGCACTTAGTAAAATAAAACGCACGAGACTATTTACGATACTACTTTTCCTTTGATTGAGTAGTAGCGTAAGAACTGCCAGTAGCACCGATCCAGTTGCTACGATATACAGCTGCTTTGAAACTAACGTCTGGCTAATAAAGCCACATACTAGAATCACAAGCAGTAGGGTGCTACCTGTTATACTTACAAGTTTCAAAGGCTACACCTCCAAATTAATAGATTAATTGATAAAACGATTAATTGATTAATGAACTAATTCATTACATTCTTTAAATAGCCGAGTGGATTTTGCGGCTCACCGTTTACGCGTGTTTCAAAATGCAGGTGGGGACCTGTTGATTTCCCAGTACTGCCCACATAGCCAATAACCTGACCTGCCTTTACCTTTGTGCCAACTGCAATGCCCGGCTTGATCATATGTGCGTAAATTGTATGAAAGTTATTTCCGTGGTCAATGCGAACATAATGCCCCCAGCCGAGCTCCTTCCCGTTTGGTAGAACCTCATAGTGATAGGCGGATTTGATGACCACACCGTCCATAAACGCCACAATTTCTGTTCCGTTAATCCCTGGTGCTGCCACATCTAAGCCGTCATGATTATTCCTTGACGGGTCATGATAAGTCGATGTAATCCGCTGCGTGAACGGGGCTGGCCATGCTTGGTTACCAATGACCACTGCGCCGATACCTTGTTTCTTTTCAATAAAGCCGTCTGCGTACAGTACAAAACGGTCAAATACCTCCTGTACATATTCACTCGACTTGTTATAAATAAAGAGAGCGTTTTTAATCTTTTCATTTTCTGTTGCGCCTTTTAGATTTTTCGAAATGTAGTGGGCTGTTGAATGAATCGCATCCTCTACGTCCCACGGGTCTGCTTTGCCGTCACCATTTGCGTCCACCCCGTAGCCTCCGTATTTTTTAATCTCAGCAGGGGAGGTAAGAACACTTTTCGGAATCCCACCATTACCGAGCCCGCCACACGTCGGGTAGCTCCATCCAACAAACGTACAATCCATGAAGTAGAGTAAGAACCCAGCGCCTTGGCATATTTCTATGCTAGGTTTCCAAGAACTCCTCCCCGAACCGTACGTACACCTCTCAGCGTATACGGCTCTCCACCTATCAGTCTAATTTACCGTTGTGTAAGTCAACGTGGCATTTCTTGCATAGTGCCATCGTCTTACGGTTTCTTTCAATCATACGCTTTTCCCATCGTTTTTTGCCCTCGAGGTCTTTTAACTTCTTAATATGATGAATTTCTAAATCCACATTTGTGGCATGGCACCATTCACATTCCTTTGCTACAAGTCTTTCAATAAGCCCTGTTCGGTTGTAAATAATGTTTCTTGTCTTAGAAATAACATCAACATCGGCATATGAAGATGGTAATAGTTTCTTTTTGAATCCATCTTTGTAGAAGAAAGCGATTTTACTGCCGTTGGCAGTTTCATATCTAACCGCAAAATCTCCGTTAATACTGTATTTTCTATGGATTTTTCTAACGCTTGATTTATATTTGTTTGCGAATGTTTTATACATGCTATATTCCATAATGAATTTAAAGCCATCTAGTTTATAGACATTGTTCGCTAACTTGTAATAATTATATAAACCTCTAATTTCCGCATTGTAAATCATCAATATTTCAAGGTCATCGTTTTGCAGAAGATGCGCTCGATGCGTGGACTTCCATTTTTGTGTCTTTTGATCTATTTCTAACGCTTTATATTCGATTAATTTATTTCGCCATACTTCATGTGGCAAAAGAAGTTCACAGCTCATTGTACGTGTTCTTTGTTTATGTCCACTTGCTGTATACTTTGTCGTTTTATTATCATGACTGATTTTAATATCATATCCAAGAAATCTTGCTCTTTTACTTGAATGCGTAATGAGCGTCTTTTCTTGTGATAATTCAATTTTCAGTTCTTCACTTAGGAAAGTGCTGATGTCATGTTTTATTTGCTGACAATCTTCTTTACTACCGATTACACCGATTATGAAATCATCGGCATATCGCACATATTGTATTCGTTTGTAGTTTTCATCCATTGGGTCTTTATAGGGCAATTCCATCATGTGATTTTTCAACTCGTCCAAGTGTTGAAGTGCTTGTTCCTTTTCTTCCTCGTTCATTTCTTCCCATTTTTCCTTATATCTAGCATTAGCTCTGTATAATCTGGCTTCTCTTGTGCGGTATTCCGTTAAGCGTTTTCTCCCTTTACCTCTATCAAACTTTTCTTTATAAGCTAGTACAAAGTTATCTAATTCATTTAGATATATATTTGAGAGAATCGGGCTAATGATGCCGCCTTGTGGTGTACCACTGTACGTTTTGTGATATTGCCAGTCCTCTAGAAAACCCGCTTTCAGGAATTTCCAAATTAAATCGATGAATTTTTCATCGTTAATTCTTCTTTTAAGGATTTCTATTAGTTTGTGATGATTAATGTTATCAAAGAAACCTTTAATATCACCTTCCACAAACCATTTAGCGCCAGTAAATCTGTCTTTTACTTGCATGAGTGCAGTATGACAGCTTTTTTCCGGTCTGAAACCATGGGAATGGTTCGAGAAAGTTTTTTCATACATTGCTTCCAGTAGTGTTCTTACAACTTCTTGAACTAATTTATCTTCGAAAGATGGTATACCTAATGGTCTTTTACCACCGTTCTTTTTTGGAATGTAAACCCTTTTGGACGGTTTTGGTTGATAACTACAATCTTTTAGACTTTCAATTAATCTTTCAATGCGTTCTAGACTCATACCATCAATAGTTTGTCCGTCGACACCTTGTGTCATATTGCCTTCTTTCGCGTAAATCTTTGCGTAAGCCATTAAATAGAATTCCACGTTATACAGATTTCGATAGATTCGTTCGAATTTGTAATCTTCGCGCGTTGATTGTTTTGTTAGAATGTCTAACACAGTGTTTGGACTTCTCATAGAGCCTCACGCTCCTTTCCAATTTTAGTTAGACGAGATAAGCTGTTCCCCTTCGCCATGTAGTGGGCTTTCCCCACCTCGGACTACTACGGGAACTCCGTTACCATATCAGATATTCAGATACATATTTATCATAGCTCTTATACATAAGCGTTCTGACGTAGGTAATCACCATTTAGCACATATAAGAACAAGCACGATGTAATGTCGGATATGACGTTCGCCCTTTACCATTTATTATAGTTGGTCAGCGATAGACTACGCACTTTTGACATGCAGTTAATCAAAGTGTATCCAGAGATGGTCTCCAATTCCCCATTCTGTTTCGCTGTATGACGTAAATAATCATCTTCCGTCATAGGTGGGACAATAACCCCCTCGGACTGTCATTCAGGCAGTTTAGCTTTTATCCTCGTTTACATCTTTTCATTTTGCTATTCAGTCGTATCGTGATGATTCGATAACTCATAGCTTTCCCAACATGCTACACTCCCCGATATTTGGTTTCCCTCACGGATAAGTTGGGTAATGATAGGCATTGTAGTCTCGCCTACTCCTTGCTAATGGAGATTTCTTATATGACCTTATGGTCGCACCTGGGTATGCCCCACAGCACCGGCTGAGGACACCGCAACGTTCTGTGAAAAGTTCGTTTCCTGACGATGGATCGAAGCGAGTAGGAGCCAGTTGACCCCGTATTTCGTACCCGCTGCTTGGTAGTACGGAATGAATTCACTTGGGATTTCATTTTCTGCAAGCTCTGACATATCAAATGAATACATCGGGGCTTCGTTTTGATTCCCGCCAATAATTGCCCCTAAAAACATGACACCGACAAATAATAGGCCGATGACGAGAAAAGGGGACAGTAAAAGCAAAATAGGTGGTAGCCATTTTAGTTTGTTCAAATCGCCTCAACTCACTTTCTGCGGCTGCCATTTTGTTATCCAAAGACGATCGCTACTCGATAAAAACACATGATAGTCATAGGTAACCGTTTCAAGCTTCTGCCCGTTCTGCGTAAAAACGTCACCGCTCACACGCACGACCCAGTGGATTTTGTCTTGCTGATCATATGCCTCAAATATTTCGAGTGAGGTTAATGTACGCGTTGCACGGGCATTTGTGACGCGTCCACTCAGTACGGCTTCATATACATCCTTGCTGACAAAGCCCTGTATTTCCGCTGTGTCCTTCGGCTGCTCGTCATATGGAAAAGCCCAGCGTACAAATTGTTCAGCGAGCTGTTTCGACTGCTTAATCGTTGCTTCGTCATATTTAGCTGCAAGGGTCGTGACCGGCTCCGTATTTTTTAGTTCAAATGCTAGCTTTTTTTCTGCCTCAGAAGTACTTGAAGCGTTGGTATCACTAGGGGTTTCATGTGAAACATCCTGTGAAACATTTCTAACTATTCTGTCATCTGAAAACATACTTTTTCCGACATTGATTGCGATAATGACAATTGTTACGTAAATGATGTACTGAATAATGCGCTGTTTATTCATCTGCCTCCCTCATTCATTTTTTATTTTTTCGACTTAGCTCTACTTCAATTAGAAAATGGACTTCATCTCGAAAGACTTCACGAAAGAGCTGATTTAGGTACAGCTGCTCTTTTTCCGTGAAATGCGTTCGAATTAAGTACACGGCTTTGGGGCTATTGGCGATTCGCATGACTTCGTCTAATTCTGTAATTAAAGGGTACACACATTCTCACCTCCCGTATAAATTGATTTATACGTTAATTAATAAATATATTAAGCAATTACTCTATTTATTGTTTAATGGACTGCTCTCTTTTCTGTAAAATGCTCCTCAATAATTTCTTCTTCCATTAGTTGAAAATGCACATGCTTTAAATGTCCGAGTAGCTGGTGATGTACACTGACGAGCTTTGGTGTTGTAAAGACTTTAAACCCTTTGATTCGCTCTAATTGGTAATCGGTATACGACAACATCTCATGCACCTTGACTAAATCGGTATCGAGTAAATTCACGGCAATGAATCCATCCTCTGTGATCCATTGCTCAAAGAGATGGGTGGTTTCTCTCTTTGTGACGGGATAGCCAATTGCTTGTAAAAATGAAAAAAATTCTTCATCGGTTGACATGTAACGTACATAGGCCTCGACCATAAATTGTGGGAGGACTTTGCAGCTTCCCAAAAATCGTAACAGGCTTTCCTCCTCCTTGAAGAACTCTACAATGGCTTCAAGGGCTGGCATATCCTTTGTGAAAATTGCTTTATCAAAATAATTTCCACTTGCACTTTCCATCTCTTGCTTAAATTTCGCGAGTGTCGATTTATTCACATGAGATAACGTCACAAAAAATACCCAATTCACACCTGCTGGGGAAGTGAGCATTCCTTTTACTACGCCTTGTCGATTTAAATTTAACCTTGCTTTGTAATAGCGAGATTGCTCAAATTGCCACCCATGATCGCACAGATAAAATGCTAAATCATAGCTCGTTAATAAGTAAGGTAACTGCGCTTTAGGAATTCTTAGGGCATCAGCATTTAACGTAATGTCATGTCCATGCTTTCGAAGAAGACTCACGCCCTTTCCTGTAATTGAATAGGCTTTCCTTTCTTCAAGTTGTCCTGGAGGTGGTTGGTAGCCACCTGTAATAGCATTTGCTTGTAAATAGCCTGAATCAATTAACAGCTTCTTTTTTCGCCTTGAGTAATATTCTGTTAGGTCTACAAAACGCCTAACTTGTAGCAGTGTTAGAACACGGAATTCATGCGTACAAAGCAAAAAGCCAATATCTTTTTCTGTCGGTTTTTTAATCACTTGCACCGGTTGTTTTTTCATCTTTTTCCCCATAGGTATCCTCCTTTTATCATCAGGTTGACTGATACGTTTCGTATTGTCGTAGATGACAACACTCAACATATCTTCTCTAATTGGTATGAAAAAACACTATTCGTTGAAAATGCATTAAATTCAATACTATCAATGGTTTGTGTGCTAGCTTCATGTACTTTTGACGTAATATATTTCATGTACTTTTCAAAACACATCATCTTTTGCCAAAAGTACATGAAATTAATGTGAAACGAACCTACCTTGAAGTAAAAAATATGGGAAATTTTCCTGCTCCATCACGAACACCTCTACATAGCTTTTCTCTGATAACACCCCTTCCTCATAGATAGCACATTGCTGCCAATTATCATCTGAAATAACTTGATTGTTCCGCAGTGCATCTATTAATAATTTACGATTTCGGTTATCTAAATCCCGAATACTTAAGTCCGAAAAATGGTGTTTGATGAACACCACTACTTGTTTCAGTTTGGCGATTTCTCCTCTCGTCCGAAGAGAAGAAGTCGTCCCTGTTTCGTATCGTTTTCGAAGCAGCTTTCGATACGCACTATGAGCATTTTTTTGCGTCGACTCAAAATAAGGAGGCAATGCACCCTCGTACAAAATGCGAAAAACAAAAAATACCTGCTCACCATTTTCGGTGGAAACAGGTACTTTCATTTCTTCAACATTGGGTAACGGGTACACAACAGCATGTTTATATTTGTCTTGGTCCTCGTCTAATTTTACGAGCTCTAGCATCATAAATTCCTTCAAATCCTCGAGTGCATAAAAGGCTGAACGTAGCTTTTGAAAATTACGCATCGTCTCACTCCCTGATGAATTTACATATAAACGAACTAACGAATAAATATTTTAATATATTAATTTGTTAATTAATTTATATGTTTATAGACTAATTAATTGTTTTCTAAAACAGTTTTATTTTCAAAATCTGAAATGCCTAAACCCTCTCTATCTTTCCAATCTAATGCAGTTACTATAAATTCAAATGTTTGTACATCAGATTTTTTTCCGTCAGATATTTCAACAAAGTCAACTTTATATAAAATATGGACTTCTGGTGCATCGAACCCCTGTATAAAATCCGATTCGATGTTTTGTACTTCATAATCTTTGTTAAAATCCAGTACCCCAACATAATTTTCAAATTTTGATTGTGCTCCTACAACTAATTCCTCTTTAACTTCACTATAAAGAGAATCATCAAGCTTACTAAAATAAACATACATTAATTTCTCGCCGGTTACTTTTAACGCATTTAGCTCACTTTCAGTATGGTGCTCTAAAAATACTTTGTAGTCCTCGTCCAATTCAGTTTCTGGATTAACTACTTCGGTTTGCTCTTGCTCTACTTCAACCTTTTCATCATCAGCAGTTTCCTCTGCATTACAGCTCGCTAAAAGTAAGCCTGCCACCAATATACTTGAAAATCGCCTCATATCCGTTCACCTCATTATTTGTCTTCAAATAACTGTACGATTGATTTAGCCTGACTATTATTAATTTGTTCGCCTTGTACAACATGCATATTAACTGTTGTTAAATCATTAATTTGCGCCTGTTTTGCTAAACGAGTTGCCCCTTCAAGCGTTACCTCAGCCTCTACATCGTTTGTATTAATGCGTGCTCGCTGATGAAGCTCACCATAACTATCGACAACAATATTTGTTTCAGGGATTGCTTGGTATTTACCCTTTGATACCACATTATAATTCCCTAACTTCACACCACCACTACCATTTTCTTCATACAATCCTTCATATTTTTCTGAGCGTTGGTTACCTTGTAAGGTTGAAAGAATATATACATGTGGATCCAGCTTATTATTATCCTGTGCAGCCTGTTGCATCGCAGGACGTACAGCAGCTGTAACATCTTGCGTACTTAAATTATTCAAGCCTTGTCGACGCATTCCAAGCAACGTTTCATTAGCTGTTGACTCGTCAAAACCAAGTTCCTTTAATGCTGCATGACTTTCTTTTTCGTTTGATGACATATTTGCACTAGCCACCTGCTGAAAGAAATTCGGCTTTACTTTATTTCCAAGCTTATCGACTTGCTGGCTATCCATCGACTTTTTCATGGCATAGGCTGTAATGGAGGCACGTTGAACGGATTCGCCAACACCAGCCTGTCCAGTTATCGCCTTACCCGCAGTGTTCCCAATATTAGCTCCAAAAATGGCTCCTTGAGGACCGGCGATAACACCACCTGCTACTGCACCCGCTAATGTACCTGCTCCCTCTACGGATTTCTTCACAGGTGATAGCACCTTTTCCTTGCCGCTCGCAAAGCTTTCACGCATTTGACTAAGCTGCACAGAGCCCTTTGAAAAAATACTGAATATGCGTTTACGCATGATGAAAAGTGTTAAAAGCATCATAAACTGAAGTACACCCGCAGTAATAAATCCAATTAAGTTTCCATCAAGTGTATTCAATCCATATATAATCTCCGTTAATCCGAATAAAAAGATGGTCATAATAACGAGTCCAATCTTAATAAATAACGGAATACAAAGCTCGAAGAAATACCGCTTTAACACACCAAACTGTTCAGGAAGAGCTGACCAAAGCAATGCAAACGGTGCAACCATCGCGAGTAGCATGAACCAAAACTGGCACATAATAATACTGAGTGCAAGTAGTAAAACCGGTATTGAATTGAATGCATTAATAACTAATGCAATACATACAAAAATCAATCGTTCAATTAAATTTGTAGAGTGCAGTGTAAAGTTTCCGTATTCTTCAATTTCCTTTTTAGCAACATCATTTCTTTCTTTTGCATTAGGTTTTTTTGAAAGAAGTTCATTTATTCTTCCCTCACCAATTTTTGACTCATCGGTTGTAGAATACTGCAACATTAGGTACGGGACATGAACAAATGAATTAAAAATATTATCATACATTAAAGTTTGAGTAGTAACTTCTTCATGATTATTTTTAGGTAACAATAATAACGATAAGTCATTACTCATTGAATTCATTCCTTGCAGAAAACCTGTAAAATTCGAAAAAATGAGTAGTGAAATCGTAAAAGCTACAATAGATTGTGCTATTGTACCAAATGCCGCTATTTTTTCGCGTTTCGTAACAAATTGCCACAATGCATAAATTACAACAATTAAGCAAATCACCCCTATTGTGCCTCCAAAAATACCTGAAGAAGAAAACTCACCTGCACTAATTCCCGTAAATGAGGTAACAGTAACGCCAACTTTTTCTATTAGTTGATTTAAAATATCAGCACTATTTAAAGAAAAATCCATAATGCCTATTAATACGTTAGTTAGAAATATGTTCACCTTGAATAAGCCTTCTACAAATTTAAAAAGAGCTAAATCAATTAACTTAGCTCCTTCTCCACTCAATGTATCAAACGGATTGAACATCCAATCCGTGACACCAGTCTCTTCGCTGTCCACAATTATATCTAAATCGTAATAGACCTCTGTTCCTTTATAGTGCCCATAATTATTTGTATCATAGACATTATCTTCCGGCGTCTTATCCTCATATTCCGCAGCCTGTACTTGATAGGGTAGCAATAAAGTAAACATTAGAAATCCCCATATATACGCTTGTTTCATGCAGCTCCCTCCATGAATTACTACATTTATATTTTTATACACTTATATTTTTATAGTTTAATTGATTAATATATTTATTTATTTTGTTCTCGTAAACGCTCCTCTTCACTCGCTGTTGAGGAATCAAATGCCCGCTCGAACTCAACAAAGACAGGATCAATATAGATAGTTGTTGTGCGTCCGTAAATGTCTTGGAACAAGCAGTGCCCTTTTTCAAGCGTTCGAAGCTTTTGTACGTTTGTATCCGTTTCTGGTAAGTTTAAAAATTTCAGCATTTCCTTCGCTTCCTCGGATTTCCTTAGACCAAATGAAAATTTCATCCCGACATTGGCCACGTCATTGCCATGGTCCGTTGCATTTTGTGAGCCCTTTAGGAGCGTTGTGTTGTAGTAACGTCCTTTACGGATAATAAAGTCCATCATCCGCCTGCCAGACGGGTTTGCGTCAATCGAGCTTGCCTCATCCTGCAAAATGATTTTATGGATGCTGCGGTCTTGATTAAACATATACTGCTGCGTAAACGCCGTAATGGAAATCATAATGGCCTCAGACAGCTTTTGAGAAGGTAAGAGCTTTCTAGTTTGTGACTGATCACTATCTGGTAAGTTTAAATGCTCCACCATTAAAATCTGCATCGGCTTGTCGACCTTTAACACCTTAAAGTCCTGCCCAACCTCACCAAATAATAAAGAGGCGAGCTTTTCATTTTTAAGAGAGTGGAATACATCGACTAGCGTTTCGATTGCCTGCTGCTTTTTCTGCGACATTTTATATTCCTCTGCCACGAACATTTCCTCTAAATGCGTAATGACCGCTCCGATGCACGGGTCCTCCTCTTGAGACACTGCCTCAACGGCAAGGGCAAGCATTTGATACTCGGTATCCCGCAAATCGACATCAACTAAATACGCCAAAATATCCTTCGCTGTTGCTTTGGCATTTTCAATAGAATCTGCCGTGCGAAACGGATCCAAGCAGCCTCTATCCGCTAAATCACTACCGAGCGTCCACTTTGAAATAAACGCTTTATCGATTAACGGGAGGCTTTCCCAGTGCTTTCTATCGCCTTTGGGGTCCACAATGAGTGCCTGTGAACCCGTTAAGACGGATAGTGTCGTATAAAGATTCATGAAATAACTTTTCCCTTTCCCCGTTGCCCCAGCAACAATCGCTGAAATACTATCCTCCAAATTGCCGATATCATACGCTTTAGCTGCAAGATCTGGCTGAATAAAAACAGGGCGACGGAGCCGATCGGTATAACCAATGTAAAAGCCACGGTTATCGCCAACTGAAGTGGTTGCCCCGAACATCATCGCAGCTAAGACACCTGATTCCACTTCAATTTTGTAATCCGTATTAATTTGCCTTGAACCAAGTAGCTTTTCCATCGCCAGAGCAATTTGCTCGCCAAAGGGAGCGACAATCTTCATGCCGTATTTTAAAAGCTCCTGCTTCAGCTGCTCTGCTCGCACGTTTACTTCCTTTTGACTCGTTGCTCCGACCTTGAAGATAATGGAGCAGGCGTACGCTGGCTGCCCGCTTTTTTGAAAGTAGGCTTCCGCTTGAATCGCCCCTTGCTCGGATTGATGTAGAGCTAAATCTGTATCTGCTCCTGCTTTATAGGCTTCCTGCTTTTGGTCAATAAATTCTAAGCGTTTATTTGAGAGTCTTTTGACAATCCGCTCATTCGTTTGATGATAGGCACGAATACTTGTCGACACAGGAAATGAGAGCCGTGATTGTAATAAATAAAGCCACTCATTATGTGGAAAGCTCATTTCACTATCCATCGAGTGCACGACTAAATATTTTGTGAAATACGTGTTCTCGTTATCTGCTGCGTCCAGCTTGGTAAGCTTTAAAGAGGTCGCTGTATGCTCCTCAATGTTGGTACCTTGCAGCTCTAAAAAGTCACGTGGATTCGTACGCACCGTTTGATACGTAATCTCTTGGCCGTCTACTAGTTCTGTGCCTTCTACAACCTCACCGCTCCTAAATTCTTCTCGGCTCTGTACGTCGGCATTACTCGACGTCACCGAGAACTCCTTTTCAAGTAAATATACGCACTCTGCTGTACGGGCCTTCTCGACCTTACATAAAAAGCCCGATTGCAGCTGCTCCTTCAGTAAATCTGCTTGGTCATGCCATGCATTAATTTCTGCTTGCAATAAATCCTGGGACGTGAGCCCGACAGAACGATTGACCTGTGCACTTAAGCCATTCCATAATTCCTTTAACGACTGAAATAGCGTGACGCCAATATTACCATCACGGTATTTATTTTTCGTTGGATCTAGCTGCACACCGATGTACTGAATATACTCGCTCGTTTCCTGCGTCATTTTTTGCTCCTCAAAATACGTGCTCAAATATTGAAAGTATTGTAGCCCTGCCTCCTTGAGTGGATAGCTCTTCCTCTTAATACTCGCAATCGTATCCGCTAAAATAAGGTCGATATTTGTAGGAAACGGCTCCGAGATAAAATGTAGGTCATAACGATTATTAAATAAAAAGGCAAGCTGTGAATGAAACGGGATAAACTTGTCCTCATGGTCTAAAAATTCATAGTTAAAGCCGGCAAGACGGTAGTACGCTGTTACACTACCGTCATGACTAAAGATTAAATTACCGTCAATGTGCTTCACTGGATAATCGAGTAATGCCACCATACTAATCTCCTTCCTTCATACGAACCGTTAACAGCAGCTGCTTTTCTTCCTTTAATGGTGTTAAGGCTGGCTGCTCGGTCGGCTGACTCATTGGTACCTGTGGCTGTGGTGCTAGTTTTACTTGCTTACGTTTCGCCTTTTGCTCGCGTTTAGCCATGACCTTTTCCACTGCCTGTGCTCTTATTTTCGTGTACGGGTCTAGCTCTTGATGACGCACAGAAATGATTTCCTTAAAGCGATACACCTTTGGCTTTGTCACCTCACGCCCACGGCAATACGTCACCTGCTTATTCCATCTAAGCACATACTGCACGACAGAACGAAAATAATGGACAGAGGAACGCCCCTCAGTCGCAATGTCTGACAGTAAATAGGCAATGGAAAACGGAACAATTAATAAAAACACCTCAGGTAGCATTTTTAAAAAGCTTGATACCCCAGGCACAAAAAATAGCAGTAGCTCCGCCGCTAATGCTAAAAAGAAATACACAATCGTTTTTACTTTAATGGCACGACCGAAGGAAAAGCCCATGAACTGATAGATTTTTCGGTCGAACTTTAAATAGTCATTTAATACAAGTAGCGACACACGCTCTTTTCCGTTCATGCTTTCACCTCTTATCCGCCTAAATTCACCTTGTCGTTTAACCAATTTGACATCGTTTTGATGATTTCTGGATTCAGTACGAAAATCCCGATAAACGCAATCGCAATAATTGCTCCGATCATTGCTGTCCAGCGCCGTTGTGCAGCAGTTACTAAAATAATGATAATCCCAATAATCATCAGTACGTAGCCTGCCTGTTCCTTTAGCCATTCAAATAATGTTGATAAATCCATCTTCTCACGCTCCTTTAATTGGTTAATATATTAATAGTTTTATTGATTAATATTTTAATGGATTAATTCACTTCTAAGCTCTCATAATTATTAAAGCCACTAACGACTAATTGATTGGTCGCAGCCTGTTTAATTTCAAGTTGATACGTTGTTTCTACTGGGATATTCGTTTTTGGATCGAGTAGCTTCACCGTTGCAAATACAAGCCAGCCCTCTTCTAACACATACGCTTTTGTACTTCTTACCTCTTCAAAAATCATCGATTCCTGAAGGCTAATGGCAAGGTTGTCGGTTTCAAGTAAATAGTTTAGCTGCTCCTGCTCATCTGTTGTGTACGCTTTAAAGAAGGTTGGTAAAAATGCTTGAATATCCTGCATCACTTCAATCGGTGCCTCCTTTAAATTGCCGACCGTCACAGAGGAAGAAATATCTGGCTCCTCAACATACGTAAACATGGGATTGCCGTACACGAAAAATTGCTCGTCATAGCCGACTGGCACAACGAGATATTGAACGATGTTTTCCGTTGTTTGCTCTTCTTTTGGTATGTCTGTTATGCCTTGTTCACCTGCTTTTTTCACCGCTGTCAGCTGCTGCGTTGCCTTTACTGTAATATGTGACGTTCTCTCTGATAGCTGCTTTACATCGAGTATTTCTGTTGCGACTACGCTCGACTGATACAGTGAGCTAAGTACATCTAGCCCTGCAAATGCCTCGACGTTGCTTGCTAAAAATGGCTGCAACGCTTTTTCACGTGTCGTTGCTAAATCATCCGCTGGGGTAAAGGTGAAATACGCACGTGTGAACCGTTTCGCAAATTCTGTCGCTTCGATCGACGTTACCTTTACAATACTTGGTGCTTGCTTGTCCTCACTCGTCACCTCGTCTGTTTTGAAAAAGCTATTCCCGATGATTAAAAGCACACATAAAAAGGCTAGCCAAAACAATGCTACCCCTAGTTTCCTTAACCAATATCCCTTTGGCTTCACGCGTGCCTTTTTCATATTCTTTCGTTCCTTTGCAAGCTCGTAATCCTGACGTACTGCCTGTGTGACGTCTGTTGGCAGCTTTTTCGCCCTGTTCATCCACTTCACGTCTCTCACCTCCTACCGTTTATTCAGTGACGTTGCTGCCAGTGCTAAAAGTCCAATTGCAATGACGCCCGCTGCTAACGCCCCGTATTCAACCTTCACCTCGTTATAGGTCACAGCAACAAGGGATTTAAATTCATTCCACACAGGCTGTAAGGTCGGGAAGGTTTCGAGTAAAATTACGCCCACAAAAATGAAGGCAATGAGCCCAAAGATAAATAGAAACAACCCTTTAAACATAACCTCACCCTTTCTATATAAATTGATTAATATACTAATTGATTAATGCATTACTATCATCCAGACCATATTCGATTAAAAACTGCCGTAAATAAGCAACTTGCTGATCAATGACCTCTAGCTCTGCTTGAATTTGTCTAGCATGCTGCTCGATGCACTCTGTAGATGGAATAAGCACCTGCTGCTGATTTAAATACACCGCCATGCGTTCAATATCTTCTAATTTTGCATAGCCTTTTTGAAATAAATAAAAGCTATCCATCAGTTGTCGGTACGCTACTTGCTGTAAAAGTAACTGCCGAAACTGATGGATAGCTGCGAACTTGGGTGTTTGCATCCTAACCACCTCACTATTAAATTTAGACCGTGCTCCGCCATCCCCGAATATGAAACTTTTCAGGAAATTTTCCTATAGCCTGTGACGAAGCCGACCGACCATTCGAATCACCCCGCGAGACTTAAGCAACCGTCAGACAAGCCGCTTTCGGATAAATTGACGCAGTGCTGTACTCCACACTAAACGCACACTCTCCACCTGTGACATAAAACGGGTACTAATTGATTCTTGGATGAATGGTCCTACTATTCGCTTGGCAAATGACGCAATAAAGACAAACGGATTGTACGTAAAGAACGTCACAATTTCCGCCTCTGGAATGGCTAAATCAGAAGGAATATCGATTACATACGGAATATCCTTAATTAAATGCCATGTATCCGCCGAAAGCTGCTCCTCCTCAGCAAGCTCAATTAAAACATAGCCCTGTAAAAGCGACGTACTTGTTTCCCGCTGCTGACGAAACGCCTCCGTTAATTCGTGCAATGCCATACGGTAGCCTTGCAGCAACTGACGTGTATCCACATCCTGATCACATGCAGCCGTACGCATTCTTTGCATAAGTTTACGCATTTCACCTATCTGTAGGTAGTCACAGCTATTCACTTCAATTATCTCTTCAGAAGGGCACCCTTGAAGAATAGCCGTGAAGCGATCCAACGTAAAAATCGATTCAAGCCCTGGAATACGACGTGAAATTAGTTCCTCCGTGACTGCCTGCTCCTTACCGGTTTGAACCCAAACTGCATAAAATGCCATCCTTCTCACCCCTTTTATTAACTAATTGTTAATTATAGCTCCTACCAACCAAAATAAAACGCATAATACTTAATAATAATTTGATAATTTTGAATTATAGATTAATCGAAAGTTACTGTCAACAAATAATGTACACAGAAAATTAATTATTATTTAATTTTAATATTTGTTACACGGCTGCAACTCCTGTAAACTATTGTTACAATATTCTGACTTGTTGGAGGTTTTCTATGAATGGGATTGTAGATATTGAAGCGGTGAAGGCTGCTTTGCGTAAAAATCTAAAGGAATCAAGACAGCATGTAGGCATCCGTACGCTCGACGTTGCCTTCTTTTTAGGCATGAGTCCCTCTGCCTATTCTTACTATGAATCTGGTCGCAGCATCCCCACGCTTGATAATCTCCTTAAACTCGGTGCTCTCTATAATAAAGGCATTGACGAACTGCTCGGCTGGCAGGACATTGTGCTAACCAATAAAGCCTACAATCGCTACAACGCCGAGCATCTACACGCGATGGAAAGAGCCCATGAATATGAACTGCTCTATAAGGAAAAGTTAAATAACATTACAAACGAGCCACTGCGTGAGTGGATTGAGGACGAGCTAGAAGACTTAACTGCGAATCAAGTGCAGCAGCTAAGGCTGTTATGGGAAATTTTGAAATTGAAGGAACAAGAGAATAATAATTAATTAATATATTAATGAATTTAAATATTTATTGGTTAATTTATTATTCTAATCCGATCATCAATGGATTCATTAAAGAAAAATCACACCACCCTAAACGGCGATGTGATTATCGTTACTTATTTATTTTGCTGCTCTCTCGCTAGCTCAAACAGCAGCGTGACGTTCGTTACACGCTTTAAGGAATTGACCTCTTCACTTAAGTAGGTCCAGCTTTCTTTATAGGCCTGCTCCGTCAATTCGTCTTGCGAGATGGCACTGTATGTCCAAAGAAACTCTTCTAACGTGCATTCAAGCGTTTCAATAAATTGTTCAGCCTTCCTTGTTTTTTGATGCTGCAATTCATTTCGCTCATCCCAGAGCACATGATCTAAATTAGTAGAAAAATAATAAATGTTATACGGTATTTTCACACGCTCTAAATTAAAGTGACTCGTTGTAGACAAGACTTTCATGTTTTTCGCTTTTTTCTCATTTCGCTGCTCAATTTGTCTTTTCTTCTGGATATCACTTACGAAAATAGCAGATTCATCGTAAAAGAGCCCCTTTTGCTCATCTACTTTTACATGATCATTTGCAATAAAGACACCGTCACTATCGGTAATTTGGAATACCCATTTTAAATCAGATGCTCTAAATTTGGTCTTCTTTAAGTATGCCTTTATGACATCACCAATTGCATTTTTTACGTTTTTATCTTGATTCCAGTCTGCCAATACATCGCCATTTTGAACATCAATAAATACTTCTTGATCCCCAAACACTTCTTCTAAATACTCCGTTAAAACCGTTTCCTCCGCTTCCCCTTCTACTAATACTAAAACAACCTTTTTAGTCATTTTTTACACCAGCTTTTCGGAATGCTCGTTTAATTTGGAACGTCTTCGTCTTTTGGTAGATTTCTTCCTCTTGACCACCAAGCTGAATCGCTCGTAAATAAACGTCTCGCATATTATTCATCTTTTTAATACCTTTTAATTGGATGTAGCGATTATCCTCATTTACTGTTGTAAACCATAAATCCTTTGGCGTTAACACCTCTAAAATACGCAGGTTATGTGATGTGAAGATGAGCTGACCTTGACCACCTTCTTTAATGACCTCTAAAAGCTCACCTAATAAAAATTCAAATACACCCGCATCAATTTCATCTACAACGACACAGGCATTCGGATTGTTGTACGTAGCAATTAGCACACTTAAAATCGAAATGATTTTTAAAATCCCTTCCGACTCAGTACGTAGTGGCAGTTCGACATCCCCACGCTTTGATAAAAATTCAAAGCGTACACTCGGTTCACCTTCATCGTTCGTTTCCTTATTAATTTCGTGTATTTTAATCTCAAGCCCTGGAATAATCGCCTTTAACACTTTATTACTTTGTTCAATGACATCGCGTAATGTATGAAAGAGTACTTCTGGCAATAATGCCGGCGCATCTAAATCATACGGAATCGCACCACGCTTTTTTTCTAAATGAATACTAAACGGCATAATCATCTTTGTCATGAGTAAGCCGATGCTTTCATTATTCACAATGTGTAAATCTCGGTTAAACTCCTCAGCTAAGCAACGCACTAAATCATATTCAACTGGCTCTAACTGCTCCTTCAAAAGCTCCTTCACATCTTTGTGGAATATAAACGATGTTTCGGGCTCCTTTGACAGCTGATTCACGACTTTTAATTTTACGCGTGTGTCTTCATTGAACATGCTTAATGTTTTCGTTCTAATTTGAACATCCTCATGATTTTTTTGGATGAGTAGCTTTGGCTTTTTATTTTTCTCATTTTCTTTATAGCTCATTCTTTCTTGCGTAACAAATAGCCCTTCCTCACCCAACGAAAGCTCCACAAAATAGTTTACAAAGTACTGGCCAAACGTATTTTGAACAAGAAAGTCAAATTCTAATGTAGCAGTTGGCTGATCAAAGCTGAGTAGCTCCTTATGCTTTTCACGTAGCTTTAAGCTTTCAGGTACATTCTTTTTAGGAATCCATCCACTAATTAATATTTTTAGCAGGCTAAAAGCTTCAACAACCGTTGTCTTGCCCGATCCGTTTTGTCCATATAAACCAACCAAATTCGATTGGTGCAGTTCCTCAAAGCTAACAGGAATTGAAATCTCCCCATGCTTCACATTTTTTATATTATGAATGTAAAAAGACTTTACTTTTACGATGTTGTTCACGTTAATCATCCTTTAAAAACGATTTTTGATAAAAATTATACCGATTTTTATTTTATTATATAATAAATAGAGCCTTTATTTCTATATTTATGTCGTATCTATTCTATTTTAAGCTTTTTATGTAATTTTATTCATCATAGCAAGCTTGCTTTATCGTTAATGAACGTGCTAGCCTATGCCTCAGAATAGATTCATCAAACAAAAAGACATGAAACATGCATTGAACGTTTCATGTCTTTTCTTGTACAGTATTTTATTATTTAATATATTAATAAATTTATATATTTATATATTTATATATTTATATGTTAATTGATTTTCTTTAGTACTTGTATCGCTCCTTTATCCTTTAAATTTTGAATACTCATTACTTCATCACAAAACCGCTCAAGTGACGTCGTATTTTGCATACCAATCAAGATGCCATACGTATGAAAGCCACGTTCTTTTTTTAGCTCGTGGTATCTTGTTAAAAACGCTTCACTTACATCTGCTTCACCGTCTGTAATAAACACAATATCTGCCTTTTGAAAGCGACTCGTCTGAATTTGCTGCATCGCTTCCGTGAGAGGTCGCTCAAAGTTCGTGCCACCACCCATAAAGCTTGTCGCAAACTGTACGAGCTCACTTGCAGAAATTTGCCCTTTTTTATACGTATGCGTTACTACTTGGTCGTCAAAACGAATAATGGCGACGTCACGCTTTTGCTTTTTTGCCTTTAACAAAAGTGACAGGCAGTACGCTTTCGATTCCTCCTGAGACCCATTCATCGAGCCAGATTCATCAATACAAATCACCATTGGTCCCTGCCCTGCCGCTGCTTGTCCTTCATGCTTAAACGTCAGTAAATTTCCTTCAACAAACTTTTTTTGAAACACTCGCTTTAGTAATGGATGACGCAGCGTGACGAGCTCACTACTTAGCACATTTTCAAGCTCTGTACCTAGTGTAATATCTGCCACACCGGGTGCCTCTTCCACACGTTTCTTTCGAAAACCGCCTGACAATAGTTGAAAGCGACCAATTTCACTGGCGATGCGTGAGAGCTTGGGATGTTGCATTAACAGTTCTGCTAGCTCTAGTTTTTCAGCTAGTGGCACTTTACTGTCCATATGCCCGTTTCCTGCTAGGAGTGCCTTCACACCGGCTTCAATCGGCTTTGATTCGTCTGGTATCCCACTCAAGCTAGGTGTGCCATTCTCCGCCTCTTGTTGAATGGCCGTCGCAAGCTGCTCAAGCGCCTCCTCTTTTTCCTCACCGTATGCCTGCTGCAAATGCTCGTATGCCTGTTTCACTGGCTCACTTTCTTTCATTTCATCAAGCCACTGTGATACTTTTTCCGTAAATAGGAGTGACGAGATGGCTGCTGTGAGCGTATCTAATGTCGTTTTTGGTTTCGCCTGGCTATACGCCTCGTCTGTCATCACCTTTTGCATTAAGCTTTGATTACCGACTAGCTCTGGGGCGACTTCGGCTTCAATTTGTGGGTTCACCTTATACAAGCTACTCCACATATCCTGCTGCAACGCCCGAAAGTATGGGTATTCCTGCTTTTTTGTAATACTTTGTAGTTTCTTTGAGGATTGATAAATTTTGTCGTACGCATAATCATCAAAGAGATCCGTATTGAGTACCGTTTCACGTTTCATGCTGCTTCCTCCCTTTAATCCCTATCTTCTTTTTACATATAAATTGGCGTAGTATTCAAAGTCGCTTAAATAAATGAAAACATTCGCTTCCTTCATATGTGAAAAGAGCACATTTTGATAAAAGGAATCGTAGTAGCTAAATGTGTACCCTTCCGTTTCAACTAACTCTGGGACACAAACGCCATAATTCATAGGCTCCTTTGTATAGACACACGCTACCTTAAATGCTTTTCTAAGCTCGATTAACTGGATGATAAACGAAACAAATGAATACACAGGAATAAAAAGCTGTATATCCCGTTCAACATCTTCTTCTGTCACATCAAATTCACCGTTTGCACCAATCCACACATGTTGCTTAAAAACCGATGCCCTGTAGCTTATTTCCTTTAGCACGGGGCTCTTTGTCAGCTCCGCCATTTTTTCAACTGTTGAAAATTCCATGTATGTCACTCCCTTTCAAGTAAAAAAAAAGGGGCTGTTACACCCCTTCAATGTCTAATGTGGCAGCAGCCAGACTCGCTTGAAACGCTTGAATGTCTGTAAGTAGCTGCTGTGACTCTGTTTCAATTTCAGGATTACTTTTCATCAGTGCCGCAACTCGCTGCGTCACCTCTTTTAGCTGCATATTACCTTCTGCAATTTCCTCGTCTGTTACATTCAATGTACCCATAACGCCGTATTTCTGGTGAAGCGTTTGGTACACCGACGCTAACTTCTGCAATTCCTGTTCACTTTTTAGTAGACAATGACTCTCGAGTACATCCTTTACGAGCCCCTGCTGCTCAGGTGTTTCCCACAGGGCATGCTGTAAAAGCAGTAAATCCGATAGCCTTACCTCTGCACGTCCCTGTAAATACGCACGAGCTTGTAAAATCGGTAAACTCTGCTTATAACGACGATCCGATGCCTGCACCCCTTCATTTTTTAAGTCCCCACGCACCACGACTAACTTTTCAAGTACGTGACGTGGAATATCAATTAAGCTCACCGCAAATTGCTCATCTTCAAGCTCTTCTAAGGTCATTTTCGGCACAATTAACTTTTTACTTGGCGCTAGTAGCTTTAAAAACGTTTGATCCGACTGAATATAACGCGTTTCCATACGCAGTAGGAACCTGTCAAACAACGCTTCTAGCCCCTCACTTTCAGGATACTCATTTGACGCACCAATAACCGTCATCAATGGTGCCTCTAGTACATCGCCCCCGTTATAAAAAATGCGTTCATTAATGAGTGTCAGTAATGCATTTAATACTGCACTGTTTGACTTAAAAATTTCATCAAGAAACGCCAGATGCACGGTTGGCAACTTCCCTTCTATATTTCGCACATACTCATCACGCTCAAGCCCCGCTAGTGACAGTGGACCAAATACCTCTTCAGGCGTCGAGAACTTCGTCAGTAACCACTGGAAGTAAGAAAGCCCATCAATACAACGATGCAGCTCACTCGCGAGCGCTGACTTCCCAGTGCCTGCTGGTCCAATGAGTAGCGTATGCTGCTTCGCAAGGACTGCTGTTAAGATTGCCTCAACCTCCGCTTCACGCTCCAAGAACTGTGCATTTAAATAGTCTTTAATCTCCGTGACATTGCCCATTTATATCCGCTCCTTTTCATTTTTTTAATTAACCATCCGTTTTTAAACGCAAAAAAAGCCGAACAGACAAAATGTCCATTCGACTTACAGGCACGCCAAAATAAGCGTGAGTACTATTTATTTTTTTGCCCTAAAGGCGTGGGTGTTGCGTTTATCACTGAATCTTCTCGTGGGAGATCTTTCAGCTGCTACTTAGTGTAGTGGATTGATTAATTAACACTATTATAAAAAACAATCAAATAATTATCAATATATAGTGCTTTTACGTCATTTCTGTACTTTATTATGTAATTAATTAAAATAAGGGTAAGCTCAGCCCTGTTAAAAACTTTAACAGGCCGGCCCCCCCCTAAATCTACTCACTTATTTTCACAATAATTTTAAATCAATACAAAAGCTTTTCAATCATTGGTAACTATCATTTTTTGTGGATCCAATTATCTATATACTCTGCCCATACATGTAACATAATAATTCCTGTCAGCAAAAGAGCTGCTATAAATTTAATAACTTTATCCTTCATTGTAGTATCTCCTCACCTATACGTGAGCCTACAATTTAGAGGTATTATTGTGATTGTATCATTTTATGACCTAACAAGAAAAAAATTACCTTTTTAATTACCCTCAGCTGGTATCCGTTCGTCAAACTCAGCTAACAACTCTTTAAATCTCTCTGGATTAGTCGTTTTCAATTCTATATTCGCAATCTGATAGAATTTCCTTACATCTTTTCTTGGCAATGCTTGTCCTTTTACAACGAGCTCACAAAAATCAAGTAATCGATGGTGCTTAATAAAGATGGGCTCTTGCTCATCGTCCCCGTCCTTAAAAATATGTAGTGGCACCTCATGAATTACGATTTCAATCGAATAATCATTGCTACAAATAATTTCTGCATTTAATAAATACGCAGCTGCTAAAGAGGCAATTTCCCCTGTACCGGCGCTGCCTTCTTTGCCGCGACGCTTGTCTACCTCAATAAGCTTAGCTTGTACCATATTCAGTGCTTGCTGATAATCTACGTAAATGTCTTTAAATGTTTGCAGTGGCTCTAAACGTACCCATTTTTGCTCCTCGCATTTCATATCAACAAAGCTTTGACTTGCATGACTCAGCTCTTTATACACTTCCTCATGAATATAAATACGCTCATACACTTGTTCAATGATATTGATAAAGTCACCCTTGGATTTGAGCTTTTCAATATAGAAAATAATATTCGCATCGATAAAGCAGCTAGAGGGAATCGGCAGTATGATGTCCTTCATTCGATTCCCTCCATTACTCGTCTAATTCATCCCACAGTGCATCGATGTCCTGTGCACTGGCAGACTTTTCATAATACGTTTGTGCTAAGGCTGGATTCAAATCCGCTAAAATTTTCGCTGCCTCAATACTTGGTAATGTACCTGCTGCCTCACGCACAATCACCTTTTCCTGAAACTGCTCAAACTGTTTGCGCTTTGGTGCCGTATCTAAAAGCGACTCGCCCAGTAAATCTTCACGTAACTGTATAAATTGTTCTTCTGTAAAATTCGCATACGCTGTCACATCCCAGAGCCCTAACTCTTTTATACGGCGAACAACACTCACATAGGGCACTTTGAAAATATCCGCTAGCTTATAAATTTTCTTTTCAATTGCTTGCCCGCCAATGATTTCAAAATATGAAATAAATGCATCTTTATTCATTAAAATGGTCGCTGCAAAGTAATCACCTGCACGCTCCAATACATCATTTGAAGAAATATGGATATCATATTTCTTTAAGTCCTCCGATTCTAAAATGTAATGGAACCATTCATGTGCGAGTGTGAAATGTTGCGTTCGTGCCGAATCGAGCTGATTAATCACGATTTTGGGCTGCACGCTTGAGTCCACATGTTTTAAAAACATCCCATTTAATAAACGACTTTCTTCATCTAGCTTTGGCAGCCGTATATAAATGACTTCAATACCTTGCTGGATGATAATATCCTCTAGTACATCCGCAATGACGAGCGATGTTTTATCTGATATATACTTTTTATAATAATCTTCCGCTAAGCGTTCGACTTGTTGTAATAATTGGTCCATTGATTCAACCCCGCTTATTTAAAGGTTTCGTATGCGTTTAACAGCATCGCGACCTGTTGAATTTGGTGCTTATTTGCCACCGACAACTCCGTTCCACCACGTGGAATGACACTATAGCCCGCAAACAGTTCCTTTTCAGATAAGCCTAAAAGTGTGGCACGAGGGATGTTTGTTACTTCTGCAAATTTCGTTAAACGATCTGACGTAATCCGACGATCGCCCTTTAAAATAGCACGCAGTAACCCTTCACTAATCCCAACCATGTCCGCCATTTTCGTCTTAGACACTTGATTTTCCTGCATCCATTCAAGAATCACTGTTGCTGTATGTTTGAAATCCATCTCTTTCACCTCAATTTTAGTATACCATATTTCGTACAAAATATACTTCCCGATTTTAATTTTGTACGATTTCATGTATAAAAAATACCGAATAGACCCATGTCCCTTCGGCTTATAAGTAAACTAATATAAGCTTGAATATTACGTTTGTTATCTATCCTATAGATTAAAACAGACCGCCGACCAAATACAGACCACTTCTAAAAATAATATATTTATCTTACTAAATTATTTAAATTAAGAGTCCTTTCGTGATACCTCTAATAGTTATTTTTAATCACTATCTATAGTATTTTAACGTTCTTTCATTTCATTTTAAGTAGCATTAACATTTCAATTAATTACAATTTCAACTAAAAAAGTTTATATGTTACAATAAATTAACGTATGTCGATTTAAAAACAAAATTGAAATATTTGAGGGATGTAAATGACAAACCTAACTCCACAAGCTGAAGAGGTATTAATTAAAAGACTTGTGAGCCTTAACCTAAACGACACTCAATTTAATAGTCTTGCAAGGTCTATTGGTGTTGCACCACTCGATATATTTTCCAGTCAATTTACTAATCTACAAAAAGCAGAGGCATTAGTAACTAAGGCTAATCAACTAGGTATTCATTATAATCTTGAAAATGAAATAGATAATAATCTTTTTAAAACCTATAATTCGAAGTCTGTCTCCACACTTTTTGATAACCATTTGGCTTATGACTTTGGGCTGTTGTATAGAGATTTATTACATTCATTAGAAACCACTCAAGATACTCAAACTTATGATAATAAATTTTTTCACCATCTTGAGTTTAAAGCTAAATTAAAATTTAAAGCTAAATTTAAACCTTCAACTAGAAAAACAGCAATTATTTATAAAAATGACAACTCTGTTTTACAAAGAAAAGCACAAAAGTTAGGATTTCATTCTTATCATGAAATTGATCTCAAAGTTAGCCAATTATATCAAGAAGTCTTAGCAGATTACCCAGTTGAACAATTTCCAGCCGAAAAAAGGCTAAGCGTGTTGTTAGATAGACTCTATGGATCTCTATCCCAAAATCAGATAAATAAAAATACAATCAATTATCTTTATGGGATAATCTTCGGAACAACAGCTCAATGTCTGATATTTAACGAATAATGAGGTATATGATATGACCAGAGATTTTAATTATGAACATAAATTATATGAAATCGAGGATAGCCCTGAGCTTAATGGTTATATTTTAATGAATTTACTTTATAATCTAAAAGCTTGTTCTGTTGAACAATTAGCAATAGCCTTTTATCTGTATAGATTTCCTAAAGTTTCGATACAAATATTAGGACGTAGCGATTCCCAGATAGAAAATCTGTACCTCTTTAATGAGTATGAAATGTTTAATTTAGACATATTATTAATGCCCTTATTATCTGAAAAGTATAATGTTAGATTTAAGAATGGTTTTAAACATCTGTTATCATATTCACTTCTTAATATTAAACAGGACTTGATTACCTTAAATACCAACTATCTGGAACAGATAACTCATCAACTAGAAAATTCAAATAGTATTATGACATCAAAAGTTAAGGTAGCCACAATAATTATTCAGGCTTACAACATTAATGAACTCAATTATATGATTAATAAAATAGCAGGTGAGATTAATAATGGTTAAATTATACATAAATTATATTGGTACACTACCTATAAAAGGTAAAGCTGATGTTACATTACGCAGAGGACTAAATGTTGTTTTTGCAGAGAAAGTAATAGTCGATGAAGATGATGGCCCTCGTAACAGTTTAGGTAAATCAACTTTTATTCGACTAATTGATTATGGATTAGGTAGTACTAATTTCTTTCAAAAGAAGCAAACTAGAGCTCGACAAAAACTAAATAATCATTATTTATTGATGGAAATAACTATAAATGAAACTAATTTCACTCTATGCCGAAATCTAATAAATAATGATGAAAACTTTATTTATAAGGGTTGGGTAAAGGAGAGACTTACTAAAAATGATAGTGTCTCATATATAAGAGGCCCTTCCTTGGAGGATTACAAAGAATTCATTGAAGAATCTTTGCTTCAAAAAGAAAATTATATTAATGATGAAAAAATTATTTCTTTAAGAGGCTATCTACCTTTATTAATAAGAAATCAACTAGATGGTTTTTCTAATATCTATCAACCTTTAGGTATGAGCGAAGGGCAACCATTTTCTAGACTCCGTACTGAATTTTTTTCAGGTTTAAGCACACATAAAAAACTAGTCTTAGAACAACAATTTAATAAAGCTGAAGAAAAAAGAAAACAAGCGTCTCAAGATTTAAATACTTTAACTAGATATTTAAAAAAGAAAGAATTGACGATAAATTTTGAAGAACATCTCTTAAACTATGAAAGTGAATTTGAAACTCTTTCTAACGAAATAAAGTTAATTAAAGAGCGACTATTAACCCGAAACAATGAAGAAAGTTTAATTCGAAAACAGCTCGATTTAATTGAAATTAATATATCCAAACTAAACTCTGATATCGATTTTAATGAATCTAGAATATTAAATTATCAAGCCACAATCAATGATATTTATAAAGAATTAGACTCATTAAACCTATTCATAACAGCTGAAAATTTTTTTAAAGAACTTAATTCTAAAAAATGTCCTACATGTTTACAAGATTTTGATTTAAATAATATGACACAAGAGAAATATGAAGAAAAATCCACTGCATCTTTATTGATTAAAGAAATCTTAAGTAATGAAATTAGTGACTTGACTACTGCAATAGATGATTTAAGAACTAGTATTCATTATGACAAAGTTAATTTGATAGCAGAAAATCGCAATAGATTAACCCTTCTAGAAAAATTAAATACATATACAAAAGATTTAGTTTTAGAACTAGATACCAAAGAAAACATTTTAAACACTCTAAAACAACAGCATGCTGATGTACTGTATTTGAAAAGTATCCAAGAAGATATAAAAGATTATAGTAATAATATGAAGTCACATGTAAAAACTAAACAAACAATAAAAGAAAAAATAGATAATGCTAACTTAGAAATTGAAGATAACAAGTCAAAATTAAAAATAATATATGATAATGTTGTTAGACACTTATATAACAACACCCGCCAAGGTATTCTTAAATTTAGTCCTAAAGCCAATAATATTGAAGTTGATGTAGCGTACTTAGATTCTGAAAATAATATTGATAGTGGCGCAGCTGCACAAAACGTTAAGGTTATTGCCTTTGATTTAGCTTTATTAGAATTAAGCCTTACTAATTCAACATATCACCCAAGATTTTTAATACATGACTCTCCAAACGTAAATGACATAGATTTAGATGTATATTATAGAATCTTCACGTATATTCTCAAACTTGAAGAATCTGAATTACAAAACAAAGGCATTGTAGATTTCCAATATATTATCACTACAATTTATAAACCTGAAGAAGTGCTTGAACAGCACATTATTTTACAATTAGAAAGTGGAAATGAAGGAGGAAAATTATTTGGATTCACTTTTTAAATTATCCTACGAAGATCAAGACAAAACCATAAATTTTTTAAATTCAAAGTATTCCGACACAGAGATTTTGAGTATTATAAGACAATTAGGTATTGATAAAGATACTATTTATACGCCTTACTTGCCTAAAAAAAACAATTGTGTAAATCTTGTTGAAACAATATTACAACAAGATCTTTCTTCAAAATTCTTATTATTACTTCAATCGGAACAATTTTATAGACCTAGCTTTGCACGTGAATTTAGCCATTTAAAATTTGTTATTACCGAAGATCTTGTTCAAAGTAAAGTTTCTAAAATACAAAATACTCATAAACCAATTTCTTCTCAAGATTTAAATACATGGCTTCAATCTTGTAAAAAGAATACAGTTTTAATCCTAGGTAAAGATTCTCCTGACGAATGTATGACACATTTAAAAAATATCGCAAAAATTATTGAACAAAAAGGTTACCAAACAATTCTTATTAAAATGCAACCCGAGATAGACTCTATTTCTAATGAAGAAAAGATGCTTGCATACGCTGCTATTTCTCGATTTATTCTAATTGAAAAGTCTGAAGCAGCTGGACAAATTGATGAAGCTAAAATTTGTGTATTTAATCGCTTACCAGCTATTTGGCTACAAAAAGAGAACTGTGGTGATACTTGGATGCAAGGAGATTATGATATGGATTTTAAATTTATCAAGACTTTTAAATATACTGATATTACTCTTGAACAATGTATATCCACGGGAATTGACTGGGTAGAGAATTACATCAACGATAAAACATCAACTCTTAATACTTTATATCCATGGCGTAATTAACCTAGTAACAATTTGATAAATAGAAATTTCAAGCTATTATACACTTTATCTATAATACGGAGTACTTTACCTAACTAATCACAAATACTCCTCCACATCCGCATTATCCACTTCTAAATAATGTTGGGTGATTGTTTGTAGCGACTTATGCCCCGATTGCTTGGCGATTGTGGCTAAGTCTGCTTTTTTTCGGTGCATATGGGTAATTTGCGTTTTGCGTAGCGTGTAAGGTGCAAAGCCTAGCCAATCATGAATGAGCCGGTTGTAGCTGCGTTCGGTGATCATACGATTTTTATAATTGCCCCACTTATCTGCTGCCCCCACGAAGTAATCATCTGGTGCTAGCCCTGATGTTTCAATGTATTTTTTCACCGCAAGCACACAGTCTAGCGTTAGCCGTTTCTCCTTCATATCGCCCTGCTTTTTTAACATGACCCATACTGTCTTATTCTCTAAATCAAAATCACTGACCTTTAGTCGTACCATTTCTGATGGACGATTGGCCGTAATGAGATTCACAAAGCAAATGGCACGCTTGCGGATATCTGCTCGCTTACTTGTATCGTACTTATTAATAAGGGCAAGTACCTCGTCCTGTTTCTCTGCTCGCACACCACGCATCGGCTTCAGGCGTAGGTATTCCTCTGTATTGTATAACTGACGGATAATCTGTATTCGTTTCTTTTCATCCTCTGTTTGCTTTAAGCCCAGTACATCTTTAAGGAAGAACTGTACCCCAGCTGCACGACGATTAAAGGTCGAATACTTCACACGTTGCTCGGTGATAGAATGATGTAAATATTTTTCAAGTGCGTCAAAATTAAGCTCACGTCCTTCTTCCTCACAAAAACGAACGAATTGATCAAAGTCGGGCTGATACATCTTCTTTTTTTGCTCAAGTACCGCTTCAATCGATGCATTGACCTTCTGATTCGTGGCTAAGGTGTTCAACCGAATGATTTTCGGATTTTCTGCTCCTAACATCTCGCACTTCCTCCTCCGTAATAAATTAATATATTAATTGTTTAATACTTTTATTTTTTAATTTATTAATACGTTTACATTTTATTATATAAACTAATAATATAACTAATATACTTATATTTTAATTAATAAATATTTAAAATAATAAATTACTTTATGTATTAATATTTTAATATGTTTATTTATTAATTGATAAATATGCTAATTCATCAATTTTATGCTTATTATTAGTATAATTTATCAACGTCTAAAAAGGAATCTTTTTTGTCTTTGAAGCATTGTTCATTTTTTGATTATAACTAATTTATAAGTAATTATTATTTAATATTTATACTCATTAATCAGTAAATGATGTATGAAAAATTATTAATAGGTTATAATGAATAATAGATAACTATCCATAACTTAAAAATAAGGACTGATAATTAATGAATAATGAACTAATTAAAAGTAAAACCATCAAAGTTTCGGCGCAGCGTCATTTAGTGATCCCGAAAGAATACTATGACACGCTAAATATTGGTGAGGAAGTAACAATTGAATTACATGAGGGTCAGTTAGTGATTAAACCGGTTTTCAAAGTGGATGAAGACTTTGCGGAGAACTTATTAGAAGAACTAATCGCAGCTGGTTTTAATGGCGAAGAACTGGTAGCCAAGTTTAAAGAAGTAAAGCAGCAGGTACTGAACGGTGAGAAACCGTATTTATAACACTATATATAATAGAAGAAACTCATATTAAGTGATGGGTATTTAGAATGTGTAAAGCTTGCTGAGGCTTCCTGAAATTACGTTCAACGGACAATTACCTTACTCAATTTGTCTCACAAGCCTTCTAAAATAGAAAAATTCGTCTCTCACGATGAAAGACGAATTTTTCATTCAATCTAGTGGCCATAATTCTTCACTAAATACTTTCTTCGCCCAATCACGACTTTGTTCTTTCCGTGACGGGTCAAAGTTCGCAACAAGCCAAAGCATTTGGCATTCTTTTCGTTTATATCCTGCTTCTTTTAAAGCGAGAATGAAATCTTTTAAGCGAATAATTGTAATACTATGTTGCGCATCTGTATTCAAATATTCATCTGCTAGTGCTTGCAAGCTTTTTTCATCTGATAAAAAATACGGGATACCACTGACCTTTGCGTAAGCCAGTGATACCGTTTCGCCCCAGTTCTTACCGAGTTCCTTCGTTTCAACATCTGCTGCTTTTAGCAAGGTAACCATCTCATGATACAGTGATTTTTCAAGTGGTGAAGGCAGTGTACTTAAATCAACAATTTCTGCTTTTCCTTTCGTAATTAACCGATCAATTTGCTCTTTTACACTACGTGGCGTTAAAATTTCTCGCTCGTAAATATGGCGGTGCATATAAATTGTCCCGACTAATTCACCCACATAGTCTTCAATAACATTCATATTCGTCAATTGCCCGAGCTTAAATGAAAAATCTGCATCTAATAAGGCCTTCTCCCATTTAATCATCGCAGTCCTCTAATAACATCGCAAAATCATCTGCTGTCATTTCTGGATAGCCAAAATCACCTGGCGTTTGATTCGCTAATGCTAAATACTCTCTTAACTCCGTATAGGAGATTTTTTCATCATTATACGCTTCAACCACATGTTCAATATAGCCATCGAGCATAATGATATTTGAGCGTTGCTGTGAATCTAATGGCAGTTGAGAAATCTTCATTTGATACACCACACCTTGCGTCGCATCACGGTCTGGAATCGTTAAAAATTGCTGGCACTGTTTTTCACGAATGAATCCAATTTCAAAAAGACGCAGGACGACCGTTTTATAAGGAACTTGGAAGATAGGGATTAACTTCACAATATCCTTTAAGGCGATTGTTTCACGGTCAATTTGCAAGGCACTTAATTGCTGGCGTAACACAAGCTCCGGTACAAGAAACATGGCTGCAAAGCGATTCGCCATTTTCTCACTTCGCTCTGCTGGCTCTTCTTCAAGCGTTTGATTCATTAAGACTTCGACTTCATTTAGTCGTTGTTCTTCATACCAAATATGGTACAGCTCATGTGCTGCTGCGAAAATTTGCTTATCATGCGGTATATAGCTATTAATATAAGAAAAGAGGCGCCCTTGCTTTTGACAAACAAATGCACACAGCTCATCGTCTTCGATTGGATATTGCATAAACGTTGTTTCATTTTGCAAAATACGAAAAACTTGTTCCCTTACAATTTGGTTTGTTAATTGTAATCGACCCAGTTGTTCATTCACACGTTGGTCAAGAAGCTTAATATCCTCTATTGTTAATTCGTTCATCATTTTATCTCCTTACTTCGCAATTTCTTCGATACGAAGCATTTGATCCATTACATGGTCTAAAAAACGTAACTTTTCTTTTGTTTGCTCGTTTTCTGTTTTGCCCACCATGAAGAGTACAGGATCTGTAATCGGCTCATTCGGCTGCACCTCGCCAACAAGGTCATTTGTTGAAATGGAAAGAGCATTCGCAATTTGTTGAATTTCTATTGCATTAATTGCTTTTTTACCTTGAATAATCTTATTCATTACTTGAGGTGATACATTAATTTGCTCAGCAAACTCTTTTTGAGATATTTTTAATTGAACTAAATAGTTTTGAATGCGTTCTCCAATAACAACGTATAATGATTTCATATAAATCATCCTTTCCTATCTGTTCTTCTATTATATGCAATTACCACGAAAAATACACGTTTTATTAATTATCATTTATTTTTTAGTGATAAAATATCCATTTCGTTTATTTTATTGTATTTCTAATCATTACATCATAATAATTAAACCTAGTTTATAATTGTAGAAATCTGAAATTATCTTTGGCGTTTAATTGTTAGATAGACCTTTCCTCCGATAACGGAATATCTAAAAAGCAGCATGATTAAAAATCATGCTGCTCTCACAAAGGTATTCATGTACCTTTAACTTATATCTGTTTATTTCACAATTAATGCAGGGCATTGTACACGTTTCATCACTTTATGACTTACGCTACCCAGAACCATCTCTTGTAAGCCATTTAACCCTCGGCTACCGATCACCACGATATCTACTTTATTTTCATTAGCATACTTCACGATTTCAGGACCCGGTGTGCCATGCAAGATTGTTAATTTAAAGTGCTTGTCAGCTGCTCGTAGCACTTCCTCAACAGGTGCTATTTTACGTTTACGTTCTAGCAGTAAACTTTCACTAGACCCTGCATGTAACATTTCCGTTTTCGCTTTGTCGAAATCAGCGACATACACCATTTCAATTAATGAATCATTTGAAGCAATCTTTACCGCTTCCTTTGCCGCACGTACAGCATTGTCAGAACCGTCGACGGCTAATAAAATGTGTTGATACATCCATAATCCCCCTTTAATGTGCACTACTCATGCCAAGTAATTGTTTATAGATTTTTTCACTAGCAGGATTCATTCCAATCACTTGAACTGTTTTCCCTTGCTCTTCTAGCTTAGTAACGACCTTCACAACAGCGCCTACCGCTGATTCGTCCCATAAATGGCTACTTGATAAATCAATCGTCACGTTCGTTTCTTTCGCTTCCTCAATCGTTTGAATAAAGTTTTGTGTCGATGCGAAGAATAAAGGTCCTTCCACTATAAACACACCGTTATTCTGTTGAATGCGAACCTTTGAAATGGATGCTACGAAGAATAAGGCACTTAAGATGACGCCGAGTACTACACCAATCGCTAGATTATGTGTATAGACTACTGCTGCAACTGTTACAAGCATCACAATGGCATCTGTTCGAGGTGCTTTTGCCACGTATTTAAATGAACCCCAATCAAACGTACCGATACTTACCATGATCATAATACCGACTAATACAGGCATTGGAATATCAATAACCACGTTTCCAAGCACTAAAATTAAGAACATTAAGAAGATCCCGGCAACAAGTGAAGATAAACGACCTCGTCCACCAGATTTGACGTTAATAATCGATTGACCAATCATCGCACAACCAGCCATCCCACCAAAGAAGCCTGTTACAACATTGGCAATCCCTTGTCCACGAGCTTCTTGATTTTTATTTGACTTCGTATCCGTCATATCGTCTACAATTTGAGCTGTCATCAGTGATTCCATTAAGCCAACTAACGCAAGTGCTAATGCGTAAGGGAAAATAATGGCTAATGTTTCAAAGTTAAATGGTACGTCTGGTATAAAGAAGCTCGGTAAGCTTTGTGTAATCGACCCTAAATCACCAATCGTTTTCATTTCTAAATTCATCATAATTGCGACAGCTGTTAATAATACAATCGCAATCAAAGGAGCTGGAATCGCTTTAACATAACGGGGCACGACATAAACAATGACCAGTGTGATTGCTATAAAAATATATGTTAGCGTTCCCTCTTCTAGAAAATGTGGTACCTGTGCCATAAAAATTAAGATTGCTAGTGCATTCACAAAACCAATCATAACGGCATTTGGGATAAAACGCATTAACTTCGCGATACCAAACACGCCGAATAACACTTGAAGTATCCCTGTTAAAATCGTTGCAGCTAATAAATACTGTAAGCCATGATCTGCTACTAAATCGACAATGACTAAAGCCATTGCACCCGTTGCAGCAGAAATCATTCCCGGTCTTCCCCCAACAAATGCTATAATAACAGCAATTGAAAAAGATGCATAAAGACCAACCATTGGGTCCACACCGGCAATAATGGAAAAGGCAATAGCTTCTGGTATCAGTGCTAAGGCGACGACAATCCCTGACAAGATGTCCCCTCGCACGTTACCAAACCATTGTTGCTGTAAACTTTGCATGATATTCACCTTCTTATCTAAAATAAAATCCTTGAATATCATAGCACACTTTTCCTAAAAAGGAACCTTTATGAAACTAAAATGGAGTGAAAAATATGATTTACGGCTATCAACGACCATTATATAACGATGAAAATATGCAAAAACAAACAGAAGCACTACTGAAATGTGATCGTGTTTTCACTGAGGCTCATGGCCGAGCAAAGAAACGCACGGCTTTAGAAGAATTACTTATGGAAATAAAGGCTGGCGATACGATTCAAGTACTTTGCTTTTTTAGCATTGCAGATACAACTAAGCATTTAGAGGAGCTTTTAAAAATTTGTAAACGTGACAAAGTCGTTCTGCACTTTTTAGAAGAAAATATGACGTCAACTCAAATCCTTGAAACATCACTTGAACAAATACTTGCATTTTTTATCTCTTTCCAAAGTGATATCGTGAAACAGTCTACAACACTAGGCATGGCTGAAGCCAAAGCAAAGGGAAAATCATTTGGACGCCCTAAAAAATCTGATGACAACGTCAAAAAAGCCATTGAAATGTATCAATCGGGCAAGTTTACATTACTTGATATTAAAAATGAAACAGGCATTAGTAAATCGACACTTTATCGCTATTTAGAAGCATTAGAATCGTAACTTAACAAAAAGAACGGATACCAACGTGGATGCGTTCTTTTTTACATTTTATTTCATACTCAAATAAATATAGGTTTTAAAAACACTATTCATTACTTGCATTTTACAACTATTTTTGTTTTACTTATAAAGAGAGGTGATTCCATGGAAAACAAACGTGAGATCTTTCATATACTAACAAGACGATTTGGCTTACTTAATAAAAATTGTTGTTCTGTTGGTAGCTTTGAAATTTCTACTGTACAGAGCCATATTTTATACGAAATTGATAAACAACATACACCTTCCATGCAACAAATTGCAGAAACGTTAGCTATGGACATTACAACATTCAGCAGACAAATTCAAACGTTAATTAAAATGGATTTAGTGAAAAAAACAGCCTCTGAACAAGATAAACGAGTGTCTATTTTAGATTTGACAACACAAGGAAAGTTCATCGCTACTTCAATCGATGAATCGATGAACGCCTATTTAGAAGAAGTGTTCTCTCATATGAATGATTTTGAAAAAGAAACGGTCCTTCGGTCAATTCAGCTTCTAAATGAAGCCATGTCTAAATCGACGGTATGTTGTACCCCGATTTTCTAAGCAAGAATTCTCTTGCTTTTTATTTATCATATAGTTGCAAAATACAAGTATTTTAGGAGGAATTTAAAATGAATATACCATTAACAATTAAAACGCAAAATATAAGCTGTTGTGCACCTGCACCTGAGCCAACTACTTCTTGCTGTGGGCCTGTAGAAGATACACAAAAAGAGTCACTTCCTAAAGAAACACCTTTTAAATTAAATAAATCGTATCCTGTTGCGATCCTTGGAGCGGGTCCAGTCGGTTTAGCTGCTGCTGCTCACCTTTCATTAGCAAATGAAGCATTCATTGTGCTTGAAAAGGGCGCTGAGGTTGCTGAAAACATTAAATCTTGGCAGCACGTTCGTCTATTTTCACCATGGCAATACAATGTTGACAAAGCTGCTAAACAATTACTACTGAAATCTAGTTGGACGATGCCAGAAGAAGACCTCCTACCAACAGGTCAAGAAATTCGTGAGGCGTATTTACAGCCACTAGCCAATTTACCTGAGATCAAACCATTTATTTCGTTTAATACAACAGTTGTAGGCATTAGTAAAAAAAATCATGATAAAATGAAGTCTGCAAATCGTGAATCTGCTCCGTTTGTACTTTATACAGAACAAAATGGTGAAACAAAGCGTATTCTTGCAAGTGCTGTCATCGATGCGACGGGTACGTGGGCAACTCCGAATCCTGTTCACGCTGACAACGTGTGGACATCAGCTGAACAAAAGCTTACTGACAAAATCTTTTATGGCATTCCAAATGTTGAAGCATTAAAAGAACGCTACACAGGCAAACGCATCGCTGTTATCGGTGGTGGACACTCAGCTATTAATACGATTTTAGAGTTAGAGAAGCTTGAGGACGTTGAAATTACATGGATTTTACGTAAAAAACGTGTAGAAGATGCGTATGGTGGTGAAGAAAAGGATGCACTTGCTGCTCGTGGCGAATTAGGCAGTCGCATTCATACATTAGTTGATAATGGTAAAGTAAAGGTCTTTACCCCATTCTATATCGAGGAACTTAAACAAACATCAGCTGGTATCATCATTAAAGGTGAAGGCGTAACGGGTGAACAACGCCTTCCAGAAGTAGATGAAATCATTGCGAATACAGGTAGTCGTCCAGACTTCTCGTTCCTAAAAGAAATTCGCTTATCGATTGATGGGGCCGTTGAAAGTATCGAAGCATTAGCACCCCTGATTGATCCAAACGAGCATAGCTGTGGTACGGTTCGTCCACATGGCGAGCTCGAATTACGTCACCCTGAAACTGGCTTTTATATTGTCGGTATGAAAAGCTACGGGCGTGCGCCAACCTTCTTAATGGCGACTGGCTATGAGCAAGTTCGTTCTGTGGTTGCGTACCTTACAGGTGATATTGAAGCTGCTCGTAAAGTAGAGCTAGACCTACCGGAAACGGGTGTATGTAGTTTAGATTTAAATAGTAATAGCACTTCAAATTGCTGTTAAAAATACCCCCTTGAAGCCACTTTCAAGGGGGTATTTTTATTAATCACGTAAAACGACATTTGGAATCAAACGTATGTATAGGAGCTCACCTATTATTTCGACAATCGTTTGGGTCACAATAATTGCTGCAACAATTGTGCTCACCTCGCTCGGTAAAGCTAAAGCAAATGGCAAGACCACAAGTGAATTTCGTGTCGAGCCGCTAAAGATTAACGCACGACCTGTTTTCACGTCAAGTTTCATCCACTGCCCAATTAACTTAGAGATGAAAGGCATGATCACCATAAATGCGATATACAGAGGAATGACTGTTACAATCCATTCAACTGAATCTGTTAACTTATTGATTTGTGAAGCCACAACAACAAAAAGTGTAAGGGCCATAAACGGAACAGGTAGCCATGCTGAGATTTCTAGCAGTTGATTCCCGAATTTCTTCTTCTTCGCTAGTAACTGAATACCAATTGCAACCCCTAACGGTAACACAATTAATCCTAAAAATGCTTCGACAAAGGGTGTCACTTCTATCAACTTCGATGCTTCCTCCCCAATAAATAACCATAAATAAATGGGTAACAGTAGCATTTGGGTAATAAATAAAATCGGTGTCGCAATGAGCATCGCTTTTTCATTCCCTCGCCCTAATGCTGTAAAGACAATCACATAATCAATACATGGTGTTAGCAGCACAAGGTATACCCCTAATAATAGTGGTGAATACTCTGGTAAAAATAATGCTAATAGCCATACAACTATTGGTACCGCTATATAATTTACAATACAAAGCGCTATCATAAAGCGACGATTAGAAAGCGAATCCTTTAGTGACATAAAAGGAATTTGTGAAAACATACTGTACATTAATAAACCAATGACAACCGAAATTGTCACATCAAGCATACTTGAACTATTAGGTGCCAGTAATCCAAAGCCTACAGCGATAAGTAAAGTAAAGATATAGACGAATACTTGATTATTTTCTAGTTTTTCTCTTGAAAGCATTGTAAAATCCCCTTCAAAAATAATTAAATTCACTGCAACAAAGAAAGATTGAAATAGCCACCTCTCCATAGAGGTGGCTTTCTGGCTTATTTAGACTGACTTTTTATCTGATCCATAGCTTGTAAAAATTGCTGGCGAGTCGACTCTCCATACACAAGCGGATCATCTTTAAAGAAAAAATCTTCCATAAATTGTTGTGTTTCTTCTACCGATAGTTCTCGGCTGTTCATCACAAGTTGTGCATAATTAAAGAAGTATTCAGCAGTTAAAGTACTCGAATGATGTAGTCGCATATTAGCAACTTTTTTGCTCGTAGCCCAGTAACACTAAGCCAAGCTGACCATTTTCTTCTTCCGCATGAATCGTTACATCTGCTAACTGAGACGCAATTTGTGGATCTACGGCGATGTTCACACCTTCAACCGTTTCGACTGTATCTGCTTCTTGTGCTTGTGCTATTTCTGCACCAAGATTCATTCCACAACAACCTGCTACACCGTAAAAACGTAATGTTGCACCTTCTGCTTGTGCTAATACTTGCTCTACAAATTGTTTACCTTCTGGACTGATCTTCACTTTATTATCTCTCCCTTTAATGCATGTAATCCGTCTTTCCCAACGGGTGCTTCCTTTACCCAAGGGATTGTCACAAAACGGTTATGACTAACTTTCTTTACTTCTTCTAGCCATTTCACTTCTGCTTGCTGTTTTTGTGTAAGAATAGGACTGGTTAACGGTACATTTGCAAATGATTGATTGATTACCCACCAATCCACATGTAAACCTGCTCGTTCTAAATCCACTTGTAGACGCGTCGCTTCATATACAGGTGTTGCTTCTGGTAATGTCACAATCGCTACACTTGTATAATCTTTATCACGTAATCGTGGTAATAATTTCGATACAGATACGGGTACTTCCCCTTCTGAACGGGAAATTTCCTTGTGATAGCTTTCTGTTGCATCAAGCAATAGTAACGTATGCCCTGTCGGCGCTGTATCGATGATAATCACTTCATCTTGATGCGTTTCAACCAAGTTTGCAAATGCTCGGAATACGGCAATTTCTTCTGTACAAGGTGAAGCCAAATCTTCCTTTACAAAAGCAAGCCCGTCTTCATTCATTGTCTCACTCACTTTTGCTAACACCTCTGCCTCATAATTCGCGATTTCTACTTTCGGATCAATCCGACTAACAGTGACGCCTTCTTGCTCTTCTTGCCCGAATGTCCAATTTAAATGAGCTGCAGGATCTGTCGTTGTTAAATGGACACGCAACCCTTCTTCAGCCATTCTTAGTGCAATATAAGAGGCAACCGTGGTTTTCCCTACGCCACCTTTTCCCATTGCAAAAATAATTTTTGGCTTACGTGCTACATAGTCCACAATCATTTCTTCAAGTTCTGGGGTATTTAAATACATTGGCTCATTCGTAATTGTTTGGGGCTTCGTGTCTGTCATCCACGCTTCCATTCGCTCAATACTTGATAAAGAATAAGGTACGAATGGTAAGTAAAAATGTTTAAACGCTTGTAATGATTCTGGCATCTCTTTTAAAGCGACCGTTTGACGTTCATAAATTGCCTTTTCAATCGGGTCATCACTTTCTGATTGTAAAAAGCCGTTAACGATTAACTGCTGATTACGTAGACCAATCTCAAATAATTCCTCTGATGCACGTGCTGCTTCTTTTAACGGATTCGCTTCGGGTCGTGTGACAAGCATCAGGGTTGTTTGTGCCTCATTCGTTAACTGTGCAACAGCTTGCTTATACACTTCACGCTGTGGCTCAAGTCCTTTTAATGGACCTAAACAAGACGTACCTGTTGTATTTTCATCTAAAAAGGTTGACCATGCTGACGGTAACTGTAATAAACGAAGTGTATGACCCGTTGGTGCCGTATCAAACACAATCGTATCAAACTGTTCTGTATATGCGTCGTTTGTAAGTAGCATCGCAAATTCGTTAAAGGCTGCAATTTCAACGGTGCAAGCACCCGATAATTGCTCCTCCATATTTTGAAGCACGACTTCGGGCAATTTGCCACGATAAGGACCAACCATCTGCTCCTTATAGCTAGCTGCTGCTTGCTCTGGATCAAGATTTAGCGCATAAAGATTTTCAGCACCATTTATTTTCGTTGGTTCATTTTTTAAGTCCTGACCGAAAATATCCTGTAAGTTTGAAGCAGGGTCTGTGCTGATTAATAGCACTTTCCTTCCTTCTTTCGCTAACGCAATGGAAAGACTACTAGCAGTCGATGTTTTCCCAACACCGCCCTTTCCTGTAAAGAAAAGAAACGGTGTTGTCGGGAAATGTTCACGTGTGAAACGTTCCATTATTGATTCACTCCGATTGATAGACGTACTTTCGGCTTTTTCACAAGCTCATCTTCACTTATTCCTGACCACTGTGCAAACTGAGCTGTTGTCGGGTAGCTTCCCTTTAATACCAGTTCACCATCGACGAATGTCGCTGGCAAGCTATCCATACCGTCTGTCATCAACAAATCATTAACAGCCTTATTATCAATGAACATATCTGGATTATTTGTTAAATTGAAACGCTCAGCTGATACGCTTGTATTTTTTAAGTTATTCAGTATGAAAGACATGCGTAGTAACTCTGGATCAATTGCTGGCCCACATACACCTGTTGGACAGCACATCGCTTGCTCAAAAATTTCAATTTTCTTCATGTCGGTCCCTCCGAATACTTATTTTTTCAATTCTTCATTTACGAACTGCTCAATACGTGCCCCAATTGCATCACGTACTTGTTGAAACACAGCCCATTTTTCTTCCTCTGTACCTGTAGCTTTTGCTGGATCTTCGAAGCCCCAATGCTCACGACGTACGCCTGGAGGTGTCATTGGACATTTATCTGCTGCATCCCCACAAAGTGTCACAACTAATGTTGCTTTATTTAAAATTTCTTGGTTAATTAAATCTGATGTATGGTGAGAAATATCAATCCCTACCTCATTCATTGCCTTGATGGCATTTGGGTTAACACCATGTGTTTCAATACCAGCCGAGTACACTTCCCAGTCTTCCGGTAAGTATTTTTGAGCCCATCCATCTGCCATTTGTGAACGGCATGAGTTACCTGTACATAAGAAATAAAGTATATTTTTTGTCATTTGAATAAACTCCCTTAATTAAAAAATTAGTAATGTAATGTAAAGACCAATTAACGTAAAGATTAAAATTGGTATCGTTAGGACGATCCCTGTTTTAAAGTACGTACCCCAAGAAATTTTTACACCTTTCCCTGACAGTACATATAACCAAACAAGTGTTGCAAGTGAACCAATTGGCGTAATTTTTGGTCCTAAGTCTGACCCGATCACGTTTGCGTAAATTAAAGCTTCACGTAACGTGCCATCCGTCGATGTTTCAGCAATAGCCAATGCGTTGACCATCACTGTTGGCATGTTGTTCATAATCGATGATAAGAAGGCTGCAATAAAGCCCATTCCAACCGTTGCGACGAACAAACCTTGCTCTGCTGTCCATTCAATCACGCTAGCTAGAGCAGGAGTTAAACCTGCATTGCCAAGTCCGTAAACAACAACGTACATCCCAATGGAGAAGAAGACGATATTCCAGGGTGCACCTTTTACAACGGCTTTTGTATCCACGACTGCACTACGCTTCGCCATGAATAAGAAGAAAATCGCGATAATGCCAGCCACAAGTGATACCGGTACACCGATAAATTCACTTGAAAAATAACCAACAACTAAAATCGCTAGGATGAACCAAGACAGCTTAAACATTTTCATATCTTTAATCGCTAGACGTGGTTCCTTTAACATCGATTCATTGTATTCACGTGGAATCGACTTATTGAAGTAAATGAGTAACACAACAATTGTTGCTACCAGTGAGAATAAGTTCGGGATGAACATACGTGAAGCATATTCTACAAATCCAATATCAAAGAAATCTGCTGAGACGATATTCACTAAGTTACTCACGACAAACGGTAAACTCGTCGTATCCGCAATAAAGCCACTCGCCATAATAAACGGGAAAATCATTTTTTCGCTAAACTGTAAATTACGCACCATCGCTAACACGATCGGCGTTAAAATCAGTGCAGCCCCGTCGTTTGCAAATAATGCAGCAACGACAGCTCCGAGTAAGCTGACATACACAAACATTTTGACACCGTTGCCTTTTGCAGCACGTGCCATATGTAGTGCAGCCCACTCGAACAAACCAATTTCATCTAATACTAATGAAATTAAAATAATTGCAATAAATGATAACGTGGCGTTCCATGTAATATCTATTACTGTCCCGACATCGTTAAAATCAACAACACCAACAAGTAACGCAATCACAGCCCCTGCCATTGCCGACCAGCCAATATTCAGTCCCTTTGGCTGCCAGATGACAAAAATCAGTGTTACGATAAAAATGAGTGCCGCAATGACAAACATATTCAATTTTTAGCCCTCCACACATTCACAGTCAATTTTACAACCACATGTCCACTCTTCATCAACTGAAGCAAGTACACTCTGCATTAACAAAGTTTGATTCTCTTGAATACGATAATGCTTCCACGTACCTACTTTTCGTTCTGTAATGATGCCTGCTTCTTTTAATTTACGTAAATGCTGGCTCACAGCAGGTTGTGAAATATTCAGGACATCCGTAAAATCACATACGCATACTTCACCTTTTTTTAGACAGGCTAAAATGCGTAAACGATTCGCGTCCGCAACAGCTTTCAATTGTTTTTCCATTAACTCAATCTCCATCTCTATCCCTCCATCGCTATATAACAATATACTTATATTATAGTGAAATAAAAACGGATGCAAGTTCCTACTGATACTTTCCTTCCAGTACACGTATTAATTCATCACGTACATTGATTTTTTCACGAATTGTTTTTGCCATCTTCACAGCTTCTTTTAAATTGGCTGCTTTTCCTAATTCAAGTAATGTGGCTGTTGCAACGGCACCTGTACGATTGCTTCCACTCTTACAGTGGAAGTAAATATTTTGCCCTTCATGATACGCACTGACTACTTGATCGATTGCACGATAAACAGATTCATTTTGCCCTTCAATTCCTTCAATAATTGGCAAATGAATTGCCTTTTCATGTAACACTTTTGTTTCTCCACGTAAATCAATCACCATATCAATTTTCTCATTCTCTAATACACTTGGTACATCCTCTGCACCACCAATATAAATACGACCATCTACTAATGCATGATAATTTTTTTCCATTATACTCGTTCCTTTTCTTTGAAAGTTAATTCTTCTAAATAACGTTCTGTGTCTAATGCTGCCATACATCCTGTACCCGCTGCTGTAATGGCTTGACGGTACTTGTTATCCTGCACATCACCACATGCAAAAACACCCTCAACATTCGTTGCCATTGAACCCGGTGTCACCTGAATATAACCTTGTTCATCCGTATCAATTTGACCTTCTAAAAATGCCGTATTTGGTGTATGACCAATGGCTAGGAAGATACCATCAGTTTCAATTATTTCATCTTCACCAGTTTCATTATTTTGCACTTTTAAACCCTTAACATTCATGCCATTATCCAAAACTTCTAAAGGTGTTTTATTTAAAGCCCATGAAATTTTTTCATTTTCTTTTGCACGTTGTTGCATAATTTTAGAAGCACGTAATTCATGACGACGATTGACAACGATGACTTCACTTGCAAATTTGCTTAAAAACATTGCTTCTTCCATCGCTGAATCACCACCGCCAACGATAACGACACGTCTACCTCTAAAGAAGAAACCATCACATGTTGCACAGGTACTAACTCCACGGCTTACATTTTCTTTTTCTCCGGGAATTCCTAAAAATTTTGCCGATGCGCCTGTTGATAGAATTAAGCTATCCGTGACAACTTCACCAAAACCTTCCACATGTAAAACAAATGGCTTTTTCGATAAATCAACCGAAGTGACCCATCCGTTCATAAATTCTGCACCAAAGCGTTGTGCTTGTTTTTTCATATTATTCGTTAACTCTGCACCATCAATGCCTTCAATGAAACCAGGGAAGTTTTCAATCTCTGTCGTGAGGGTTAATTGCCCACCAGGTTGAATCCCTTCAATTATTAGTGGCTCCATATTAGCACGCGCTAAGTAAATAGCAGCTGTTGCTCCAGCTGGACCTGTACCTAAAATGACTACTTTTCTTCTCAAAATAACTAACCTCCAAACATAAGTAAATACTTATAATATAAACATCGTTATATAACGATATACTTATATTATGTTTTACAGGATGTTTTTGCAACTATTAAATTCTAATTAACAAAATTGTAACAATAAATAGGAATGTACTTCCAAAAAGTGTATGGGGGACACTTTTCAAAAGGGGTGTCGAGATGATTACAGGCAAAGGTTGGTTTCATTGATAATAGTGCCGATAATAACCTTTTTGAAACTAAATTTGATGTTATTGTTGATGGAATTACAAAAGCAATTATTACTAGTGTAAATAAGATCGATCAGTGCCCAACTTGTGGTCAGAAAATAAATGCATAAAGATAGCATAAAAAGGCAGCTGTCAGTTTTATATTGAGGTTGCCTTTTCTATTCGCAATTTCACATGACGTAGCCCGCATGGTGGCCTCGGTGGGCAGAGCCGGCTATTTTTCCCCAGCTGAGCAATCTCTTTTTTGAATTAATAGCTATGTAAGAATAACAATAAAAGAATCCCTTCACATCACATTAGTGAAGGGATTCTTTTATTTACTAAATAAGGTTTCATTATTTCTTAGAATTTATCCCAATGGTGAAATTTCGCTTTCTGTTACCCATTTATGATGAGTTACTTCTTGACCAGTTTCAGTATCCGTATAACTCACCATATATACTGTTGTTTGCTCAGCCGAATCGATAGTAGCCGATGCTCCATCCATTCCTTCCATATGGTCCGCATTTAATACAACTTTATCTCCAGATTTGAATGGTTCTTCACTAGCCTCTTCAAGTTCTTCATGAATTACCCATTTGTGATCTTCAACTGGTTCACCGCCTGTTGGCGGGGTATATGAAACCATATAAACAGTAGTATCAAATGCACCCGTAATAGTAGCTACTGCGCCATCCATACCTTTCATATGATCCGCATTTATCGTTGCTTCACTACCAACTGGATATGTAGGATTTTCAGCCTCCGCCAATCCTTCTGGAACTTCACCTGAACTTGAATGATCCATTTCTTCCATAGAATTAGACTCTTCTTCATTAATGTTTTTTTGAGATTCAGTACCAGTATTAGTACCATTATTTGGAGCAGCTTCTTCATTTCCACCACAAGCCATTAAAATCAGAGTTGTAATTAAAGCAAGCATCCCTATTATTAATTTCTTTTTTTTCATAGCTAAATTTCCTCCCACTTTTTTTATTTTAATTTCCTTTCCTACTATACCCTCCCCGATATTTATTAACCTTAATAAATATCGAGGAATCTGTGAAGGTCATCGATTTTAGTTTAATGGAACAAATAATGGGAATACTATAATGTGTGGAATTAAGAAAATATTATTAGGAGGAATTGGATATGTCACATGAACAACATCAAGAATTGCTGCAAATCTTACATGAATGTATGGTGGAATGTAATCATTGTTATAATGTATGTTTGAAAGAGGAAGACCTTAAGATGATGGCCGAATGCATACGTTTAGATAGAGAGTGCGCAGATATGTGTAACTATTTAGAACAAGCACTTTCAAGAGGTACACCATTTATTTCTGAGTTAGCTTCCGTTTGTGCAAAGATTTGTGAAGCATGTGGAAACGAATGCAAAAAGCATGAGCATGAACACTGTCAGAAATGTGCTGAAGCCTGCTTTAAATGTGCAGAAGCATGTAAAAATGTTGCCTAAGAATAAATGTGAAAAGTTGCTCAAAGCAGGTTAATTAACTCATTGAGCAACTTTTTAATCTAATTCTCTCTTCAACTATTCTACAGCATTAAAGTCTCTATAATTTTTGTCCCGTTTATTGGTGACATTCCAAAGCTAACTCTTAAATAAACATTAGTTTCCTCAATAACATTGTTTCAAATATATTTATTTAGGCATTATCTGTTTCATATAACTCAGAATGCTTTCATCAGTCATTTCACCGGTAATAATTTTTTCAATTTTTCCTTCTGAATTAATTAAAATTGTTGTTGGTAAAGGTTTAATATTGTAAGCCCCCATAACGCTCCTGTATCTGTCTATTAAAACCGGGAATGTTAAACCCTTTTGTTCTATGTATTTATTTACTGTATAATCCGGTTCCGCGATGTTTACGGCTAATACTTGAACACCTTCATTTTTATAACCTTGATAATATTTTTCCATAATCGGAAATTCCCTTTCGCAAGGTTTACACCACGTTCCCCAAAAATTTAAAAAGACTCCCTGTCCCCTGTACTCTGATAATTTATGGGCTTCCCCATTCATATCCACGAGTTCAAAATCGGGTGCAGTATCACCTACTTGTATTACTTCTCTCTTCTCTTTAGTAAAACTACTGTAAAGAGTAAATACTATTGCACCACTCATTATTATCAAAACGAACAGACGAATAAAATATCTCTGCCTTTTTTTATCCATAAGTGAACTATTCCTTTCTACAACGATTATGATTTATAGGCTAGTATAAATCATAAATATAGAAAAAATATGCAGAAACTAATTATTCAGAATTAATATCACGATTATTTTTTAATTTCAGCTATATCCAAAATTATTTATGCCAATAATAATCACTTAACACTTCTGCTAGGGCCTCTGTTGATCGATGAAGTTCTTCTACCTTATTATCTACACCCCCAATTTCGATAATTAAAGCGTTAGGAGAAAGATCTTGGTTGTATACGCCATTCCCTTGATTACTACTTTTTTGAATAATACCTTTTGATAAAGACGGATATTTATTTTCTAAAAGCGTATGTAAATCATTTGCGAACTGGAGATTTTTTTCGAAATCTACATGACCAGTTCCAACTACGAATAGTAATTCGGCAAATTTTTCTCCATTTATTTCAGCAGTAGTATTCTCTTTACGCAAAGAATCACGGTGTATATCTATTAAATATTCAAGATTTTTATTTTCACTTTGCGCTAACTGTACTAGTTCTCTTGAAATATTGTAAGAACTTGTATAATCTAAATTTCTTGAATCTAGTATTTGTACAACATCTGTTGTGTCGACTTGTGTCCCCATTCCTCTTTGTTCCATTGCTCTCCCAAGCATTTTCCCAACCAACGTTATGTTAGCTAGTGAGTGGTAAGCTTCTTCTGGCCTGATTGTATCTTTTAAATAAGGTAAAAAGGATTCCCTACTATGGGAATGATAAATATAAACGACTTCTTTCCCAAAAGTGGAATGGATATCCGATATTTCTTGAGGCGATTTCATACTTCCAAAAATAGTCTCTATATTTTCGAATTGAAGAGGTCGGACTTTTAATAATGTTTCCATAGATGGCTCTAATTCGTCTCCATCTAGTTTGCCAGAAGTATTACCTTCTTCTGAATCCTTAATAGAGAGATCAATACCAGGTTCTTTTTTATTAGAAACATTAGTAATTGATTCAGTTTCTTTACTTTTTATAAAATCATCGCTATTATCTGATTCATTATTTAGTTTATAGGTCGTTGCCATCCAAATAGTAGCCATCGCCCAGATAATAAAGAGGAAGATTGCAATATACAAAAATAGTTTTGCTCTATTTTTTCCCTTTCTTTTGTTCTCATCTTCTTTTAATTTAGGAGACATTTAGACCCTTCCCTTGCTATATTTATTAATTAAAAAATAAGTATCTAAAAACACCTTCAAGTTAATCTCAATTCATTACTTGAAGGTGTTTAAATTATTTATATTGGGTAATCTCTTATTTCAATAGCAGTATTAGTAATTTAATTTAGATTACTTCTACTTGTCCCATCATACCATTTTCTTCATGTTCAAGCACATGACAGTGGAACATGTAGATACCTTTATTATTAAATTTTACAGCTAATTTTACAGTTTGCCCAGCTTCAATTGAAATTGTATCCTTCCATCCCTGTAGGTTTACGGGTGGCTCATTCCCATCAATTGAAACAACTTTAAATTGAGTACCATGAATATGGAATGGATGGATCATACCACCCATCGCATCTGGCTTATTGTAAATTTCCCAAATTTCTGTTTCACCTTGCTTCTGCGTAAAATCAATTCGGTTCATATCAAATTGCTTATCATTAATATAAACCATTTTCCCCATACCGAAAAGCTCAAGTTTTTTCGTTACTGGTAATTTTCTCTCTTCATCAGTTACTGCGTAATCATTTAGAGTTGTTGAAACTTCTATTGAATTTGATTTTTGCTCATCAATATTAAATGGTAATAAAATTGCATCGTCTTCATTCAAAAGTGCAATTTCACTTTCCGAATCGTATTGTGAAAAGTCAACAATAATTTCTGCTCGCTCACCAGGTGTTAGCGTAATTTCACTCATCTCAATTGGTTTATTTAAGAATCCACCATCAGTTGCTATTTGTAGGAATTTATCGCCTGTATTTAATTTAAATGTGTAGTTTCGTGCATTCGCTCCGTTTAATAAACGAAGTCTCACTTTTTCTTTTCCGATTGTAAGTTTTGGATTTAATGTACCATTAACTAATAATGTATCTCCAATTGTACCATCATCATTCCGTACTGCTTGATAATCAAATTGTTTTTCCTTAGTGAACTCTCTATCTTGGAATACTAATGGAAAATCATTTACTCCATATTCTTTCGGTAAATCTAGATTTTTAGAGTTATTATCTTCAATATATATTAAACCTGCTAGACCTTTATACACTTGTTCAGCTGTAGCACCTTCTGGATGAGGATGGAACCACAGCGTTGAAGCACCTTGACTAACAGTAAACTTCACGTCTTCCATTGCGCCTGGTTCTAGAAGCTGATGCGGACCACCGTCACCTTCACCCGGTATATCTACACCATGCCAATGAAATGTTGTTGGTTCAGCTAGTTCATTTTTTGTTCTGAATGTTACAGTTTCTCCTTCATTCACCCGAATAACCGGACCTAAAAACGAACCATTATATCCAAATGTCTGAGTTTGAACTCCCTCAAAAATTTCAGTTGTCCCTTGTTGAGCATTAATAGTAACAATTCCATCTTTCGGTTCAATTAATTGTGGAAGTGCTAACTCATTTTCCCCAGTTGAGTTATTTAGTGCAATTGGATTTGTATGACTTGCATGACCGTTTTCCATATCCATTTCTTCCATCTCTTCATCGGTCATGTTGGAATGGTCCATACCTTCCATGTTTGCCATTTCTTCATCCGTCATGTTCGAATGATCCATTGTCTCATGTTCGTCAGATTCTGAACTAGTTGCACTACAGCCTGCAATAATAACACTACTAGCTAGTAATGTAGTAACTAATAATTTAAACTTCATTATATTTCCTCCTTGTGTTTCATTACAAATATACTGTAACAAATAAATATGAAAAAAATATGGAGTTTTAAATCATAAATGAAACATGAGGAGAACGCAACGTCAGTAAAAAAAAGTTATTGACATTGCTACTAAATTTATTGGTTTATTAATATTCTGATTTTAAATTAAGTTTGTGAAGAATGTACTATAACTAAGGAGGTTATTTCTATCTAGTGGCGTTATATTTCCATATGTAAACGTTTTATTCCACAGGAAAGAATCTATTCTTGTATCACTAGAAGCTGAATCTGTTTTCAACAAGATTCAGAAAATGTATTAGGAAAAAAAGTATGTAAAAAAGCAGTTTTGGAGAATATAACTCCCAACTGCTCTTTTTTACTTTTCAACTACTTCCCTATTTTTTCCCTTAACAATTAATAGGTATATTGCATATATCCCTGCTAGACCAACTATTGCACAAACTAACCTATCGAACCCAGACATTACTACAGTTGGAGAACCAAATATAGAACCTATAAAATCAGATCCGAAAAAGCCTATTATTCCCAATCTTATAGCAGCCGCAGTAACTAACCACCATGTTAATGTTCTCATTTTAGTTTCACTCTCTCTAAAAAGATGAAATACGAATAATATTATGTGTTAAATTATTTATTTTATACAAAAGTCAGAATTTTCATATCAAGGGCAACACTTTTAGGAAAGATAAATCACACAGTTGATTTTTAAATTTCTATACCAACTGTCGGTCTACCGACAGTTCTTATCAATAATGAAAATGTTATATATGTAGTTTGAAATCGTTATATTATAAGGAAGTATATTACAAGAACAACTTGACAATCAGTATTGTGGTTTAACTCAATCTCAATGTAAAATGTAATTGGATATTTAGGTTAATTATTTAGGGGATACGAGTAAATGCTCATAAAACTACAACTATAATATTGCCCATTCGTCCCGTTGCATCATAAAATGATGATTTTTGAGGAAAGTAACGTTATGTAAATTAGAAGAGGAAATATACATTTCCCTAAATATAAGATGTGATGTTTAATCTCAAAAAAATTGTTAATAATAAGTCTGATTATAAATTTGAAAGGAGTTTTTTACTAATGGGTGTTTTATCATCTTCTCCAACTAATATGGACCATTGCATTGAATTGTGTATTAAATGTGCAAGAGCTTGTGAAGAATGTCTAACTGCTTGCTTACAAGAGCCTGATATACAAGCGAGAGTACATTGTATGCAAATGTTAAATGATTGTGCTGAAATTTGTTTACAGGCTGTCAGTTTATTGTCAAGAAATAGTGCAATTTCAAAACAATACTGTCAACTATGTGCAGAAATTTGCGAATCATGTGCATCGCATTGTGAAAAATTCCAAGATGCACATTGCCAAGAATGTGCAAAAATTTGCCGTGAATGTGCAGAAATGTGTAGAAAAATGGCTCAATAATTGATTAAAGCCCTTCTTTCGAGAAGGGTTTTTCTTTATTAAGCCCCTACACAATGAGAATATTACCGAATTATTTTGCCGATAGATCACTTTCAATTAACCACTTATGATTTGTAACTTTTTCTCCTGTGGTAGAAGTATAATCTACCATATACACAGTTGTATCATACGCACCTACAATTGTAGCTTCAGCACCCTTCATATTAGGCCTATGGTCAGCATTTATAATAGCTTTACTTCCTATTGGGAAAGCGGGATTTTCAGCTACTTTTAATCCTTTGGGAATTTTTCTTGAACTCGAATGATTCATTTTTGTATTGTCCATCATCAACATATTTTGAAGCCAAGTTGCATGTAGTTGTTCGTCATATGAGGCATGCATGAAGTGCATCTGAACATGATGAGTTGTTGCTCTTGACGAGATATTCTGATAAAAAGAATATGCTTCTATTTCTTTTTGAAATGCTTTTTGGACACCTTCTTTAAAATTTCTTGGTATTTCCCCAAAAGGAATTTGTGGTTGTTGTCCACCCATCATCCTTAAAATCATTGTAAACCAATGATAATGTTTCATTTCATCTAGCTGTATTCTAAAAATAATCTGTCGAAACTGTTCATTGGGAGTTAATTGAACTAATCTTTGATAAAAGTTATAAGCTTGAACTTCTAAAATAATAGCTCTTGAAACGTCTTCTTTTAGATGAGCGTCACTAGTTAAATTCATTCTCATTCCCGTCGGAGTACTACCAAAATCATTTTGCATATTAGTATTCAAAAAATTCCTCCAATCAAATTTTTAAGCTAGTATACGATTGCCTAGTCAATATGTTTGTTTTTTAGCCTAAACTTTTTTAATATCCTCATGATATTCTACTGAAAAAGCAAAAGAGACAGTAGAAGAATGAGGAAAAACAGGGTATTCTAAACTAAAAGCCACGAGAGAGGTCCTCTGCGGGATTCGCTTGTTATTGAGTTATTGATTATATTATTGTTAATACAGAAATCATTATATCTTCGTATTTTTAAATTTTATTTTCGTTAAAAAAGAAATATATTTTAGGTTTTTCCCCATTATTAGTGTTCGGTATATTAACCATCGAGGAATAAAGAAGTTTATATTGAAGATTTCACCTAAATAAATATATGAAAAAATCCCGTTCATTTTTTATAAGCG
>NZ_JBBOUU010000001.1:3900000-3988176 GCF_038006205.1 Solibacillus sp. FSL R7-0668 | reverse complement strand
GCTCGTTCTTCCTTTCATAAGTCAGTTCAATATTGATTCGTATATAAATAAAGAAAGGCTCTGTTAAAAAATAATTAATAGAAAACAGAGCTATTTTTAGTATGCATTTTTAAGTAAAATGGCATCTCATACACATAACCACATGTTGTGGATAAACGTTATTCAAATTCAGTGGAAATCTTTGTCCACAGATTATTAACAATTGTGGATAAAATATTTCCCAGAAAAGATTTCCACAAAGTAAAACACAACTATCGTATCAAATAAAGTGTGTTAATTCAATACTTAAACGACTTTATCCACATAATAATAAACTATACACGTACAAGTTGTCCACAGGTATTGTTTATGTGAAAAAGTTGTAGATAACGGTTGTGGATAAATTTTAAGCAAAAATAATTATGCACAGCGTTTATTTAAACTATGAAAAATTTTGTGGATAACTGTTTTAAAGGAATGGGAGGGGGATTGTAAGAGGACCTGTAAATAAAAATAGAAAAATTAAATAGAGCCATTGACAAAGAGTACTATTTATTTATATAATGTCATGGTCTGTATGTAGAAATAGATATAGTAACACTCAGATTCAGGAGGTGTATATAAATGAAACGTACGTACCAACCTAAAAAACGTAAGCACAGCAAAGTTCACGGTTTCCGCGCTCGTATGAGTACAAAAAACGGCCGTAACGTATTAGCTCGTCGTCGTAAAAAAGGAAGAAAAGTATTATCAGCATAAGTCCACTGAGCCACATCAGTGGTCTTTTTTTCTTTTATATTGTACGAAGCAAAAAAGTACCAATGATTAGATGGAGCAGGTGAATGGATAATGAATAAACGCCAACGCATTAAGAAAAATGAAGATTTTCAAAAGGTGTTTAAAAAAGGTAAGTCATTTGCGAATCGCCAATTTGTCGTGTATTGCTTAAAGCAGCAGGACCAACAGGCGTTTCGTATTGGCTTATCAGTGAGCAAAAAAGTAGGAAACGCAGTCACACGTGTTCAAGTGAAGCGTTATATTCGCCAAGCTTTTCTGGAAATGAAAGATGAAGTAAAACAAGATTACGATTATGTTATTATCGCCAGAACGCAGGCGGCCATGTTAGATTTTCATGAAACTAAAAAAAGCTTGCAGCATGTTTTGAAAGTTGCAAGAGTGTATAAAGGTTCACCAAAGCAATAATGCAAAAACAAGATTTCACGCTATATGGCGCGGAATCTGTTTTTCTAATAGGCAATATTTTTTAAATAAACAATTCAATAGTTTGAAATAAAAAGGGATTAATTTTTAAATTATCGAAACAATTAGTAGTGTACAAATAGGCGCACATGATAAACTGGTGTCATATTAACTGAATAGTTTTGCTTTAGGAGGAAGAAGATTGAAGAAAAATCTTTGGATAATGCTGTCGCTTGTATCAGTTGCTTTACTGTTATCAGGCTGTACAGAGTTTGACCAACCGATTTCATCTAAAAGTGAAGGCTTTTGGAATGAATACATCGTTTGGCCACTAGTATCATTTATCAAACTATTTGCAGATATGTTTGAAGGCAATGTAGCGAATTATGCGTTTGCAATTATTATTGTAACAATTATTATTCGTTTAATCATTTTACCTTTGACGATCAAGCAAGTTAAAAGCTCTAAAAAAATGCAAGAAATTCAACCGAAGTTAAAAGAGTTACAAGCAAAATATAGCTCTAAAGACGCGGTTACACAACAAAAATACCAGCAAGAAATGATGCAGTTAATGCAAACTTCTGGGGTTAACCCACTAGCTGGATGTTTACCAATTTTTATCCAAATGCCAATTTTAATTGGTTTCTATCATGCAATTAGCCGTATGAATGCGACACCTGCATTTGAGTTAGGTTCATTTTTATCGGTTCCATTAGCAGAACCAAGTATTGTATTTGCCGTTATTGCGGGTCTAATTCAGTATGTTGTGCTAATGACGGGTCCAGCTGTAGATAACCCACAAATGAAAATTATGATGTACATTATGCCATTAATGATCGTTGGTTTCGGTATTATCTTACCGGCAGCACTTTCATTATACTGGGTAGTAGGTAACATCATTTCTGTATTACAAAACCTTGCAATTTATAAACCTTGGAATAAAAATAAACCGGATGCTACTGACAAAGGGGCGAAATAAGTGAAACAAACTACGCAAATAGGCGCAACAGTAGAAGAAGCGATCTCATTAGCGTTACAAAAGCTTGGCCATAGTCGTGAACAAGTTGATGTGGAAGTTTTACAAGAAGGTAAAAAAGGATTTTTAGGTTTCGGAGCACGTAACGCAGAAGTTTGTGTAACGGTAAAAGAAAGTATTCAACAACAAGAAAGTGAAGCCGTTTTAGTAAAAGAGACTCCTGAAAAGGAAGTCGAAATTGAAGAAGCGGTGAAACAAGAGCTAATATCTGTACACGATGTGCAATTAATGGAGCAAGAAATTGCACAAGTTGACCCAATTGAAGCAGCAAAAAACTACTTGATGAGCATTGCTTTAGAAATGGGTGTTACAGATTTAGCAATTGAACATACTTCAGATGGCAAGAACGTGTCATTTAAGTTATCAAGTGAAAAAGCCGCATTACTAATTGGTAAGCGCGGGCTAACATTGAACGGCTTGCAACAATTAACGCAGCTTATTTTAAACAAATCAGCAAAATCGTTTATGATTTTACAAATGGATGTAGAAGATTATCGTGAACGTCGCCAAGTCGCATTAGAACAGCTTGCTGCTCGTATGGCTGACAAAGCAATTCGTACACGAAAACCGGTTGCATTCGAACCAATGGCATCATACGAGCGCAAAATCATTCATAATGCTTTAGCAAATCGTTTAGATATCGAAACACATTCAGAAGGTACTGAACCGAATCGTTATTTAGTCATTGAACCAGTGAAATAAACATTTAGACAACGGCGACTTATTCTTTTGGGATAGGTCGTTTTTTTGTGACTGTTTCGAAAAACTTCATTACTTTAGATTTTGCTTAAAATATGTTAGTCTAAATTGTTAGAAAGTATAGCTCGGAAGTGAGTTATCCACATGTGGATAACGCTGATATAGGAGGATATAAATGGAATTCGATACGATTACTGCAATATCCACACCAATGGGAGAAGGTGCTATTGCAATTGTCCGTTTAAGTGGCGATGAAGCAGTAGCAATTGCAGATAAAATATTTAAATCACCAAACAATAAACGCTTAATGGAAGTCCCAACACATACGATTCACTACGGCCATTTAGTTGATCCAAAAACAGATGAAGTTGTAGAAGAAGTAATGCTGTCCTTGATGCGTGGTCCTAAAACATTTACACGTGAAGATGTTGTAGAGATTAATTGTCATGGTGGTATTGTGTCAGTAAATCGTGTATTACAGCTTGTGTTACGTTCAGGTGCGCGTTTAGCAGAGCCTGGGGAATTTACGAAGCGTGCCTTTTTAAATGGCCGTATCGACCTGTCACAAGCAGAGGCTGTCATGGATTTAATCCGTGCAAAGACAGACCGCGCGATGAATGTCGCACTCAATCAAATGGACGGGAAATTATCTCGTTTAATCACATCACTACGCCAAGCATTAATCGAAACGCTTGCACAAGTCGAAGTGAATATTGATTATCCAGAATATGATGATGTAGAGGAAATGACGATTCCAGTGCTACAGGAAAAATGCGGCTGGGTACGTGATGAAATTATTAAGCTTTTACAAACGTCATCGCAAGGTAAAATTTTACGTGAAGGTTTGTCGACGGTTATATTAGGTCGTCCAAATGTAGGGAAATCTTCACTTTTAAATAGTTTAGTGCAAGAAAACAAAGCAATTGTTACGGATATTGCCGGGACAACGCGTGATATCATTGAAGAATATGTAAATGTGCGCGGCGTACCTTTACGCTTAGTTGATACAGCAGGTATTCGTGAAACGGAAGATATTGTTGAGCGTATTGGCGTAGAGCGTTCACGAGAGGCGTTAAAAGATGCAGACTTAATTTTACTCGTTTTAAACTACGGTGAGGAATTAACGGTAGAAGACGAGCGTTTATTTGAAACGATTCAAGCGATGGATTACATCGTTGTTGTCAATAAAACTGATATCGAACGTAAAATCGATTTAAATCGTGTACATGAGCTTGCAGGAAAGCATCGTGTTGTGACGACTTCACTATTAAAAGAAGAGGGTGTAATCGAGCTTGAAGAAGCCATTGCGGCACTCTTCTTTGAAGGACAGGTAGAGTCACAGGATTTAACCTATGTTTCCAATGCACGTCATATCGCGCTATTACATCAGGCTCAAGCCGTAATAGAAGAGGCATTACAAGCAGCAGAAGCGGGTGTACCGGTGGATATGATTCAAATCGACGTTACGCGTACTTGGGAAATTCTCGGCGAAATTATTGGTGATACTGTGCAGGAAAGCTTAATTAACCAGCTGTTCTCACAATTCTGTTTAGGAAAATAACTGAAGTGCTTTTAAAGCAGAAATTCAGAAAGGAAGAACATCCATGTCAACACAATATGAAGCAGGTAATTATGATGTAATTGTTGTCGGTTCAGGCCATGCTGGTGTTGAAGCTGCTTATGCCGCAGCAAAAACTGGCGCAAAAACATTAATGCTCACAATCAACTTAGAATTAATCGCGTTCATGCCATGTAATCCATCAGTCGGCGGTCCTGCAAAAGGGATTGTTGTACGTGAAATCGATGCATTAGGTGGTCTTATGGGACGCGTTATCGATAAAACATATATTCAAATGCGTATGCTAAATACAGCAAAGGGTCCAGCAGTACGTGCATTACGTGCTCAAGCGGACAAGCAGCTTTACCAACGTGAAATGAAGCGCTTATTAGAGGACGAGGAAAATCTTCAAATTCGCCAAGCAATGGTAGAAGAATTAATTATTGAAGATGGCCAAGTAAAAGGTGTGCTTACACAAGTAGGTGCTATCTACCGTGCAGATGCAGTTATTTTAACAACAGGTACTTTTTTACGCGGTGAAATCATTCTCGGTGATTTAAAATATTCATCTGGTCCAAACAACCAACAGCCATCGATTAAATTAGCGGATAACTTAAAAGAACTTGGATTTGATATGGTGCGTTTCAAAACAGGTACGCCTCCACGTGTAAATAGCCGTACGATTGATTATTCAAAAACAGAAATTCAACCGGGTGACGAAGAGCCACGTGCATTCAGCTATGAAACAACAGAATTTATTACCGATCAGCTACCTTGTTGGTTAACCTATACGAGCGAAAATACGCATGACATCATTAATGCGAACCTACACCTTTCACCGATGTTCTCCGGTATGATTAAAGGAACAGGTCCGCGTTATTGCCCGTCAATTGAAGACAAAATTACACGCTTTGCGGATAAGCCACGTCATCAAATTTTCTTAGAGCCAGAAGGACGTGACACGCAAGAAGTTTACGTTCAAGGCTTCTCAACATCTTTACCAGAGCATGTGCAGCGTAAAATGGTTGCCTCCATTCCGGGCTTAGAAAATGCAGAAATTATGCGCGCGGGCTATGCCATTGAGTATGATGCGATAGTGCCGACACAGTTATGGCCAACGCTTGAAACAAAAGCGATTCAAGGCTTATATACGGCAGGTCAATTAAATGGTACGTCAGGCTATGAGGAAGCAGCAGGCCAAGGCTTAATGGCTGGGATAAATGCAGGTCTGAAAGTACAAGGCAAAGAAGAAGTGATTCTTTCGCGTTCTGATGCTTACATCGGCGTGTTAATTGATGACCTAGTAACAAAAGGTACAAACGAGCCATACCGCTTATTAACATCACGCGCAGAATATCGTTTACTACTGCGTCATGACAATGCCGATCTACGTTTAACAGATGTGGGTCATCAAGTAGGCTTAATTTCGGATGAACGCTATGCGCGCTTTACGAAAAAACGTCAGCAAATAGAAGACGAAATTGCTCGTTTACGCAGTATTATCGTGAAACCGAATGAGCAGACACAGGCTACGGTACGCTCAGTAGGTGGTACAGAGTTAAAAGATGGTATTCGTGCTTCAGACTTTGTGAAACGTACAGAAATGACCTATGATTTAGTAGCAGGTTTAATTGAGCCAACTGAAGAAGTATTAAGTGAAGAAGTTCGCGAGCAAGTTGAAATTCAATTGAAATATGAGGGCTATATTCAAAAGGCGCTTCAACAAGTAGAAAAAACGAAAAAGCTAGAGGATAAAAAAATCCCAGAAAATATTGATTATGATGCAATTAGTAGCTTAGCTACAGAGGCGTTACAAAAATTAAAGCAAGTGCGCCCGCTATCCATCGCACAGGCATCGCGTATCGCAGGTGTGAACCCAGCGGATATTTCGATTTTACTTGTCTATATTGAACAAGGAAAAATTGCAAAAGTCAGTCATTAATGAAGTAGAGCGTCTTGTTCAAAGGCGCTCGTTCTTTATGTATGATAAGCTAACAAGAATGACTTATATTGTATAAAAGGAGCGTTATTATGAACGAGCAGCAGTTTATTGAAGCCCTCAAGCAAAAGGGCATCGAGCTTTCTGAAGGGCAAATCGCACAGTTCCGCAAATACTTTGAGCTATTAGTAGAGTGGAATGAAAAAATGAACTTAACAGCAATTACAGATTTAGAAGGTGTCTACTTAAAACACTTTTACGATTCCATTAGCGCGTCATTTTACTTTGATTTCACAAAAGTAACAACCGTGTGTGATGTTGGTGCAGGCGCGGGCTTCCCTAGTATCCCAATTAAAATTTGTTTCCCACATTTAGAGATTACGATTGTCGATTCTTTAAATAAGCGCATTACGTTTTTAAATCACTTAACGAATGAATTAAACTTAGATCACATGTCATTCGTCCATGCAAGAGCAGAAGAGTTCGGTCAAAATGCCAACTACCGTGAGCAGTTTGATGTTGTTACAGCACGCGCAGTTGCACGTCTATCTGTTTTATCGGAGCTATGTATCCCACTTGCAAAAGAGGGTGGTTACTTTGTTGCACTAAAAGCAGCAGCTGGGGCAGAAGAAATGAAGGATGCCGCAAAAGCGATTACAACATTAGGGGCAAAATTAAAAGAAGAGTTCGCGTTCCTTTTACCAGTCGAAGAAAGTGAGCGTTCGCTTTATGTTTTTGATAAAGTAAAAGCAACACCAAAAAAATACCCACGTAAACCAGGTGTTCCGAATAAAACACCGATAAAATAAATCTAGTAAATTGAGAGAAAAATATAAATTATGAAATGTTTTCGTCTTTTGATGCATACATAATTATATTTATGTTAATTTTTATAAAATTACTGTTCATTGGACACTGTACATTTTTGAATGAATCAGAAATAATATTGTATATGAACTAGACAGTTTCTTAAAGGTGGTGCCACACGGATGAGAAGTACTTTTTCACGTTTTTTCGGAGGCGGGACTAAGGAGCAGCCAGAAGTAAACAGTGAAGTAGAAGTAATGGAGAATATCTCGATGGCTTCAGAAGAAGTAGTTAAAATTCCAATAGATAAAATTATTCCGAACCGTTATCAGCCACGTACAGTTTTTGATGATGAGAAGATTGAAGAATTAGCAAGAACAATTCATACACATGGTGTCATTCAACCAATTGTAATCCGCCCAATCACGGATGATGCAAGTAGCTATGAAATTATTGCCGGCGAACGTCGCTATCGTGCTATGAAATCGCTACAATGGACAGAAGTACCTGCTATTGTGCGTAATTTAAATGATCGTGAAACGGCATCGATTGCGCTTATTGAAAACCTTCAACGTGAAGAATTAACAGCTATTGAGGAAGCGCTTGCTTATCAACAATTATTAGAATTGCATTCGCTAACACAAGAGGCACTTGCTCAGCGTTTGGGGAAAGGCCAATCAACCGTTGCCAATAAATTACGTTTATTAAAGCTTCCCCAATTTGTGCAGGATGCTATATTAAATCGTGAAATTTCAGAGCGTCATGCACGAGCATTAATTGCGATTAAAGATGAGCAATTACAAATGCAATTAATCGCTGCAACAAAAGAGTTTGATTGGAATGTAAGGCAGCTTGAAGAACAAATTCAAAAAATTCTTCAACCAGAAGAGCCAGAAGTAAAAAAACACAAATCTACTCGTAAGGCAATTAGTAAAGATGTACGTATCGCACTAAACACAATCAAGCAATCATTATCGATGGTAACCAAAAGTGGAATTAATTTAAAAACAGAGGAAGAAGATACAGAGGATTACTATCAAATCACTGTCAAAATTCCTAAGAAAAAATAAGCGACTGGCCTTCTATGTATTTTGTATGTAGAAGGTTTTTTTGTGGGCAAGAAAGAATAAACTTTAAAGGGGATCCATATAGAGAGTCAAAATTAGTTTTTCTAATGCAACTTTTTATTTCGTTTTTTGATAAGATGAGAGTAGCGGAAGAAAAAAACGTCAATAAAGTCATCATAAAATGATAGATAGATTCACTAATATACCTAAAATGAAGTGATGAAAGCAGGTGCGAGTATGGGACGTATTATTGCAATAGCCAATCAAAAGGGCGGTGTCGGTAAAACAACGACATCCGTTAATTTAAGTGCATGTTTAGCTTATTTAGGAAAGAAAGTGTTATTAATCGATATCGACCCCCAAGGTAACGCATCAAGCGGCCTCGGGGTAAAAAAGGGTGATTTGGAAAGCTGTATTTATGACGTCCTCATTAATGATGAAGATATCAAAGAGGTAATTCAACGAACGGATGTAGAAAATTTGTATATTGTGCCAACAACAATTTCGCTTGCAGGTGCTGAAATTGAGCTTGTGTCGACCATTTCACGTGAGGTCCGCTTAAAGAAGGCGGTTCAAGAAATAAAGGGGAATTTTGACTTTATTATTGTAGATTGCCCGCCATCTTTAGGATTATTAACGATCAATGCACTAACCGCAGCAGATGCGTTAATTATTCCTGTGCAATGCGAATATTATGCACTAGAAGGACTGAGCCAGCTATTATCGACGGTGCGCCTCGTACAAAAGCATTTAAATAAGGAGCTTGTGATTGATGGAGTTCTATTAACGATGCTTGATGCACGTACAAATTTAGGCTTACAAGTAATTGATGAAGTAAAGCGTTATTTCCAAGATCGAGTGTATCGCTCGATTATTCCACGTAATGTCCGTTTAAGTGAAGCACCTAGCCACGGCAAGCCTGTCATATTATACGATGCTAAATCACGTGGTTCAGAAGTATATTTAGAGTTTGCAAGGGAAGTGATTAAAAATGGTTAGAGGTTTAGGAAAAGGTATTGATGCATTGTTTCGTGAGGAAGCCGTACATAAGGAAGACCAGGTACAGCAAATTGCGATCGCTAAAATTTTGAAAAATCCATTTCAACCTCGTAAACGCTTTGATGAGGCCGCGATAGAGGAACTAGCACAATCAGTCCATGAACATGGAATTATTCAGCCCATTGTTGTTCGTAAAAATGAAAAGAAATATGAAATTGTTGCAGGTGAACGTCGTTATCGTGCGGCAAAACTTGCAGGACTAACGGAAGTACCTGTCATTGTGCGTGATTTTAATGAACAACAAATGATGGAAGTCGCGATTTTAGAAAACTTACAGCGTGAAGATTTAACGCCTATTGAAGAAGCAGAAGCGTATAATAGCCTAATTGTAAATTTAAATTTTACACAGGAGGATTTGGCCCAGCGCTTAGGTAAAAGTCGTCCACATATTGCCAATTTAATTCGTTTATTGCAATTACCTGAGGCTATACGTGAGCTTGTAAATGAAGGAAAGTTATCGATGGGGCACGGTCGCGCTTTGCTTGGTTTAAAAAATAAGCGACGTATTCCTGAAGTTGCGAATAAGGTAATGAAGGATCATTTAAATGTTCGTCAGCTTGAAAAATACATTCAAGATTTAAACGAAGCTGTTTCACGTGAAACAAAGAAATCCAACAAAGATGTGCATACGCAAGCAACGGAATCACAATTACGTGAATATTTTGGAACACAGGTACAAATTAAAAAGGCAAAGAATAAAGGGAAAATTGAAATTGAATTTTATTCAGAAGACGATTTACAGCGCATTTTGGAAATGTTAAATCTTGAAGAAGCATAATGAAAGGGCTTGTCCGGAAAATAATCAGGACAAGCCCTTTGTGTTTAGACTGGAAACTTTGGTGATGGTGGTTGATAGTCATGTATGGATTGTTACATGATCTATCGGTTCTATGAAGATATATCAAGGAATTTTGAACATGGAATTTAAGTTATACGATGCGCGTGATAAAATCGAGACTATTATGAAAAGAAAGAGGCATACTTCATGGTATTACTTGGTTCGTTTATCAATGCCCTATTGATCGTTCTTGGTGCTTTTTTTGGTCGATTAATTAAAAATATCCCAGAAACGATGCAACAAACAATCATGACGATTATCGGGTTAGTCATCGCGGTGTTAGGTATTCAAATGGGCTTAGAAAGCAATAATTTTATAATAATTGTTGTTAGCTTAGTAATGGGTACGGTTATAGGTGAATGGCTGAATCTTGAAGGGAAATTTAATCGCTTCGGGTTATGGGTGGAATCACTATTTGGAAAACGCGCGCAAAAAGGGACGATTGCTCAAGGTTTTGTAACAGCTTCTTTAATTTTTGTTATTGGCTCGATGGCAATTATTGGCGCGTTAGATAGTGGTTTGCGTAATGATCATGATGTCCTTATTACAAAGGGCATTATCGATGGTTTTATGGCAATTATTTTGGCATCAACATTAGGTATAGGAGTCATGCTATCAGCCGTGCCTGTTTTGTTCTATCAAGGGGCAATTGCATTATTAGCTGGTGTTATTAGCACCTATATTCCAACTGAGGCGCTCGATTTATTTATTAAAGAGATGACTGCTACGGGTGGTGTGATGATTTTAGCGATTGGTTTAAATATCGCGAATTTAACGAAAATCCGTGTAGCCAATTTGCTGCCAGCGATTATTATTGTAGCCATTTTGGTAGCTATTATTTTTCCGTTTCAATAAATGACGCTGCCACGCAAGTAGAAGGGCACGGGCAATTTTATCCCCCATTGAATAGGTAACATGAAGTCGCGTATTCGAAAGTACTTTGGCTTCCATAAATCCACCGATATTGACAATGCCCTTAATGGCTAAATCGCCAATTGGGGGTAATTGTTTATTGACGGCCTTCCCCGGATAGAGTGGACCAGGTTGAACTAAAATAGAACCGATGGCAGTTGACTCCCCTAAACAAGCATCGATGGCTACAATATAAGGCTCTTGTTGTTCATACAGCTGCTTATGGCGGTCGATAATATTCAGTGCATGGAGCGGTGCTTGTAATGTGCCAACAATCTCAAATGGAAATGAAAATGTTTGTTGTAATTGGCTACCTATAATAGGACCGAGTGCATCACCAGTAGAACGGTCGGTACCGATACAGCAAAATACTAAATTTTCATGATCAAATGGAATCAGTTGCAGCAAAATTTCACTTAGCTCCCACACAGCGCTTGTTTGCTCGTAATGGATGCTATAATTTTTTTCAGAGGCTTGTGTCATGTATACACTCCTTTAAATTAAAATAGAATACTCGAGAAATATGAAAAAATACGATATATTTATGCAGTATATTCAATATGCAACAACGTTATACAAGAGGTGAAAAATTTTGGAAGAAGAAATAACAATAGATATTGCTGAGACAGATCTAAAAGGTCTTGCACGCTATACGACGAAGCTTTGGGATTATGTTACAAGCCAAGCATTTTGGGATATGGTTTTAGAAGTGACTATAAAAGTTGTAGCTATTTGGGTTATTTCATATTTAGTTGTCTTCATTGGAAAAAAAGTCATTGCGCGCGTTTTTATGATACGTGTTCGTAATAATGAGCGTCGCCAAGTGACAATCGTTAAACTATTACAAAGTGTCTTAAGCTATTTAGTGTATTTCTCGGGAATCATGGGGATTTTATCTGCGTTACATATCCAAATTGCAGGTTTAATTGCAGGGGCCGGTATTGCATCGGTAGCTATTGCATTTGGTGCACAAAACTTAGTGAGAGACGTTATTACGGGATTCTTTATCATTTTAGAAGATCAATTTAGTGTTGGGGATTATGTAAGAATTGGTGCAGCAGAAGGCACCGTCATGGAAATTGGCTTACGTACGACAAAATTAAAGGGCAATAATGGAGAGCAATTTATTTTGCCAAATGGTAGCATTGCCGAAGTGGTTAACTATTCAATTAATAATTCGAAAGCTATGATTGATATGCAAGTAGCACTTGATGCTGATATTGAAAAGGTTCAAAAAATCATTCAAGATTATTTAGATACATTACCTTCCCAGCATGAGGAATTGGTAAATGCACCGCTTTTTTTAGGTGTCACGAACACAACAAGTACGGAGGCAACGATTCGAATTACGGTAGAAACATTGCCATTGCAGCAGTACGCCATTTCACGTGTAATTCGTAAGGATGTTATGGATATTTTAATGCGCAATGGTATTCCATTAGCCGTGCCGAAAATGATGTTCTATGATAAAGGGGGAGAATAGTGGATGGAAGCCAAACAATATGAGTTAAACGATGTTGTAGAGATGAAAAAGCAGCATCCATGTGGAACAAATGCATGGAAAATTATTCGACTTGGGGCAGATATTCGCATTAAATGCGAGGGCTGTGGTCATAGTGTGATGATTGCTCGCCGCGAATTTGAAAAGAAAATGAAAAAGGTGTTAAATAAGTCGGGCGAGGCTTAAGGGTAAATTAGACTTTTTAGTTGGGAATCAATATAATAGACAAGGTTATAGAATTTTAGCAAAAAATGTACTGAATATAGAAAGGTTGTGTCCAAATGGCATTAACAGCAGGGATCGTTGGTTTACCGAACGTAGGGAAATCGACGTTATTCAACGCAATTACAAAAGCAGGTGCTCTTGCGGCTAACTACCCGTTCGCAACAATCGAACCAAACGTAGGTAGCGTAACCGTTCCAGACGAGCGTTTAGACAAATTAACAGAATTAGTTACACCAAAGAAAACAGTTCCTACAACATTCGAATTTACAGATATCGCGGGTATCGTAAAAGGTGCTTCTACAGGTGAAGGGCTAGGAAATAAATTCTTAGCACATATCCGTGAAGTAGATGCCATTTGCCAAGTTGTGCGCTGTTTTGAAGACGAAAATATTACGCATGTTGCGGGTACAGTTAACCCAATCGATGACATCGAAGTCATTAACCTAGAATTAATTTTAGCGGATATGGAATCAGTAGATAAACGTATTGCGCGTGTAGCGAAAATGGCAAAGCAAAAAGATAAAGATGCCATGGTAGAAGAACCTATTCTTCAAAAATTAAAAGAAGTGTTAGAAGCTGAAAAGCCTGCTCGTGCAGCGGAACTTTCGGATGACGAGAAGAAGGTTATTAAAGGCCTACACCTACTAACAATTAAGCCAATGCTTTATGTAGCAAATGTTTCAGAGGACGAGGTAGCAGATCCAGCTGATAACAAGTATTTACAAATGGTACAAGAGTATGCTGCAGCAGAAGGCGCTCAAGTCATTACAATTTGTGCTAAAATTGAAGAGGAAATTTCTGAGTTAGAGGATGACGAGAAAAAAGAATTCTTAGCAGAACTAGGAATTGCTGAATCCGGCTTAGATCAATTAATTAAAGCTTCTTATAGCTTATTAGGATTAGCTACGTACTTTACAGCAGGTGTACAAGAGGTACGTGCTTGGACATTCCGTAAAGGCATGAAAGCGCCTCAATGTGCAGGAATCATCCATACTGATTTCGAGCGTGGCTTTATTCGTGCAGAAACAGTAGCGTTCACAGATTTAGTAGAGTACGGCTCAAAGCCAGCTGCTAAAGAAGCAGGTCGTGTACGCGCGGAAGGTAAAGAATATGTTGTCCAAGATGGCGACGTAATGGAGTTCTTATTTAACGTATAAAATAAAGATGATTTGCCGCATGCTACTGTGGACAAATCATCTTTTTAATCTATATAGACATATAATTTGGGTTGTTGTGGATCATCTTTTACCGTGGCGTCATTCGGATATTTACGCAACTCCCTATACATATAAAAATCACCAATCGCGCCAGCCATCAGTAGTGCCCCAACAATAACGACTAAAAAATTATCTATTGCTAGCCCAATAATCGTAGGTGTAACACCAGTCGTCCAAAAAGGGAGTAGCAGTGCTTTTTTCATCGCAGCGTTTGAAAGCGGCTGATGTGTTGTAGCATACGCGACACCCAGTTTTATATTGATACCGTAATCAAGGTCTTTATAGGAAACGCGACCAAAAATCATAAAGCCTAGTAAATGAAAGGTTTCATGTGAAACAATCAGTACGATATAAGCAAGAAATAAATAGATAAAATCCAACCACGAAAAATGAGCAGTAAAGCGTTGATGAATAAGTGCATTTAATAGTACGGTAAAAATAATGAGACCTATTGTCCAAATAATATTGTCACGCGCAATTTTTTGCATATTTAATTCAATAATAATTGGCTGATGATTGTTCATAAGGCACCTCCCTTATTAATGATTATAACAAAAGGTGAATAAAGATTAAGAGCGGTATTGGGTTGCGCCTAAATTGTAAGTATGATACAATTCATTGATGTGAGTAATAGAAGTTACTTACTCCTTGCTCCCTGCTAGACAGGAGAGCCCAAGTCCATAAGGAGGTGCAAACACAAATGAGAAAGTATGAATTAATGTACATTATCCGCCCAAACATTGAAGATGAGGCGAAAAAAGCTTTAACAGCTCGTTTCGAAGAGATCTTAACTTCAAATGGTGCAGAGATCGTTGAAGCAAAAGACTGGGGTAAACGTCGCTTAGCTTACGAAATCAACGACTTCCGCGAAGGTTTCTACCAAATCGTGAAAGTTAACGCTGGTACAGAAGCTATCAACGAATATACTCGTTTAGCGAACATCAGCGAAGACATCATCCGTCACATCGCTGTACGCGAAGATGACAAATAATTTTTAAATAAAAATGCTGAAAAAAGGAGGGTGCATTGATGATTAACCGTGTTGTATTAGTTGGAAGACTAACAAAGGATCCTGAGCTTCGTTATACACCAAGTGGCGTTCCAATGGCACGTTTTACAATTGCTGTAAATCGTACTTTTTCGAACCAATCTGGTGAACGTGAAGCAGATTTCATAGGCTGTATTGCCTGGAGAAAACAAGCTGAAAACTTAGCGAACTTCATGCGAAAAGGAAGTTTAATTGGTGTGGAAGGCCGTATTCAAACAGGTAGCTATGAAGGACAAGATGGGAAGCGTGTATACACAACAGATGTCGTTGCAGATGCTGTGCAGTTCTTAGAGCCGCGTGGAGGAGCAAATGCATCTCAAGGTATGCAAGGCAACCAACAATATGGTGGTGGGCAAAACTATGGTGGACAACCATCATACAATCAGCCAAACCAGCAATTTGGGGGCGCGCAACCACAAGATTCTTATGGTTCTTATCAGCAACCACCTCAAAATCAGCAAAACTATACACGTGTAGATGAAGATCCATTTGCAAATAGCAAAGGACCAATCGAGGTTTCTGAAGACGATTTACCGTTTTGAAAAATGGTAAATAAACTAAAGTGTGTAATGTGTAATAACGTTGATATACCTAAGTTTATTTACGTTTTTAATGTGTAACCAGTAACTTCTTAAAAAGTATATAAAAACAGATTATGCACATCGATTAATTGGTGTGTATAATCCTTTCCAAACCTATATATGGCAATGTTCAGACGATATACTTTAGTGTATAAGTGTGTAATTAGAATATTGTGTAATAGGGGGAAATATTAAGATTCTGGTGAGTTTATTCAGATACGTCTAATAGGATAATTAATATTCTAGTGTCGAATAGTCTACAAAAAAATTATTAAAGGAGGACACCCATAATGGCACCACGTCGCGGAGGTCGCAAACGCCGTAAAGTTTGCTACTTCACTTCAAACAACATTACGCACATCGATTACAAAGATGTAGATTTATTAAAAAAATTCATTTCTGAACGCGGTAAAATCTTACCACGTCGCGTAACAGGTACTTCTGCTAAATACCAACGTAAACTTACATCTGCAATCAAAGTTTCACGTATTATGGCTTTATTACCATTCGTTGCTGAAGAGAAATAAAATTTATTTATTAATAAAAGCACAACAGGGTTTTCATAACCTTTGTTGTGCTTTTTTATTTACGCTGTATTCACAAAGAATACTGCTCTAAAGAAAAAGTGGAGCTACTAAGATTGATTTTTATAAAAAAGATTGCTTATTTTCTCCATAGGTTGTAATAGCGATAGGTAAGGTTCAATTTTAAATGTAATGAGTAACTTCTTAAAAAGTATATAAGAACAGATTATTCACATCGATTAATTGGTGTGTGTAATCCTTTTTAAAACTTTATATGGCAATGTTCAGATGATATACTTTGGTGTATAAGTGTGTAATCAGAATATCGTGTATAGGGTGATGCTTTTTGAGAATTGAAAGAACTTTAACCTCATATGTATTAGTTGATTCTAATATGAGGATACTTCCAGAGGTTTTAAATTTTACGAACACGTTAGAGAAAAAAGGTTTGTCTCCTAATACCATTAAAGGCTATTTGGATGATTTGAAACTTTATTATATTTGGTTAGAACAACATGATTTAAAATTTTATAGTGTTCACCCATCAGAATTATTAGGGTTTTTAGAGTTTTTAGACCAACGAAAAGGAAGAAAGATATCTCCCCCTACTTGGAATAGATATCTAGCAACATTAGGTTCATTTTATAGACATTTAGAAGTTATAGGTGGGTATGTGGAATCCCCTGTTGTAACTGTAGAAAGTAACAACAATATGAATTATGGATTCTTAAAGCATATAGCCCCTAAATGGGGGAATTTCCAAAGTTATTTCAAGAGGAAAGCACCTAAGAAAACAGATAAAAAGAGGCTATATGATAATGATGCGATTAGATATTATGAAGCGATTGAAACCTTATATGGTGGTAATGAAGATTTATTAATTAGAAATAAATTAATCTTTAAAATCTTATACGAAACAGGTTTTAGAACATCAGAATTATTGCATTTAAGAATGGATGATTTTGATTATCCTGATCCTGATAAAAAGACAGGTAATATCTATCTTATAGAACGTCCAAATGAATTAGAGGATAGGCAATTAAAAACTGGTGAACGTACTGTGCCTGTTGCTTCAGAACTGTTACAGGAAATTGATGAGTATGTTTTATATCACAGACCTGGCAAAACAGATGTTGAGTATTTATTTGTTTCTCACTCAAGTAACACATTAGGGCAACCAATAACTAGACAGTCTATTATTGCTTTCTTTGCAAAGTTAAATGCAGCACTAGATGTAAAAGGTGTTAAATTAACAGCTCATACATTAAGACACACGCATGCGTCTGAATTACAAGATATGGGCGTAGACATTAATGTTATCAAAGAAAGATTGGGACATGGAAGTATTGAAACTACAGCTAAATATGCAAAGCCATCACTAAAAACTTTGTCCTTATCGTACGAGAGATTTTTAAATACTAGGGGGCTAAAGTAGATGACTAGCTTATTACTGGATATTAAAAGTGATTATTGGTCAATTGATGGAAAAAATGAAATGTATAATTTCAGCTTCGACTTCATACCCGAAGGGTATTTTAGAGATACCATCAAGGAAATTACCAGCAAACTTTTAAATATGGAAACTAAAAGTGTTTCAACACTACATCGATACAACTATTCCTTAAAAGCCTTTTTTGAATTCCTAAAGGAAGAAGAAATAGATATTAAAACATTTGAAGAAATTGAATACGAAATGATTGAGCTATTCGTACTTTATTTGTTAGAGAATAAGTCTTCTGCTAGTACAAGATCTATTGTTATTGCAGCATTAAAATCTATTCTAGATCACGGGACTTTCTTTCAAATGCTTGGGTTCCCTAAACATACAATATTTGATGGAACAGAATTTCGAATGTTAAAAACACAAGATACTCTGAAAACGAAAGTTATTGAAGATGACCATTTGGCAGTAATCGACAAGTCTCTCGAAGTTCCTTTTGAAATAAAGGAAAAAGAAGATGGGAAGCGAAATATTAAAGGTTATTTAATACATCCTATGGTCGCTATTATTAGACACACAGGAATTCGAATTTCAGAAGCTTTATTATTAACTAAAGATTGTATAGAAGTAGATATTTTAGGTAAGAACCTTTTAGAAGTTGTAAGCCCTAAAAATCTAACTGAACGCTACATTCCTGTAAATAATAAAGTGAAGTCGGCAGTTCAATATCTAGTAAAAAAACTTGACGAATTAGGGTTGAATAATCCTAAAGATAAGTTGTTTTCTTATCGAGGACAAAATGGTGATATCAGAGTTATTAATCCAAAAGACTCAAGGGAAAAACTTGAAATTTGGTTAGCTAGAAACCATTTACCTCGAACGATAACTTTTCACAGTTTTAGACATACTTTAGGAACCGAAATGTTGAACAACGGTCTGTCCCCTTTTGAGATACAACAATATCTCGGTCACCAATCGATGCACTCAACAAGGCTGTATGCAAAAGTTCGAAATGACAAGCTAACGGAAGAATACAAGAAATTAGGATTTATCGGTACTGTTAAAGAGTCTCTAGAAGACATTAAAACTGATTCTGGTGAAGAAATAACGCAGGAAACGAAGTTAGTTGTACAGCTACCTGACGGTGCTTGTGGTAAGCCATTGGCAAAAGAAGTACCTAATTGTAAAAAACCTAATGCATGTCTATTCTGTCCTAAGTTTATTACGACTCCTGAGTTTCTAGATGTTCACGAAGATCATTTAAGACGTATAAGAGCTGACAAGGCAAGATATATGGCAGAAGACCTTTTTGGAAATGAACACGTATTGAACCAAACTGAGAAAGCTTTAGAGACTATTATAGATCGCTTAAAAGCTTTACAAGGTGGTGAAAATATTGGGTGAATTAAAGCTGAAACTTTTAATAACTGAACAAGGTCCAATCCAAAAAAATAATGAGAAAGATTTCAAAGTAGGAAAGAGTACTTTTTCAGATGATATATGGGACTTCAGTGAAATCCTAGCAGATGAATTTGAACATCTTAAACCAGGTAAACTGCGACTAAATTTTAGTGAGTTTAAAGATTACCCTCGTATACAAAAAGTAATCAAACACTATATTCTAAGTGAGCTTACGCTTAATACTTTTAACTCTGTTAAAAGAAAGCTATCAGCGTTTTCTCGACTACCAATATTCTTACAACAAAATGAACATATAACTTCGTTTAAAGACTTTACTAAGACTGAATTTGTATCCTACTTGAATTTCGTTCTAGGATCAGAATTATCAGGTGTAAGTAAAAAGAAAAATGGTCAGGTAATGAAAGAGCTATTACTTAGAGGTTCCACTCGTGGATGGGATTCTGCAAAGGAAACCGCAGGTTATGAACTTGTTTACGATGAGCTGATCATTAATAACAAAGGCATCAAAATTGACACTAAATTCGGTAAAACAAATAAAGTTCTACCAGCAAACAGTGAAATCGATTTATTACTACAGACAGCTGAAAAAACAATTTCTGATATATTTGAAGTGATTGATACCGAAAACATTTCAACATACAAGATTAAAGACGTTTCACGTTACTTCGCAGCCACTAGCGTAATCTTAATGACTCAACTAGGTATACGTATTAGTGAATGTCTAACAGTTAAATCGGGATGTGTAAAAGTGATTGGTGGAGAGTATCAGATTACTTATACAACTACTAAGACTAAGAAAACTAAAGTTGATGTTGATAGACCTGCAAATGAGATGGTCGTTAAAGCTATTCATAAGCTAGAGGAATTCTCTAAACCATTACGAGAACTTTCAGGAATGTCATATTTATTCTTATATGTGTCAGCATATAAAGATTCACTAAATAATACACCTCGTATTCTATTGGCTGATCACGGTAACTGGAATCGAAGTTTTTTAAATCCTTTCGTCAAAGAAAATAACATATTAGATTCTAATGGAAAGCCATTGGTATTAACGTCACATTATTTCAGACATATTTTTGCGACGTACGCATTAAAAGATGGAATGAAAATACACGATGTAGCAGAAATGTTAAATCACGAATCCATTATGATGACTGAAACATATGACCATACTAAAGGACAGAAGCAGAAAATAATTGAAAATATTTTAACTGGTGAAACACCTATTTCTTCAACAAATAAAATTGTCTTAGAGTCAATTGAAGGCGAAGTAAATCCATTTAAGGGGAAAACAGTCGAACAAATTGATAAGATGCGTAGAGCATTAAAAATCGAACTTCTACCACACGGATTATGTTTACATCATCCAATGCGAGGCGAACCTTGTGCACAAGATGGAGTATGTTTAGGTTGTAGTGAGTTTATCGCTTCAGCAGATCACTTACCTGTATACGAAAGACGGTTAGAAAAAGTGAAAGCAGAGTTAGCCAACTCCCCTACTGATAGTGTTTATACTACAAAATTAAACTACCAACAAGGGAAATTAGTGAAATACATTACTGATTTACAGCTAAAAGTCGCATTGAAAGAAGGTTCTATTGATGACTGAAAATAAAAAGATGCCTTTAGCAGAGTTTAACCGAACAAAATCAACTATTAAGGTTGAAGAAGCTTTAAAGAAGCTCAAAAAGGCTTGTAAGCCTATTACAATAGCTGGTGTAGCTGCGGCAGCAGGAATATCCCGTAAAACTCTTTACAATCGCCTCGATTTAAAGGAGTTAGTAGAAGAAGCTATTTCTCTACAAGAAGACCAAAACGCCCCTGTAGAGGCTCCTAAACGTGAAAAACGGGCAAATGGAACATTACAAGCTGAAAGAATTGAAAAACTAAGAGCTGAAAATAAACAGCTAAAGGAAGAAAAGAAAATGACGTTAGACCAAAATGCATCTCTAACAATTGAGAATCAAAATTTGAAGCGAAGAATTTATGACCTTGAACAATATATCCAGCATATTCAAGCGTCAAAAATAACTAAGCTGAATAAAGATTCGTAAAATGTAAAACCTCTTGGAAGTAAAGATATTTTCATTTGAAGATTACACAGTAAAGCGTATACTATTTAAGTAACCATTGTTAAATCAAAGATTACACATAGGGCGGTAAACATAATTACCGTTCTAAGAACACGCATCTATAAACTTAAAAATTAAAAGGAGGAACACGATAATGGCACCACGTCGCGGAGGCCGCAAACGCCGTAAAGTTTGCTACTTCACTTCAAATAACATTACGCACATCGACTACAAAGATGTAGATCTTTTAAAGAAATTCATCTCTGAGCGCGGTAAAATTTTACCACGTCGCGTAACAGGTACTTCTGCTAAATACCAACGTAAACTTACATCTGCAATCAAAGTTTCACGTATTATGGCATTATTACCATTCGTTGCTGAAGACAAATAAGTCTCATTTGGTTATTAGGTAACCATTTTAAAAACCACTCAATCTATTTTTGGATTTGAGTGGTTTTTTGTTGTTCAATTTTATGTATTGTATGTGGCGTTAGTTTGTTTGAACATGTAAAAATGGTACAATAGAATGGTGAGAAAAGTTGAAAGGGCCGATGAATCATATATAGGACTCGGCATAGGAAAGACCTGTGTGTATTTGCACTTTATGTAGTCTTTCGAACATTAGATAAGGAAGGTTCTCCATGCAAAATAATCAATCAAGGAAGTTAGCACACGGCGCGATGATGATTGCACTGTTTACAGTGTTGATGGCCATCGTTTTTTATGTGCCTATAGCGAACTTACTTGCAGCAGTAGTCGCACCACTACCACTTATTTGGTATAGTGCACACTATGATCGAAAATCATCGCTATTCGTAACTATTGCGGCAATTATCGTTACTTTTTTTATTGGTGGATTGCTCCTAATACCCGCTTCGATAATCTTTGCAGCAGCAGGTATGACGATTGGTGACGCCATTTATAATAAAAAAAGCAAAGTATTTATGTTTTTATCCACAAGTGTCATTTTAATCATTACATTTGCGATTCAATATGTAATCGCGGTTCGTTTATTTGCAGTTGATTTTATTAGAGAGTCATTGGATTTGATGCGGAAAACGTATTTAGAATCCATTAAAATGACAGAGCAAATGACAGGACAAGCAATGCCAAAGGAAACAATGGATAATTTAACGAATATGTTAGATATGTTAGACATGGTTGTTCCGGCTGCAATCACGCTTTCGATGCTCTTATTTGCGTTGGTACTTATTTCGGTGAACTTACCGATATTAAAACGCTTGAAAGTAGATGTACCTAAATTTGCTGAATTTAGTAAACTACGCTTACCACGCTCGATTCTTTGGTATTACTTCATTGTATTAGCAGTTAATTTATTTGTCCGTCCTGAGATAGATTCAACATTAGGGATGGTTATGTTAAATGTTTCGATGATTTTATGGGTATTACTAACAATACAAGGGATCTCGTTTATCCACTATGTGCTGGATTGCTATAAACAACCGAAGTTTTTAAAGGTGATTAGTACGCTAATGGCGATTCCATTTTATTCGTTTGTTATTCTAATTGGTATTATTGATTTAGGGTTTAATGCTCGAGAATTTATTGTACAAAAGAGTCAAAAATGAGGAGCTGATTGAAATGGGGATTTTTCGTAAACGACCAATTCGATATCCATTGCTAGTATTGTTCTTACTAAGCTTAGTAGCAGCTGTCCTTATTATGATGTGGAATGTATGGATTGGGATTGCCTTTGTATTCGTTTTTGCGGTAGCGATGTATTATACGTGGCGTGTAGAGCTCTTAACGTATTTAGAAACGGAAAAGCATATTGAAGCATTATCGTTTCGTCTGAAGGATGTTGGTGAAGAGGCATTTTTGGAGATGCCGTTTGGGATTCTTATTTTAAATGATGATTTTTCAATTGAATGGGCTAATCCATTTATGCAACGTGTAGTTCAACTAGAATCATTAGTAGGGCAGGAGCTATTTAGTATTTCTGAAACGCTGCATACCCTTGTGATGCAAGGGAAGAAAGAAGAAATGACGATTGCTTTATTTGATCGCAAATATAATGTGTTTTATAAAAAAGAAGAAAAGATCTTGTATTTCTTTGATGTGACGAAGCAAGTACAGATTGAAAAGCAATATTTAGCAGATCGTACTGTGCTTGGGATAATATTTATAGATAATTATGATGAATTAACGTCTGGTATGGACGATCAATCTCGCAGTTTAACGAATACCATGGTGACGTCAATTATTAATGAATGGGCTGCGCAATATGATATTTTCGTAAAACGTTTTGCATCGGATCGTTATATTGCGGTATTTAATGATGCAATTTTAGCAGAGCTAGAACAAAAGCGTTTTTCGATTTTAGATGTTGTTCGTGAGCGCACGATGCAGAAAAATCTATCGCTGACGTTAAGTATTGGTGTTGGCGCAGGCTCTCAATCTTTAGTAGAGCTTGGGCAGCTTGCACAGTCGGGATTGGATTTAGTATTAGGACGTGGTGGTGACCAGGTAGCGATTAAGCAATCGAATGGGAAAATCCGTTTTTATGGCGGAAAAACCAACCCTGTTGAAAAACGCACAAGGGTACGTGCTCGTGTTATTTCACATGCACTAAGTGACTTAATTCAAGATAGTGATCGCGTATTTGTTATGGGTCATAAAAATCCGGATATGGACTCAATTGGTGCTTGTGTGGGTGTACGTAAAATGGTAGCAATGAATGGCATAGAGGGCGATATTATCGTGAACTTTGATGAAGTACATGGTAGTGTCGAACGTTTAATGAATGAGCTAGAGGCAAAAACGGATTTCTATGATCGTTTTATCACACCAGATGATGCATTATCAAAAATGACTTCAAAGTCGCTCGTCATTATTGTTGATACGCATAAACCAAGTTTAGTAATAGATAGCCGTTTATTAAGTAAAACGGATAAGGTCGTTGTTATTGACCATCATCGTCGCGGTGAGGAATTTATTACGAACCCGACATTAGTTTATATGGAGCCCTATGCCTCGTCTACAGCAGAGCTTGTGACAGAGTTGCTTGAATATCAGCCACAGAATGAAAAGCTAGTGCCATTAGAGGCAACCGCGCTGTTATCTGGTATTATTGTTGATACGAAAAGCTTTACATTGCGAACAGGCGCCCGTACTTTTGAGGCGGCCTCGTATTTACGTACATTTGGTGCAGATACTGTACTCATTCAGCGTTTATTGAAGGAAGATATTGAAACGTATGTAACGCGCTCGAAAATTATCCAAACCGTTGAATTTCCTTATAAAGGGATTGCAGTAGCACATGGCGAAAATTCAACAGTATATGATTCGGTGCTCATCGCACAAACGGCCGATATTTTGTTAACGATGAAAGATATTGGTGCTTCGTTTGTAATCGCACATCGTAGTGATGGCCTAATGGGGATTAGCGCCCGATCATTAGGCGAAGTGAATGTACAGCTGATAATGGAGCAGCTCGGCGGTGGCGGTCATTTAACAAATGCTGCAACACAAATGGCCGTTAGCTCGATTGATGAGGCAAAACAGCATTTATATGCAGCAATTACTGAAATAGTCGAAGGGAGTAAACAATCATGAAAGTAGTATTTTTAAAGGATGTTAAAGGTAAAGGGAAAAAAGGCGAAATTAAAGAGGTTGCAGAAGGCTATGCACGCAACTTTTTAATTAAAAATGGTCATGCAAAAGAAGCAAACAACCAAGCAATGAGCGAATTACAAGGGCAACAACGTCTAGCAGAAAAAAATGCCGCAGCTGAATTACAAGCAGCGAAAGATTTAAAGGTTGAATTAGAAAAAATAACAGTAGAAGTGAAAGCAAAATCAGGTGAAGGCGGCCGTTTATTTGGCTCTGTTTCAACAAAGCAAATTGCTGATGAATTACAAAAGAAACACGGCTTTAAAGTAGATAAACGTAAAATGGATTGCAATGATGGTATCCGTTCATTAGGCTTTACGGATGTTCCTGTTAAGTTACATCACGATGTAAAGGCAACATTAAAAGTACATGTTATTGCAGAATAAGGAGCGACAACAATGAGCGAATCCATGATGGACCGCGTTCCGCCACATAATACCGAAGCAGAAGCCTCGGTACTTGGCGCCATTTTCCTTGAGCCACAAGCATTGATTACAGCATCTGAAATAGTTATTGCTGATGATTTTTATCATATTGCGCATCAGAAGATTTTCCAAACAATGCTGAATTTAAGCGACCAAGGGAAAGCGATTGATGTTGTTACTGTTACAGAAGAATTATCTGCAAAAAAAGAGCTGGAGGATGTTGGTGGCTTAACGTATATGACGGAGCTTGCCAATGCGGTTCCGACTGCTGCCAATATTGCACACTATGCAAAAATCGTAGAAGAAAAGGCGATATTACGTCGCCTTATTCGCGTCGCTTCGAAAATTGCGGATGATGGCTATACGCGTGAAGATGAAGTAGAAGTTCTTTTAGCAGAAGCTGAAAAGAAAATGCTTGAAGTATCAAACCGTAAAAATGCGGGCGACTTTAAGCATGTGAAGGATGTATTAGTTCAAACATTTGATAATATTGAGCAGCTCCAAGCTCGTGACGGGGACGTGACAGGTATTCCGACAGGGTTCCGTGATTTAGACAAAATGACGGCAGGGTTCCAGCGCAATGATTTAATTATTGTAGCAGCACGTCCATCCGTTGGTAAAACAGCCTTTGCGTTAAATGTCGCCCAAAGTGTTGCCGTAAAGGCGCGTGAAAATGTCGCGATTTTCTCTCTAGAGATGGGTGCCGACCAGCTTGTCATGCGTATGTTATGTGCAGAGGGCAATATTGACGCACAGCGCTTACGTACCGGCGCTTTAGAAACGGAAGATTGGGGCAAGCTGACGATGGCAATGGGAAGTTTATCGAACTCCGGCATTTATATCGACGACTCACCGGGTGTACGTATGGCCGATATCCGTGCCAAATGCCGACGCTTAGCAAAGGAAAATGGGCTAGGCATGATCCTAATTGATTATTTACAGCTGATTTTAGGAAGTGGTAAACCTGGAGAAAACCGTCAGCAGGAAGTATCTGAGATTTCTCGTTCGTTAAAAGGTCTGGCGCGTGAATTACAAGTACCTGTTATTGCACTATCACAGCTTTCTCGTGGTGTAGAGCAGCGCCAAGATAAGCGTCCGATGATGAGTGACTTACGTGAATCGGGTTCAATCGAGCAAGATGCCGATATTGTAGCGTTCCTTTACCGTGATGACTACTACGATAAAGAATCAGAAAGTAAGGATATTATCGAGATTATTATAGCGAAGCAACGTAATGGTCCTACCGGTACAGTGAGCTTAGCATTCAGAAAAGAATATAATAAATTCTTAAATTTAGAATTTACCCCACCTCCACGTGAGGAATAGCGATTAAACACGAACGTTCTTTGATAGTGATTCAGAGATGTTCGTGTTTTTTGTTGACTTTTTTTATTTTTTATTGTTAAAATGTTCATGCTTCAATATGAAAAAGCTTGGAGAGACTATTTTATGAATAAGAATGGAGCGCCTAAATCATTTTAGGGGACTCATTCGTTGGAGGTGCGTATAGATGACAGCAGTAGTGGTAGTAGGTACACAGTGGGGAGACGAAGGTAAGGGGAAAATTACTGACTTCCTTTCAAAAAAGGCAGATGCCATTGCCCGTTTTGCAGGTGGCGATAACGCAGGTCATACCATCAAAATTGGTGAAGAAACGTACAAGTTGCATTTAATTCCTTCAGGTATTTTTTATTCGGATAAATTATCGATTATTGGGAATGGTGTCGTGATAAATCCAAAGTCAATTGTGACAGAATTAAAAGGTTTACAGGCACGTGGCATTGATACATCAAATTTACGTATTTCAAATCGCGCGCATGTCATTTTACCGTACCATATTCATCAAGATATTGTGGACGAGCAAAGCCGTGGTGATCAAAAGATTGGAACAACGGCGAAAGGAATCGGCCCATGCTACCAAGACAAAGTAGGACGTATTGGAATTCGTGTGGCAGATTTATTAGATAAAGCGGTTTTTGAAAAGAAGCTGCGAGCAAACTTGGCATTAAAAAATCGTTTATTTACGAAATTTTATGAAGTAGAAGCAATACAGTTTGAGGATATTTTTGAAGGATATTATGCATTTGGACAAGAAATTGCCCAATATGTAACGGATACATCAAAGGTGCTAAATGATATTATCGATGATGGCGGTAAAGTATTATTTGAAGGTGCGCAGGGAATTATGCTTGATGTCGACCAGGGGACATATCCTTTCGTAACCTCATCCAATCCTGTAGCAGGCGGAATTGCCATTGGTTCAGGCGTTGGTCCAAATGCAGTATCACGCGTTGTAGGTGTGTGTAAGGCATATACATCACGCGTTGGCGATGGTCCGTTCCCTACAGAATTACATGATGAAGTAGGTCATCAAATTCGTGAAGTAGGCCGTGAATATGGTACAACAACGGGTCGCCCACGTCGTGTTGGTTGGTTTGATTCCGTTGTCGTACGTCACTCTCGCCGTGTATCAGGGATTACGGATTTAGCGCTAAATTCAATTGATGTATTATCCGGTCTTGAAACCGTGAAAATCTGTACGGCATATGACTATAATGGCGAAATTATTACGGAATACCCAGCCAATTTAGAAATAATAGAGCAGTGCAAGCCGGTGTATGAAGAGCTACCTGGCTGGTCTGAGGATATTACAGGCGTGCGGAAATTTGAGGACTTACCACAAAATGCACAGCACTATGTTAACCGTGTTTTAGAGCTTACAGGTATACAATTAATGACATTTTCTGTGGGTCCAGCACGCGAACAAACGAACATTGTCAATGAGATTTGGGCTTAAAAAATAGATTCACATAAAGGAAAGCGTTGCGAAAGTATAAACTTAACACAACGCTTTTCTATTCATTATTGGAGTTTGATTGGAAAGAAAGTCTGATATTTTTATTATGAGAGGCTAGTCCGGAAATCATATTCTGGATTAGCCTCTTTCTATATGAATACGTGAGATTGATACATCCAAAGAATAAAAAAAGTAGTAAATGAATATAAAGATATAGTATTGCCGATGCTAGTATTGAGAATGTAACAAATTTTTAGAAAATAATACAAATACATTACAAAAAGTTTGAAATAGTTCAATTGAAATAAGAATTATGGTACAGTAGCAAAGTGTGTTTTATAAATCATTAGAATATTTCATTTTAATATATAGTATAAAAATTCTCGAAAGGAGCATAAGCATGGAAACAAACGAAAGCCAGTTAGACTTGAATCATAAACAATCAAGTCTAATTAATCGTCACAATGGTAAACTTAAAATCGCTGCAATCTTAGCATTACTAGTTTCGACAGTGACATTTAATCTTGGTTTTGCGAATGAGACAGATAAAGACGAATTCGCGAAAATTTATCATGTTTACGTAGCAAATGATTACGTAAGTTCAGTTGCGGATGAAGCAACCGTACAAAAAATTGTAAAGCAAAAGGAACAAGAGGCAAGTCAGCAATATCAAAATATAGAGCTTGATGCTGGAGCAGATATTACGATTGTGCCAGAGCAAGTATTTGAAGTAGCAACAAATGAGGATCAAGCAATAAAAGACCTTCAAGAAGCGATTACTGCAAAGGCAAAGGCCTACTCGCTAAAAGTAGGCAATACAGCAGTAGCTACATTGAAGGCCAAAGAAGATGTTGAAGCCGTAATTGATGGATTAAAGCTTCAATATGTTACACCAAGTCAGCTAGATGAATTAAAAAATAATACTCCTTCTGCTATACCCGCATTACAGAAGGATGAAACACAATTAGTAGATGTTACATTATCAGCAGATATTACGAATGAAGAAGTTTTAGTAGAGCCTGCGGAAGTGACATCTGTTGAAAAGGCAATAAATCTTTTACAGACGGGTGTAGAGGCAAAAGAAACATATATCGTGAAATCGGGTGATGTTTTAGGCTCAATCGCGAAAGCACACAACTTAACAACACGAGAGCTATTAGCATTAAATCCTTCATTAAATGCCAATACGACTTTACAAATTGGCCAGGAACTAAATGTAACTGTAGAAAAGCCATACGTAACTGTGAAGGCTATTTATGAAAAGAAAACGTTAGAACCAATCAACTATGAAAAAGTGGTTAAAGAAGATCCAACGATGTTAAAGGGTGAAGAAATTGTAGAGCAAGAAGGGGCTATCGGTAAGAAGGAAGTATCATATACCCTTATTGAAGAAAACGGCGTACGCACAGAGCGTATTCAAACAGATGAGAATATCGTTATTGAGCCTAAAGATAATATCGTGGTCGTTGGAACAAAAGTAATTCCTTCAGTTGGTACAGGTGAATTTGCTTGGCCAGCAGAGGGAGGCCATATTTCAAGTCAGATGGGTAGTCGTTGGGGGCGTTACCACTATGGGATTGATATCGCGCGTCCATCAGGATATACAATTAAAGCATCGGATAACGGTGTTGTCAAAACAGCAGGCCGTCATTCAACTTACGGAAACTATGTAGTGATTAATCATAATAACGGTTATGAAACATTATATGCACATTTATCAAAAATTGACGTGTCAGTAGGTCAAGTTGTCGGACAAGGTGCTGCTATAGGTGTGATGGGTTCAACAGGTCGTTCAACGGGAACACATTTACACTTTGAAGTTCACAAAAATGGAGCAGAGGTAAATCCATTAGCTTATTTAAATTAATGATTCAAAAGCAGTCCACAATTGTTTGTGAGACTGCTTTTTGGTTAAATCAGAGTTGAGTTTATTTCAGCAGAAAATTTAACCGATTTATGTTATTGAAATAATGAATTATTTCCCGGAAAATAATTTACAAACATCTGTATAATGCGTCAAAAGCGAAAGCGTGATAGAGTAATATATAGAATCTTTCATATAGAGCTATTCTAAAGAAAAGAGGAATGTAAGATGGATAAAACGATTTTAGTTGTTGATGATGAGAAGCCGATTGCAGATATTTTGCAATTTAATTTAATTAAAGAAGGTTATCGTGTAATTTGCGCGTATGACGGTGAAGAAGCACTACAAAAGGTGGAAGAAGAGCAGCCAGATTTGATGCTGTTAGATATTATGTTACCAAAGCGTGATGGCATGGAAGTGTGTCGCGAAATACGCAAAAAATATAATTTTCCAATTATTATGCTGACAGCAAAGGGCTCGGAAATCGATAAAGTGTTAGGTCTTGAAATGGGTGCGGACGACTATGTAACAAAGCCATTTAGTACGCGTGAATTAATCGCGCGTGTGAAGGCAAATATGCGTCGATTGAATGTACCTGCACAAGTGGAAGAAGCACCAGCGGAGACGAATGATATTGTCATTGGTTCACTGACAATACAGCCGGATGCGTATCTAGTGTTAAAGCGTGACGAGGCAATCGAATTAACGCACCGTGAATTTGAATTATTGCATTATTTAGCGAAGCATATCGGACAGGTAATGACGCGAGAGCATCTTTTACAAACGGTATGGGGCTATGATTATTTTGGTGATGTACGAACAGTAGACGTAACGATTCGTCGCTTACGTGAAAAAATTGAGGACAATCCAAGCCATCCTTTGTGGATTGTGACAAGACGAGGAGTCGGCTACTACTTACGAAATCCTGAACAGGAGTAAATTACATGCAAAAAGTAGGTTTTTTCAAATCAATTCATGTCAAGCTTGTATTAATTTATATGTTGTTGATCATCATTGCTCTTCAAATTATTGGGATTTACTTTATGAAGCAATTAGAGACCAATTTAAAAACCAATTTTCAGGATTCGATTCGTCAGCGTATTGAGCTGGTACACTATAGCATTCGTGAGGAAATGTTAAAAAAAGAGAGTGATGATACAGCACCACCATTAGAGGTAAGGTTAGGCACGATTTTACATGAATTTTCGACGGAAGATATTAATAAAATTTACGTGGTCAATAATCGGAATCGTATATTAGCGATATCGGGTGCAAATAACCAATCACTTGTGGGGCAACGGGCAAACGAAGAAAATATACGTAAAGCGATTTCAGCAGAAACAATGTTTGATTCGATTTCGCTGGATCGTGATACAGGCAAGCGTGTGTGGGTACTCGCTTCTCCTATTACGGAAACAGTTGGTCCAAGTGGTGAGGTAATGGGTGCTGTTTATGTCGAGTCAAATATTGAAAAGGTTTATGAGCAGTTAAGTGAGATTAACCGCATTTTTGCTGCGGGAATTGCGATGTCACTCGTTATTACGATTATATTAGGTATTTTAGTAGCGCGTACCATTACACGACCAATCTCAGATATGCGAAAGCAGGCACAGGCCATGTCGAGAGGGAATTATTCGCGTAAAGTACGGGTTTATGGAACCGATGAAATTGGACAGCTTGCCATTGCATTTAATCATTTAACCAATCGCCTGCAAGAAGCACAATCGACAACAGAGGCAGAGAGACGCAAGCTAGCAAGTGTATTAAGTAATATGACGGACGGCGTCATTGCAACAGACCGTAAAGGAAAAATTATCTTAATCAATGAGCCTGCTCTCGAATTATTGCATGATTCACGTGAAACAACCTTGAATCGACCTATCGCATCGGTGTTAGGGCTCGATCAGGAATATAGTTTTGAAGACTTGATTCATATGAAGGAGCCGGTAAATCTGGACTTCAGTATGAATGATGCCCCGTATATTTTGCGTGCGAATTTTTCAGTTATTCAAAAGGAAACAGGCTTTGTTAATGGTCTAATTACCGTATTACACGATATTACCGAGCAGGAAAAAATCGATATGGAGCGCCGTGAATTTGTGGCCAATGTATCGCATGAGTTACGCACACCACTTACAACGATGCGCAGCTATTTAGAAGCATTGGCTGATGGCGCGTGGCGTGATGAAAATATCGCACCGACATTTTTAAATGTTACGCAAACAGAAACCGAGCGCATGATTCGTTTAGTGAATGATTTATTACAGCTATCGAAAATGGATAGCCAAGAGTATGAGTTGAATTTTGAATTCGTCGAGTTCAATAAATTCTTTACGCGTATTATTGACCGCTTTGAAATGTCAAAATCGCAACATGTAGAATTTATACGTCTTTTACCAGAGAAAAGCTATTACGTAGATATTGATACTGATAAATTAACACAAGTAATTGACAATATTATTTCGAATGCACTGAAATACTCTCCAGACGGCGGTAATATTCGCTTTGGTTTTACCGTGCATGATAATATGCTGCGCGTCATGATTTCAGATGATGGCATGGGGATTCCAAAAGAAAATGTCGGTCGTATTTTTGACCGCTTCTACCGCGTAGACCGTGCACGTGCACGATCAATGGGTGGTACGGGTTTAGGTCTTGCCATTGCACGTGAGATGATTGAAGCACATGGCGGGAAAATTTGGGCAGAAAGTGAGGAAGGACAAGGAACAACAATCTTTTTCACATTACCATATGCACTGGATGAGGCGGAGGATTGGGAATGAAATATGTTGAGCAAATCAAATCATTTATATTGGCGTTCCTTGTGTTTTTAAGCGTCGTCCTTACACTGATCATTTGGAATTACCAGCCAGATTATGAGCTCATCGAAGAAACACAAGTGGAAGAAGTGCCGATTGGAGGTCCAAAGCAATATCAGGATATCCTGAAGCCGTATCGCGTGTTATTTCGTGAAAATGATGCATTTACAGGAACCGTTTCAAACAGCGTATTAAATGAGTTTTATAGTAATTTAATAACTTGGCAGGTTCAAGGCATTAAATTACTCAATAATTCGATTACAGATACTAAAGTGAATGAGCAATTAAGCATCAATAATCGAGTAACCTTATTTTTCAATGAAGAAATTCCGATGCAATCCTTTTCAAATGTCTTAACCTTTGCGGATAAGGATCAGCTAGATACGAGTTTTACCCACTTAATTATTGATTGGTCGAATGCAGAACAATATGATCAGCTCCAGCTTTTGTTTTTAAATACTGAACAGCGCATATTGCTACAAGGCTATGTTAATTTACCTGATAGTCAACGCTTTTTAGCACAGGTCATTCAGCCATCCCAAAACTATACGAGCTATATTGAAGTGGAACGCGATGCTATGCGTTCATTATATGTACCAAAGGATGCCATTGAGGCTACGAAATACACATACTTAGATGATGAAATATCACCAGAAAACTTTAAAAATATTGTCTTTACCGATCCGACTATTGTTCAGCGTAATGTCGAAAATGAGCAGTCGGATAAATATACAGATGGTACATCATTAATGACGGTGGATAGGCAAAACCGTATTTTAAATTATGTATATCCACCTGCAGAAAGCATAGCGCCGATTCCAGCCTCAAAATTATTATCAGAGAGCTTTGATTTTGTAAATGATCATGGGGGCTTTACAGCCGATTTCCGTTTGTCCTCGATGAATATTGAAAAGCATAATATGGTATATCAGCTCTTTTTACAAGGCTATCCTGTATATAGTAGCAATATAACAACAACGCAAATTATTACGACTTGGGGGGAAAACCGACTATTCCGTTATCGCCGTCCGTATTATTCACTTGAGGGAGATATTCCGAATGAACGCTCGGTGCAAAGCTTGCCTTCAGGGGAAGCAGTGGTCAAATATTTGCGTAATTTAGAGGATTATCCATTTGATGAGATTGATGAAATTGTGATGGGCTACTTTTTAATGCAAAATCCGGACTCGTATATTTTAGAGCCAAGTTGGTTCGTTATTTCTAATAATGCTCGGACACGCCTTACACCGGAACAAATAGGAGGTGTAATGAATGGACTGGAATAGAACGAAGACGATTTTTATTTGGGTATTTTTAATTTTAAATGTCTTTTTATATACGCAATATTTAGAGCGCTACAATGAAGGGCAAGAGATTGAAGTGCTTGGGGAAACGACAAAATTAGAATCACTTTTGAAAGAGGATAATATTACGTATTCGGCTTTACCAAATAATAATGAAAGCGCGGCCTATTACTCGGGTCAAATTAAAAACTTTACGCCATCTGAAGTGCCGTATTTTGCAAATCAGCGTACAGAAATCGAAAATGGCAATAAGCTGGTTGTGACGATGGACAAGCCTGTGAAGCTACAGGAAACGGGCACACATGATAAATTTACAGAATTCCTCCATAGCCATGTTCATAAAGGGGATTCCTATGAATTATGGAATGTTGATAATGAAAATAAAGTCGCGACCTTCTTCCAAAAAGTAAATGATTTAACCCTTTACTATAATGTCCGTGGCTATGTGAAAATTTTTTGGAATGATGAGGACCGTGTCATAGCGTATGAGCAAACGATGCTCGAAAAACATGAAAAATTAGAAAAACAACAAAATTTATTAACACCGATTCAAGTGTTACAAATTTTATATGGCAAAAATTTATTGAAACCAGATTCTCAAATTTTAAAAATGAAAGTAGGCTATTCAACAATTGTGCAATTAACACAAACACAGGTATTTGCCCCAACTTGGGAAGTACGTGTGCGTTTAGCGGATAAATCTGAGGAAATTCATTTTGTGAATGCAGTAGATGGCAAGATTGTAGAAATTCAAAATGATTTATCTGAAATTGTTGAGCCTGAAGAGGATTTGGAGTAGTAGGGAGTTTTAACGATGCGATTCAGCGTTTTAGCAAGTGGTAGTACTGGCAATGCAGTATATGTAGAAAATGATGAGCATTCCTTTCTAGTGGATGTTGGCTTGAGCGGTAAAAAGATGGAGCAGTTATTTGCTGAAATTGACCGTGATATGAAAAATTTATCGGGTATTTTAGTGACGCATGAGCATAGTGACCATATTAAAGGGCTGGGTGTTGTGGCACGTAAATACAATATCCCGATTTTTGCGAATGCCAAAACATGGGGAGCGATGGATGGATTAATCGGTACAATCCCTTCTGATTTGCGCTATCATTTTGATATGGAAACGGTTAAAACTTTCGGTGGTATTGATATTCAATCCTTTGCGGTATCACATGATGCGGCAGACCCGATGTTTTATACATTCCAGCAGGATGGTCGTAAATTGGTCGTAATTACAGATACAGGCTATGTAAGCGACCGAATGAAGGGCTATATTGCCGCAGCAGATGCGTATGTATTTGAGAGTAATCATGATGTGAGTATGCTGCAAATGGGCAAATATCCATGGAGCATAAAGCGTCGTATTCTATCGGATGTGGGGCATGTTTCAAATGAAGATGCTGCTGTTGCGATGGCAGATGTTGTAGCCGAAAAGCCAACACAAATTTACTTAGCGCATTTAAGTAAAGACAATAATATGAAGGAATTAGCACGTATGAGTGTTTCGCAAACACTAGAATCATGCGGGATTATTACCGGTGAATACTTGAATTTGCATGACACCGATGCCAATATTCCAACAAAGCTTGTAACGATCTAAATAGGGGTATAATAGGAAGTGTCCGTGAAGTAATAATCTTTGCGGCACTTCTTTTTTAGTTTTTTAAATTATTTTAGGCATGTTTTAACTAATTTTCATCTAATTTTAATGTTTACTGTGTATTCTAACAGTAAGAATAGAAACAACAGAGAGGATGAGTAAAATGGGTTATTTTCCAGAGGACGAGCAAAAACAATTAGACCGTATTGCAGAGCTTGAAGCCCGTTTAAAACGCGAGGAAGAAGAGCGAAAACAACGTCAAAATAGCAAGCAAAAAAAGGGTGGCAGTAAGTGGGGCTATTTTGTTTCAGGTCTAAGCGGAATCATTGTCGGAGCGCTATTACTTTGGCTACTGTTACCGTCTTTAGCAAATCAGCTCCCAGGGTCTAGCCAGGTTAATAATGCATCGGGTACAACAATTGGACAAACTGCAACGGAAGTGACATCTGATGTAACAGGCGCGGTAGAAAAAGTATCGAGCGCGGTTGTAGGTATTACCAATATTCAAGATGTGGCACCGAATTTCTGGAGCCAAAACACATCAACAACAGAAGCAGTAGGAAGTGGCTCTGGTGTTATATATAAAGTTGAAGGTGACCGAGCATTTATTGTGACGAATTATCATGTAGTAGATGGTGCGAAACAAATTGAAGTAACATTAGATGATGGCTCAAAGACGGAAGCCCAATTAGTCGGAGGGGATATGTGGACAGACTTAGCCGTTATTTCGATTGCAGGTAAAGGTATTGAAACCGTGGCCCAGTTTGGTGATTCAGATGTGTTAAAGCAAGGGGAAACGGTTATTGCTATTGGTAACCCACTTGGATTAGATTTCTATGGCTCTGTGACTACAGGTGTTATTTCGGGGAAAGACCGTTCTGTGCCAGTCGATTTAAATGAAGATGGTGTGGAAGACTGGTCAACAGATGTGCTGCAAACGGATGCTGCGATAAACTCAGGGAACTCAGGTGGTGCATTAGTCAATATTGCAGGTGATTTAATAGGGATTAACTCAATGAAAATTGCCCAATCATCAGTAGAAGGATTAGGCTTTGCGATTCCGATTAACTCTGCGATTCCGATTATAGAGCAATTAGAGAAAAATGGTGAAGTAAAGCGTCCAACAATGGGTATTTCATTAATTGATCTAGCCGAAGTACCTGCTTACTATCAGCAACAAACATTACAAATACCGCAAGAAGTCACAGGCGGTGTCGTGATTTCTCAAGTAGTACGCAATTCAGCAGCTGAAAAAGCTGGTTTACAACAATATGATGTCATCGTAGAGATGGATGGTCAAAAAATTGAAAATGCCATTCAATTGCGTAAACATTTATACAATGAAAAACAAATCGGTGATACTTTACAAATGAAAGTGTACCGTCAAGGGAAATTAGTAGAAGCTCAATTAGAGTTAGTAGAAAATGCACAATTATAATTTGTGGATAACTGAATACATTTAAACAATTACTCACAGCAGGTAGAGAAGAAAAAAGGCTTTTCTTTTCTACCTGTTTTTAGTTTGTTACAATGGATTGTGGATAACATCTTTGAAATTGTGAATAAGTTTGTGGAAATTTCAGAAAAGAAAGAAGGATTACAAAATGACAAATTATAGCTGTGAAACCCATATAGACCATGCTTTAGATATGCATGTGGCACAAACGGGAGAATACCCAATAATGGAATTTTTAAAAGAAGACAAAAAGTTATCAACAGCTTGTTCTTACTGTGAACAGCAAGCAACATATATTGTATCAAGTAAATAACTTTACACAATATATGGATATCAACTGTGAATATGTGGATAACTTTTGTGGATAACTTGTTTGTAAATGGAATGTAAAGGTGGATAAGTTGTGAATATTACAATCATCTCTGTCGGTAAATTGAAAGAAAAGTATTTAAAGATGGGCATCGATGAATACGTAAAGCGTCTAGGTGGCTATGCGAAAATCGATTTAGTGGAGGTGCCTGATGAAAAGGCGCCAGAAACATTAAGTGAAATCGAAATGGATATGGTAAAGCGTAAGGAAGGCGAGCGTATTTTAGCTAAGATTCATGACGGGACCTATGTCATTGCCCTGGCACTTGATGGCAAAATGAAAACGAGTGAAGAAATGGCCGCAGATTTGGATGGACTGATGACGTATGGCAAAAGTAAAATAGCCTTTGTCATTGGCGGCTCACTAGGCTTGCATGATGAAGTATTGAAGCGCGCGGACGAAAAGCTATGCTTCGGCAAGATGACACTGCCACATCAGCTAATGAAGCTAGTGCTTGTGGAGCAGATTTATCGCAGTTTTCGGATTATTAAGGGTGAACCGTATCATAAGTAAGTGCGGTTTTTTCTGAAAATAGATGCAGCACCATTCCAACATGTGTGGAAGGTGCTGTTTTAATTAATATTATTTATAAATTTGAATAATATTCAGATTCCATTTCAGATTTAAGTTCATTTCTTTGATCCAATATATCTAACAAATAAGATGACATATTGTCTAAATCTTTATATACCTCAGTAAAGAATTGTAAAAAGTTTTCTAAGTCAATAACAACGTTGTTAAGCTCTGTAATATAAAATTGGGGCTCCAAATCTCTTGTTAATGAATAACGAGCAAAAGTAATATCATATACTTTTTTTCCATTATCTTTGACAGTTTCCATTTTAGTGTAAAGTTCATCAATATATTTTTCTAACCGTAAAGACCATTGTAATGCTTCAGTCCTGTTATCAAAATCTACTGTAAGTTTTTTCGTTGCCGCTAATAAACTCTTAAGATTATGAGATGACTCAAAGGTTTCAGTTTTATTTAATAGCTGATTTAAGTTCCAACACATGGCTTTCAAGTATACTTCGATACCATGATTTAAATTAAATAGTATCGGAAAAATTAACATATCTGCTTTTTTGTCACGATTATCCTTTAAGCATGTTTGGGCTAATGAGATTGCAGAATTCATAAATCCTTCCGCTATTACATGCATATTATGAATATGATCAAACCGGTTTGTTCTCCAATTCATGTAAGCATTTTTGTCGATATCACTATTATAGGAGAAAATATTTTTCATTGGGAAACCCCCTTATTTTTTATTAAATAAATATTTGTTGCATGAAGGCTTGTTTTTGTTTTTCAAGTTCTAGGAGTAAAGACTTTTCAATGCTAATTTTCTTATCATACGTATTCAAGAAGTCTGAAATCTTTTGTTGTTCTTCTTCACAGCAAATCTTGACATTAAATCTATCTATAAAGCTTTTTGAAACGTGAGGAACTCCTGAACCCTCCCTCCAAGATTGTTTTATAATTGGCTCAAAGTATTGCAATTGTTGGCCAATAAAGTTTGAGTTTATTTTTGAATTCAATTCTAATGCAATGAAAGTTGACCCAAGTACACCTTCTCTATTAAAATAAATATTACCTGCTTGAGAACCATCCCATAAAATCAAAATGTTTTTATTAGAAACATCATTTTCTTTTTTTACATATAGGGGGTTTATACCAAGTTCAAGAAATTCATTGTGTAAAAGTAAATTTCCTTGAGATGGGTCTTCGGTATAATCTGCATTGCTTCCTTTAAACTTTTTTGAAACAATGTCTTTTAAAAACGATATTGTCCATTGTGGAAAATCTTTTCCCATATCATCTTTAAACCGCAATTCTTGATTAAAAATCTTCTGCATATAACCTTTTTTCTGTTCTTTCAGCAAGGCTATTTTTTCTTGTTGAAGTTGGATTTTTTTATCGAAATAACTTATGAAGTCAGCAATTTTTTCTTGTTCACTTTCGCTAGGAATACTAATTTCAATAGAGCTTAAAATAGATTGACTAACGTTAAAGCGTGTACTACCGCCCGCTTTGGTACTAATTTGGTCACGTACTTTAGGTGATTCCAGATTGAGCTTCAAAAAATATGGGTGATATTCAGCTTGTTTTTTTCCACGTATAACAAATCCACCGAATAATGCAAACTCATCTTCATCTAAATAAACAGAACTTTTACCTACATCTTCTCTAGTCTCAGAGCTACGCAAAAATAATAAGTCTCCGTATTCAACTTTGTTTGATTTTTCTACTTTTTCAGAAACAGATACAGAACCAATAATATCTTTATATTTTATAAAATTATTATTTAATATATCTAATACGTTAATGAATTTCCGCCCATGTCCATAATTGTCTTTCTCAGCGTTAATGCCATTATTAAATGACATCAAGCTGTTTAATTTAATGACTTTCCAACCCTCTGTGAAATCTTTGAATCTAACTTTAGGTGCATTCATCCTTAAACTCCCAACTCCTTAAAGTACTTCTCTAGCTCACGATCCACTTCTGCGATTTCCTTATCAATTTCTTTCAGACGTTGCGCTACTACTTGTAAATCAATCGGTTCTTCTTCTTCAAATGTATCTACATAGCGAGGGATGTTTAAGTTGTAGTCGTTTTCTTTGATTTGAGCTAATGTAGCTGCGTATGAATACTTATCGATTGTTTCACGACTTAGGAAAGTTGCAATAATTTTTTCAACGTGTTCATCAGATAAAAGGTTTTGATTTTTACCTTTTTCAAATTCATTCGATGCATCAATGAATAACACCTTATCATCATCTTTACGACATTTTTTGAATACAAGGATACATGTTGGAATACTTGTACCGTAGAAAATATTTGCTGGTAATCCGATTACCGCATCTAAGTAGTTTTTTTCTTCGATTAGATACTTACGAATTGATGCTTCTGCTGCACCACGGAATAGAACACCATGTGGTAGTACGACAGCCATTGTCCCGTTATCATCTAATTGATGAATAAAGTGTTGAATAAAGGCGAAGTCTGCCTTAGATTTTGGTGCTAGTTTTGCATAGGCACTAAAGCGCTCATCATCCATGAACTTATCATCTGCGCTCCATTTAGCAGAGTACGGAGGATTGGCAACAATTGCTTCAAAACGTTGGTCGATATGCTGTGGCTCTTCTAATGTATCAGCATTACGAATATCAAAGCGTTGGTAAGGAACATCATGTAGCAACATGTTCATACGTGCTAAGTTGTATGTTGTTGATACTTTTTCTTGCCCATAATATTTGTGTACTTTCGCTTCTTTCCCTACACGTAATAGTAATGAACCTGAACCACAAGCACCATCATATACATCACGAATTTCTGACTTTCCAGCAGTGACGATTTTGGCTAAAATTTTTGAGACTTGTTGTGGTGTATAGAATTCTCCAGCTTTCTTCCCAGCGTTTGCTGCGAATTGAGAAATCATGTATTCGTAGGCATCGCCTAAAATATCAATTTCGACATCGTCTTGTAAAAATGGAATGTCTGCAATATTGACAATAACTTTACTAATTAAGCTCGTACGATCCTTTACTGTACGTCCTAAACGTGAGGAAGTTAAGTCCATATCATCAAATAGGTTTTGGAAATCGTCTTGGCTATCTGTTCCTAAAGTAGAAGATTCAATGGCTTTGACACCATTTTGAAGCATTTCTACGTCAAAGTTACCGTTTGTCCCTTTTTCGATTTCTTCAAGGAAGTGAGAGAATAGAAATTGTGGCTCTACGATATAACCCAATTCATCGATTAGATATTCTGCTAAGTCTTCACGATATTCGTCGTTTTCCCATGCATATGCAAATGAAATATTATCTTCTTTTAGTAACACGTTAGCGCGTGCTTCTACTTTTTCTGAAAGGTAACGATAGAAAATTAATCCTAGAATATAATCTTTAAATTCGTTGGCATCCATTTGACCTCGTAAGTCATTTGCCATTGCCCATAATTTTTTATGCAGTTCAGCTTGTTGCTGGCGTTGTTTTTCGCTTGTCGTCATTATTAATTCCTCCAGGAGTGTATTAGTTATTTTCCATACTATGAATTAGCATTTGTTGAATATACAGTTGCTGTAATTCATTTTTCTCAGTCATTAATGATTCTTTTTTCTTTTTTAACTGAGCAATTTTTCCAATTGTAATTTGCTGTTGGATAGGCGGTAATTCAATTTCTAAATCTTTCAAATGTGACAGTTTCAATAATGAACTAACTGTCCCTTCACTTAAAAAGGCTAATTGTTTTTGAATGGCAGGGTGTTCATTAAAGTACCACTCAAAAAAGGCTTTGTCTACAACACAGGATAATTGAATTTTGATAAAGTTATTAGTTAACAATAAACCACTATATTTCTCAGGTAACAACGCAATTTTTTGCGTATGAGTGTGTAAAACAAGACTATCCGTATCAGTTAACAGTTGTGGGACTAATTTTTCTTTCGGTACAGTAATTTTTACATCTTTTTCATTTGAAATTCGATAAGCTAAACCAAGTGTTTCGTTAAACTCTTTTAATGAAAGAGGCTTAACTTTTGTTGTTTCAATATCTGTTGATAAAGTTTCTAAACGGTTTGCAAATGCACCTTGTGTAAATTCGGCAATCTCATAAAGCTTCATCGTACACCTCCTTGATATTTTTTAATATATCATTGCTGATAAATAAATAATAAATGATATTTTAAAAAATATCAACACTAAATTTTATTTTTTTGTGATATTTTTTAAAATAACAAAAAAGAGCGCGTGGTTGCGCTCTTTAATCTTGTTGTTTTAGGAACCGTACTTTTCAGTAAAGTCACGGATAAATGATGTAATAGCTTTAATTGTTTTGTTTTTCTTTAAGAATGATCCCGATAAAGAATCCATAATTGCATTTTTTTCAATTATGCTGGAATACTCATATGTTGATACTTGTTCACGCAACACATTATCTTCAATGTCTACTTCTTTTGCAAATGATGAGAGTTCTTGTTCACTCATTGTTTCTTCATAACGATTATAAGCATCCATAACTGATTCATTAGGTGCTAATGTTGGAGCTACCTTATCTAAGAAACCTTTAATTAGTTCAATTTTCAAACGTAACTTCGGATCAGAGGCGTGATCTAATTCTTGTTTGATGAAACGAATCTCTTTGTCACGTTCTTTTTCATTTTCTGTGTTCAGGTTTGCAATCAAATTCAAAATGTAGCTGACATTTATTTTATCTGTATGCATCAGCTCTAACTCAAAATCTATGTCATGTAAAATTGATTCTTTTGGTACTTCGCTACGTTTAAAATCTTCATATACCTTAAAGTATTTACTCTTAAAGTCTTCATACGTTTGCTGTGAAATCGTTAGTTCTGTTTCATCAAATTCAAAATCAGAAAATGACTGTAGACGTTGAAGTAATTTAGTCACATTTTTAAATGCAACAATAAATTGGCGCTTTTCTTCTTCGCGCTCGAGTTCATCTACTTCCTCTGGAATGACTGCAATCTCACGTAAATTCTTCACAGCTTCTTTAAATGCTTTTAAGTATTCAGCGTAGCTACCCATTAAAACGGTATCAACATTATCTGTTCTAGAGAATAGTTTAATTGCATCATCGGTTTTCTCTTTTAAATTTCTATAACAAACGATATTACCATATGGCTTGGTCGATTTCTCTACACGATTTGTACGGCTATAGGCTTGAAGTAGGTCATGGTACACCATATTTTTATCTACATACAACGTATTAAGTGGCTTACTATCAAATCCAGTTAGGAACATTTTTACGACAAGTAGGATATCTACTTGTGCATTTTTTACTTTTTTCGATACATCAGAAAAATAGCGATCCCATGTTTCAGTTGAAAAGTCAGTATCGTATATTTTGTTATAATCTGCAATCATACGGTCTAATGCTTCACGGGAATGTTCACCTGTTCCATCACTTTCTTCATTTTGCCCATATGAAAAAATACCAGCAATTTTTAAATCGTGATTTTTCGATTTGAAAATATCGTAATACTTTATTAATGTTGGAATGGAGTCTACTGCGAACATGGCACAATAACCTTTACTCTTAGCACGTCGCTGATGATTATCAATAATATGATCAGCTACTAGATTTAAACGTCGTTCATCATGCCATACTTCATCTGTATCAATTGCCTGTACTTTTGTGTTATCGGCTTCATCAATATGGGCGTTAAATGTACGAATGTACTCCACTGAAAAACCTAAAACGTTCCCGTCGCGAATTGCATCTTTAATGAGGTAATGATGTAGGCACTTCTCGAATAAATCGGCTGTTGTACGTCCATCTTGGCTCTTGTTCTCGATAAAGCGTGGCGTACCTGTAAATCCGAAGTACTGTGCATTTTGAAAATGTCGATCGATTTCTTTTCGCATATCACCAAATTGACTACGGTGGCATTCGTCAATGATAAATACAACACGTTCTTGTTTGTATGGCTCCATGATTTTTGTATATTTAGGATTTTTAACTGCATTATTCATCTTATCTATTGTTGTAACTATAAAACTGCGCATAGGGTCTTGAATTTGGCTAATTAGTACATCTGTTTTTTCTGTACGGTCGACTGAACCTTTTTCAAATTTATTAAATTCCTGAATCGTTTGACTGTCTAAATCTCGACGATCAACAAGGAAGAACACCTTTTTAATGCTTTCCTCATCTGCTAAGATTTGCCCAGCTTTAAAAGATGTTAAGGTTTTACCAGAACCAGTTGTATGCCAAATAAATCCATTGTTATTTGTTTCCGTTGCACGTTGAACAAGTGCTTCAACTGCATAGACTTGATAGGGACGCATAACCATTAAGGCTTTGTCTGTATCATTAATAACCATATAACGACTAATCATTTTTGCTAGATGGCATGGCTTTAGAAAAGCACTAGAGAAATTTTGTAAGTTCGTAATGAGTTCGTTGTTTTCATCCGTCCAGAAGAACGTAAAACCATATTGAATGTCATAGTCAGAGTTTGAGAAGTACTTCGTATCGACACCATTACTTACAACAAAAATTTGTAAGAATCTGTACAATCCATTAAACGTATGACGACGATAACGTTGAATCTGATTGAAGGCTTCTTTAAAGTCTAGCCCTCGTCGTTTCAATTCAATTTGTACAAGAGGCAAACCATTGATAAGAATGGTCACATCATAACGATTTGTATATGTACCTTTTACAGTTGTTTGCGTTGTAACTTGGAATAAGTTTTTGCACCAGTCTTTCGTATTCATAAGTTCTACATATAACTGTGAACCATCTTCACGCTCAATGAGTAGCTTATCACGCAATATTTTTGCTGAATCATAGATGCTTTTGCCTTCAATGAGTGTTAAAATCCGTTTGAATTCGATATCAGTTAACGGTTGACCACCTAACTTATGCTTATTAAATTCATTAAGCTGCTGCTTAAAGTTTGTAAGGAGTGCATCATAATCTGCAATCTTTATAGGTTGATAGCCTTGATTAACAAGTTGTGTATGTAAATTTTTTTCAAGTTGTGCTTCAGATTGATAACCCATCTTTAAAACCTCCTGTAGTGCTTATCTCCTTTATTATACTGGAAATTTACCCAAATAGTTTCATTCGTCTAGTGAACTCACAGATATTTCTAAATAGTAATCGTTTTGAAGTGTTATATGAACATATATTATTTCCTTGAATAAATCTTAGTATGTATTACTATGCAGGAATTTGAAAGGAGCACAAGAATTAATGAAAATGCTAAAGAGTATTATAAAAACAGAAGTCACTTATGATGACGAAATAAAAAATAAATACGTTGTCAAAAAGGAATGGGACAAGAGCAAAAGAAGGGCACTCATTCTGATGAAAAGTGCTGGCTTAACAGATGAAATTGTACAGGATCAGACGACAATGTATGTCATGAATAATCTCGCAAAGCTAGGCTATGGTTCAGTTGTTATTATGAATTTGTTTCCGTCACTTGAAGGCAAAGATACAAATGGGTCGGCTACCGAAAACTTAAAAGTTGTGCAAGAAGAAGTTACAAAGGTAGATGATGTAATCATTGCAGTAGGTACAGGTATTGAAACAAATAAAGAAGCACTAAAACGACTGCATATGGTTATGGCTATCTTCCTTGATAAGAAGGCAAATATTCTTCAAATTGAATGTCCTAAAGGAAGAAGAGGCTTCCATCCACTTTATCCAGCAGTGAAAAATGAATGGAAGCTAGTTCCTTACGATAAGCCAACTGTAGAGTAAGCTGATTAGTTGCAAAGACGTTTCAACTAAAAATATGAACATATATTATTTCCTTGAATACATTCTAGGAGGTAATTATATGCAACCATCAAAACGAGTAAATATAGTATCAGTAAAATTAGTTAAGGAATCAAGCATGTTGTACAGAAACCGACGCATTCGTAGCCCACAAGATAGTGCACAGTTGTTCCGAGAATATCTAGGGGAAGTTGATCGAGAGCATTTCATCGTTGCGTGCTTGGATACAAAAAATCAACCAACAAACATTAGTACAGTTCACATTGGCAGTATCAACGCTAGTATCGTTCATCCGAGGGAGGTCATGAAAACAGCCATTCTAAGCAATGCTGCTTCCATCATCTGTTGTCATCCGCATCCATCAGGCGATCCAACCCCAAGTCCAGAAGATATAGAAGTAACTGAGCGATTAGCAGAAGCAGGGCGAATTGTTGGAATTGAGTTAATAGACCATATTATTTTGGGTGATGACCGTTATGTATCATTAAAGGAGAAAGGATATTTTTAAAATGAATATAAGTGGCTTATAGGCTCTAACATCTGAAAGGGGTGTTAGGGCTTTTTATTTTCAAAGGAATAGGAGGTTGTTACGGATGATTGCAGTTAAACGATTAATCGAGATACTGGAGGAGAAATTAGGAAAGGTAATTGAGCTTCATGAAATCGGTTATGAAACAGTTTGGTTGATGCCTGAGGAAATAGACGAGCAACTAGTGCCAATACACGTTATTACACATTTAGCAGACCCAGTGATTTGTGAAAGTGCAAACTATACGGATGAGAAGGGTGATTACTATACGTTAATTGTTATTGAGACGGGGAACATAGAAAATTATGAAGTATTGCTAAAAAATGATGAAGTAGTAAAGCAATCTGAACAGGGGGATTCAATATAAAAAGCGTTGATAATGAAGAGTTGGCATATGCCAAATATGTAAAGTGGTTTATTCACTATGAACCAGTTGAGTTGGAGGTTTAGTAAGCAAGACGATATATCAGTAGTGGAGGAGGTGTTATGAAATGTGGGAAAAAGTAATCGGAGCAGTTGTAGTAGCTGTTGCAACTGAGGTAGCAAGAGAGATTATCAACGAGAATAAATGATTAAGTAACTAGCAGTAGGTTCATTTGCTGCTAGTTACTTTTTGTGTAGAGATGAGGTTCGTTTAATCATTTAAGTGAGCTAAAACCCGTAAACCCGTAATTTACAGTAGAAAGCAATATTTTTCCTCCGATTTAGGTGGGAATCGCAAGAGGGAATAAACAATCAATGTTCACATTTTAGACACAATATTCACTTTTAATTGTATAGTAAATAGACGATTGGAAAAATAGCAATCTTCTTTACCGACAGGACGTGCTGGGCTTTAGCCGAACGAATAAAAAACAAAGATATTTCAATATAATTTATTTTATCTTGTATAGTTCAATGATTACTTAGAATAAAAGGTTTTTATACTTTTATATTGAAAAATCATTATTGCTATTATATATTATAGCTACCAACTAATGTTGGAACAGATGATGAATTGTAGTGAGAATAAGCTACTTTATTAACGAATACTAACTAGATAAAATGATATGTACAGGAAGCTTTGTCGACATTATGTCATGCGCAAAGTTGATTCTTCTCTGCCCTACAGTCAAGTTAAGCGATTGTATCAGAAAGCCTAAGCATAACAAATAGCTATTGCCTTTTATTAGGTCAATTTAGCTGTTGTTATGTTTGGGCTTTTTTTTGTTTCCTAAACTGTCATTTTTGGATCTCGTTTCTTGTAGTTCGTGTGCTTATACCTGCAATCCTAATCATTCTTAATTACTACTAATGAATAGTAGTTAGAAATTTAATTATATGTGGAGGTGAGCAGTTTTGTCGTTTATTAGGAGTGGATGAAACAAGTAATCAGCATATTGAAACCATCAACTATAAAAATCCTAAATAAAAAATAGGGGGCAAAGAATCATGAACAATTCACACAGAAACCGAGCAAGACAATCACGTGCACCACAAGAAAATCAATTACGTACTCGTAAACAGGCTACTCAAATTGTAGAAGGTAAGCCATTACCATTGCGTGTTTTGAACTGTACGCCAGGGAAAAACACTTCACAAGGCAAAGGTAAGTTACATTTTGAATTACAACATCTTAAGTCACAAGAAATTTTTACTTCGATAGTAGTCGAAGATGTTGCGCCTGAATATATCGATATTCAAATTGTTGATGCCATTTTGCCACCAGATGTAGAAACATATGGGCTTAAGGATTTAATTGACGGTGGAATATTAGCCACACTAGAATTCAATCGTCATATGGGGAGAACATTTGTGAACATTATCCATGTGGAGCCACTTAGTGATGATGAACAGGAAATATTAGAAAATTTAATAGCTAAGGAGCAGAAGTCACAACGAGGAGCAAAAAAACAAAATATTGGAGCGAAAACTGAAACCAAAACAAATCATCAAGAGGACGAAGAGGAAATCCATTTAGAAGACGATGAAGATGGTATCGATTTTGATATTGATGATATTGATGAAGAATTGGACGATGACGAAGAGTTGGATGATGAAGAAGACGATGACATATAATTGCTTGATTGTAGAACTCTATCATTGGTTTATCAGAGAGAAGGTTGAGCGATTATGTGGGAAAAATTAAAGGCAGGTCAAAAATTTGAATATACCTATGCTTATGTAACGAAACAAGGTGTGTTTAACTATGACCATGAAAAATTGTCAGATGTAATGTATGTAGATGAGCGCCTTCAAGAAGTAAAGGATAGTAGAGGTTTTATTGTCTTAGCCTTTGCTATAAATGATACCTTGCAACGTCATACCTTTACAACGGAGGAATTTGAGGAGAAGAAAGTTAAATTATTAAGTCACTTTGGCTTCTTAGTTCAGCCACTTCATAAAAATTTACTAAATGAATATCTAGTAGAACAGTATCAAACATTAGCTTCTAAAAGAATCTATTCTCACGTTGGTTTTTTACCGCCCTCTAGCGTGATGGATATGGAACAGATTGTATTTGGCCTGAGCATTCCTGTCTCCACAGAAAGACAAGCGTTGAAATGGGATCAACAAAGCTGTGACTTTGACGTTTCTGCTGAAGGCGATATCAAGGTGTGGAGGAAAATGGTTATGGAGCAAGTAATCAACTCTCTTTATTTATCGCTTGCTTTAGGAATGGGCTTCTCGTCCATTATTATTGGTTACTTGCATCGGGTGGGTAAACCTGTTGATACTGCTATTTTCCATTTAGTTGGTCGTTCTACTACAGGTAAAACGACAGCAGGAGGATTGGCTATTTCTGTTTGGGGTTGTCCTACCAAGAGAGAAAGAGGGTTATTTCAAAGTTGGAATGCAACCTCAAACGCTATGATAAAAAAATTAAGTAAAAATAACGGGGTTGCTTTACTTTTAGACGAGACATCCATGTCAGAAGTTAAAGATTTTACATCTATTATTTATCGTATGGCTGAAGGTCGTGACAAGGAGCGTTCGACTAGAACAGGACAACTTGCTGAAAAAGGTGAATGGGCAACTACACTTATTACAACAGGTGAAAGTAGCGTATTAGAAAATACGAATAAAAATGCAGGGTTATATGTTCGGTTACAAGAATTTGCGGACATTCAATGGACTGAATCCGCAGAGCAAGCAGATGCAATCAAATCTGTTATATCAGAGCATTATGGCAAAGCAGGTCTGCTCTTTGCTCGTGAATTAGCAAAGGAATGGACTGTTATTCCCACTGTTTATGAAAAATGGACGGATGAGCTTGTGCAGATAATCCCTAAATCGGATTACAGTGAGCGTGTTATTCAGCGTTATGCAGCGATATTGGCTGGATTAGAGTTAGCTCAAAAACCGCTAAAGCTAGAGTTTAACCTTACAGGAATCGTAGAGTTAATTGCAAAAATCGAAGCGAAGTTGAATGTAGAACGCAGTATAGCTGATACGATTTATAAAGCAGTGCTGAAAGATGTACCTGTTACGCTTAATAGTTTTATCTACGACAATCACTATCCTTCTGGGGAATGCAAAGGGAAAATTCGCAAGTGTAAAGATTATTACGAAGTATCGTATTATCCTCAAGCATTCGAAAAGCTGATTCAACCATTCGCAACGAATCTCAAAGTGGTTGAAGAAAGTCTTAAAAATGCAGAATTCTATTTGCGAGAAGGCGATCGAAACCATAAGCGTATGTTTGATATGGACGGTAATCGAACAATTGTTTACAGCTTCAAAGTACCTTTAAGCACGATACTTTAAGCAAATATTTAAGATATAAAACCCGTAAACCCGTTGTTTTGGCAGGTAAACCAAAAAGAAATTGCCCCCTCAATTTACGGGTTTACGGGAAAATCAATCGCAGCAAATCTAGCTGATACACACAAAAGGAGAATAAATGATGAATTTTACAACTACAACTGACCATACAGATATGGCACTACACTTAACATATGATGCTGATAAACGAGAAGACCATTATGATGGCGAACATTCCTTATATCGTTTAGCGGCTTACGTTACATTCAATACACATTTATATTTACCAGAAGCATCCAGAGAGCTGGAGTATGTATTGAATCACTTATCCCAATTAACTGTGCAACCACATCACTTATTTGTTGATAATGGTTATGGTTGGGAAGTGGTTTGGTATGCCAATGACTATCAAGTAGTCACAAGCCAGAAGCAATATGTACAATTAATTCTTGAGTTTGTTTCTTTTTTAGAGCAAAATGAATCGCCATTTTTCTCGTTTGTGTTGCAAGAGGGCTTTTTATTAGATGATCCAGCCGAACGTATCTCAGGATTTCCAAATGAAGTGCTCAATTTCTCACCTGAATTTAATGCATTATGCTTTGGTAATAAAAATGAAATTGAAGTCATCGGCTTAAAAAAATGTTAACGAGAAGGAATATTCAAAAGGTAGTAGGGGCAAATTTAGCCCTTACTATCCTTTAACCGCTAACGAATACGACTATAAATAGATATTATAACCGTGAATGATATTAGATGGAGGGATATTATGGAACAGGAATCCAAAGAGCTCATTCTCATACTTGCTGAAATGTGTGAGCAATACATTCTACAGGGAAAGGAGGAGCAGGGAGATGACAAGTAAACGGGTGGCAATTTACGCTCGTGTATCTACAACCGAACAGGCAGAAGAAGGTTATAGTATAGACGAACAAATCCGAGTGTTACGGGAATATTGTGAGCGAGAAGGCTATACTATATATGATGAATATATCGACCGAGGTATTAGTGGAAAAAATATCACTGCTCGTCCAGCTGTTCAACGTTTATTAGCAGATGCAGATGAGAAAAAATTTGATGTCGTTTTCGTTTGGAAAATGAATCGACTAGCTCGCAAAAGTGTGGACTTAATGAATATGGTGGAGAAATTCAATAGTAAAAACATTGCATTTCGTTCGTACACTGAAAAGTATGAAACTGAAACACCAACAGGTAAGCTTCAATTTCAAATGATGGCTGCCATTGCAGAATATGAGCGAAATAATATCGCTGAAAATGTAAAAATGGGTATGATTGCTCGTGCAAAAGAAGGAAAGTGGAATGGTGGTCACATTCTTGGTTATGATGTTCTTGAAGTAGATGGGGAAAATAAAAAGCGCAAAAACACAGCTCTTGTGATTAATGAGCGTGAAGCACATATTATTCGTACCATTTTTCACATGTACACAACGGGGCAGGGATATAAAGCCATCGCCAATTCTATTAACCGAGCTGGCTATCGTACAAAGAAGAAAAAAACATTTTCTCTTAATGCAATAAAGACAATTGTAACGAACCCTGTCTATGCTGGTTATATTCGATATAATGTGCGCAGAGATTGGAATGAAAAAAGACGAAATAATATTAATCCTGACCCCGTCATTGTACAAGGTTGTCATGAAGCAATTATTTCTGAAGAAACATGGCAAATTGCTCAAAAGGTTTATAAGGAACGTACATGTAAGCCTAATCGAATTCATGATGGTGAGCTTCCGTTAACAGGCATTATGCGGTGTCCGCAATGTGGCGCAGGAATGGTTGTAGGTCGTACAACAAACCGTACAAAGTCGGGTGAAAAAAGAGTGCTAGAATACTATGTATGTGGTGCATGGAAAAATAAAGGGACAAATGTTTGTCGTTCCAACGGGGTACGAACAGATTATGCCGATCCCTATGTTCTTAATAAAATTGCGGAGTTACTCCACAATGAGCAATTAATTAACGAATTAGTGATAGGCATTAACGATAAACAATCATCCATGTATGAGCCTATTCAAAAAGAGCATGACCGTTATGAAAATGAATTAGTATTGCTGAAACGGAAGTTAGAAAAAACGTGGGAAGCGTATATTGATGAATTGATTACGAAAGATGAATATATCGAGAAATCGCAAACGATTGAACAACAGGTGAATGATGCGAAAAGTGCTATGGAGCCATTGAAGGAGCAACTAAAAGGGGCAACGATTACAAAAATAACGTCTGAACATGTGAAAGCTATATTTGAGAATTTTGATAAGGCATTCAAGAATTCTCTTACGAGAGAGCAACGTAAACGGCTATTACATTTGTTGATTCACCAGATTACCATTGGAGAAACACGCAAGATTGAAAGTATCCAAATTATGTTGAATAACGATGTGCTGCAAGAATTGAAATTAGGAGTTGGAGAGGTGTCTGAGGACATTTCTTCAGCTCCTTTTTCTGTTTTAGTAGCTATTTGACACCGCTGTAAATGGATTTTAGTTAGGATAATCCATTCGATAATCAAAGTGATTATCGAATGAAGAACTGGCATATTGAAAATAAAAATAGGGAGGGGAAAGCGATAGACAAGAGTACATTGGATAGTTCGTGTTTTAATGGAGCGTATAAAGATTTTGTAGAACTAATCGGCTATAAAAATACGTTATGCGTGTATAACTATTTCGCTGGGCAATATGTTACCTTTCCTAAGCGGTTGTTATCAGAAGAATTTTTACATGAGCAAATCATTAAAGAATTTGATGGAACAAACGCTAAAGAATTAGCAAGGAAATATGACTATTCTTATAGCTGGGTTATGAAAATAGTAAAAAGAAACTCATATAAAGACACCACAATAAGATAATGTTTTTTAGTGGGTTATGCAGTAAAAAAATAAAATTGGGGGAAATTATATGTCATTTTTCGGAGATATGATGAACAAAGGTCTTAATAATCTTAGGGATACACAGGATGGTGTGAAAGCTGAGATGGAGCGGTTAGAATTTTATTCTGATGAAGAGCTGAAAAGGATTGCTACTGATACATCTGCGGGCAATTCAACAACTGCTAAAAACAGAAGAACAGCTGCAAGAATGGTGTTAAAACAACGTGGATATTAATTGCAGGAGGAAGAACGATGGTCAATTCTTTTCAGCTCAATGAAAGCGGACATGCTAAATGCAGATGCTGTCTAAAAAAGAAATTTGTTTCTGAGTTAAAAACCTGCCCAGCATGTGATCATTTCTCCTGCAATACATGTTTCAAGGGACAGATATGTAAAAAATGTTCTAAGTAGATTACGAATTTATATAAAGCTGTGATATCAAGGTCAGGCTTTGATATCACAGCTTTTTAATTTAATACGATCATTAAAAACTCTAAGATGATTGAATTTATAAACCGTACATGAAGGGATGGATTTACTTGAAGTTTTTTAGAAAAATGTTATTATCGATTACTTTTGCTTTCATTATTTCTGGCTGTAGCAATGCTAATAATGAAGAAGCCAATGATGTGAATGGAGAAGTTGCCAATGAAGTATTTCACGAAAATAAAAATGAAGTAGCAATTGAAGAAGCTACACCTAAAAATGAGGAACCCCCAAAAAATAACCAGTTAGATTTATTTGAAGTAATTTCATTGGACAAAGAAGGAATTATAGCGTTACTTGGTCAACCTCAGGATTTATATGAATGGGAAGATGGTCAGAGTTTAAGCTATGATGGCTTGTCTGTTTCTTTAAATAGCTCTCAAAGGTTAGAAAGCCTAGAGATAAGCAGTAGTGATTATTTGTTTAATGGAATTAAGATTGGTGATACGCTAGATAATGTTAGAGAAAAGCTTGGTAAACCAACAAAAGAGGGAATTGCAGAGAGTGGGGAATTCTTTGAATTGGTTTATGATACAGTAATAAACGAAAATAAAACAAATAGCGTGTATTTTACAAGTAGTAATTTTAGCAGTCCCGTTGACTTCATTGGTTACAGTACATTAGATACAACACCCCTGTTTACAACTGAGGAAGTAAAAGAAATGATTGTAGGCTCTTGGGTAAGCGAAGAAGATATGATGAATGGGGATTATTCTGATTTGGTCTATTTTACTGAGAATAAATTTGTTACCGATTCCTTCAATGGTACAATTAATGGGTTGGTAAGAGATTATAAAATAACTAATTTCGATACTATTGAAATTTCAGATATTAATACGTATAGTGATAAAAAGCAATGGGATGTCCAAACTATTGAATTTTCCCCAGATGGAAGCAGAATAGATCTTTATCGAGTAGATTCTTATTCAGGTAAGATTTATGAAAATTCAAGGCAAGTTTATTATAAGTATTCAGATACCTATGTGGGTAAATAAAATGTTCGTATCTTAGGATTTAGCAATGATAGCTAGTATTCAATAATTGTTAAATTGCAGCTATCAATAATTCTGTATAATAATAGCTATGACAGCAAGGTTATTTCTTGTTGCCATAGCTTTTTTAATTCAAGTATAAAACCCCTCACCTAGTCACATGACTGAGTGGAGAGCTTATTCTCTTTTTATTATAGGAAAGGTAGTTGGAACTAGTACATTGCCAGATGATGCTTAAAAAGGTTGAATTAATTATAGAAAATTGAAAAAAATCTTTTTATATTGTAAAATGAGAACGGGTGTTTGTTTTTCGTTTTATAATATATTAAGAGGGTGTATTTATGGGGATAAATGAAACTAACTTAAAAAGACTAACAACAAAAGATATTCAACTTCAAAAGAAATTGACAGATGCAAGAAAGAGAAGGGATTTAAAAGCCGATAAATTACTGAAACTTTCAGGTAAGAAAAATATAACGAAAATGGACATTCAAAAAACAGGTCAATATAATAAAGAATTACTAAAACAAGATAAAGAAATTACATCGCTTGTTGAACAGATACGCAAAAATACAGAAGATATGAACAGGTATAAAGGTCGCCTAGCAAAGGAACAGGAAAAGCAATTTAAAACTATGCTAAAATCAATGGAATCACAAACAAGTACAAACGTAGAGTATTTAAACAGTTATTCTGAGATGTCGAAAAAATTAAATGAACTTTCATTTGATATTAAGCATTCAGTTAAAGATAAAGAAATAATAGAGTTTGATGTATTTCTATCACATTCGAGCCTCGATAAAGACGTTTTTGTTTCAGAGTTATCGGAAAAGCTTAGTAATAAAGGATTGAAAGTTTTTGAAGATGTCAAGGTATTTAAAATAGGACAGAGTCAAACAGATATGATGAATATGGGAATATTAAATTCGAGGTTTGTGGTAATTTTCCTATCCAAAAACTTTATTGAAAGCGGTTGGTCACAATATGAATTCAAAAGCTTTTTAAATAGAGAAATCAATGAAAAAAGAGTGATTATCCTTCCCATCTGGCATGATGTTTCTGTGGATGAAGTTAGACAATATAACCCTTATATTGTTGATAAATATGCCTTTAAAACAAGTAAACAGACTTTAGATGAGATGGTCGATCAAATACATCAGGTTGTACTGGACTCCCTAGAGTAAAATCACTAAAACTGCACTTAGCTATATTACTAAAAACAGCTATTAAAAAGGGGAGAAGCAATTGAAAGAAACAAATATGAATATTATTATTCAATTTTTTCAAAGAGATTTAATCCCAGCGATAGGTGCTGGAATTTATGAGATTAGTGTAAATAAAAATGGTGAAACTAGGGTTCTTTATATAGGTGAATCAATTTTTATATTAGTACGATGTGCATCACATTTGTATGAGTTAAATAAAAATCCAGGATACTTTGGATTTACTGAAGAGACAATCATGGATTCAAGTGTAAAATTAAAATTTAGACTACTTGAAAGAGTAAATAAAAGGGATTTACGAAAGAAAAGAGAAAAGGAGCTAATCAAAGAGAAAGTACCGTTGACTCAAAGTGGAATTAGTGATTATCAAAAAAGTGTAGAGGATAAAATTTCAGCACTTACAAGTTTCTTGAATTCTAATTTCACTAAGATATAAATTACGATATAAAAAACCGCACTGAGCCAAATTAGAAGAAAGATCGAAAAACTGATTTCATCCAATTAAAGCTTAATACAGAAGTTCTTGAGGAATTACAATTAGGAGTAGGTGAATCATCATTAGATGGTCCACCTGCTCCTTTTTCTATTTTAATAGCTATTTAATTTACATGAATAACCTTATAATGAATAATAATGTAAGACTTTATAATTACGGAAGTGAGTGTTTAGATGTCAAAAAGTGAATCAGGTACTTTTGAGTTATTATTAGCAAATGCATTAAAGCTTCCAGGTATCAAAGTAAATCGAGAAGAATTTTTAGCTAAACATTTTTCGAGTAAGGTTTCTTCAAGCCAACTTGTCTCAATAATGGAACTTGGTCCAATTGAAGCAAATGTTAATAAAGCAGTAGTAGATAAAGTTGCCAAAGGTTTAGTTAATGCTAGAACATTAACGAGTACAGGTGCATCTTTTGCAGCAGGAGTTCCAGGTGGGCTAGCGATGGCGGCTACAATTCCAGCTGATACTGTACAGTTTTTTGGAATAGCCCTTAGAATGGCTCAAGAATTAGGATATTTGTATGGATATGAGGATTTCTGGGATGGTGACGACATTAATCTTGAAAAAATTAATGGTGATTTAGTTCTGTTTTTAGGTGTAATGTTTGGGGTAGGGGGAAGTACAGCTGCTATTAAATTACTTTCCTCAAAATTATCTCAACAGGCGCTTAAAAAGATTCCTCAAAAGGCACTAACTAAAACGATCTATTACCCTATTATCAAGAAAACATTAGGGTTTATTGGTGTGAAAGTAACAAAAGATACTTTTGCTAAAAGTGTTTCTAAAGCTATTCCGTTATTAGGGGGAATAGTTTCAGGAGGAATAACCTATGCTTCGATGTCTAAAATGGGTAACAAACTTCAATATGCACTTGCTAATAATCTTAATTTAACGGAAGAAGACATTCTGAATAGTTACAATGAATTGAAAAAAGAGCATCCAGATATCATAGATATAGATTTTGAAGAAGTAACTGAGTAGATAATATTTAGCCAACTATATAATTAAGTATGTTATTAGAACTGAAGCAAGCTCAACGCAACAAGGGTAAAGCGATGGAGCGGTATGAGGAAAACATTATAACCCAATTGGATTTGCAGCAAAGGCTCATCAAGGTAAACGAACAGATAGAGCAACTGGAGCTACGACTTCAGCCAATTAAGCTACAACTGCAATCACTAAAGGTTCATACAATCAATGAAGCAACCATACAAGAGGTCATGGTAAACTTTCATAAAGTCTTCAAAAAGGCAATGACACAAGAACAGCAGAAACACTTGGTTGCGTTAATCATTAAAGATATAACACTGAATGAAAAGCGCGAGGTTGATAGTATTAAAATTCAATTTAATAATACAGTATTAGATTAATTAACAGAACATGGAGCAGATAGGTCATTAGCAGATGACCTATCTGCTCCTTATTTAATTTACATTATTATTTAGTATAGGAAACATATTTAGATAAATTAATTCCTTTTCGGACTTCGGTCTTATAGGAATCTTTAAGTCCAGAAGCTTTAATAATTTCACTTGCACTATAATTATTTTTAATGATATTTGCGCCATATTTAATTCCAAAAAGATGAATAAATATAACTTGCTCTTTTTCAGGAGCAGTTTCATACATTTTCTTAAGCTCTTTACCTAACTCACTAATAGTCATAAAATCCCTCCACTCTATTTGGTATAATATAACATAAAGTGTCGGCTTTTTTAGAAGTAATAATAAAATTTATATAAGACAGCACTGACATTTATTACTTTATGCAATAGTTAATCAGAATAATTAAATTCAGTGGGGTGGTACTTTGGAAATAATAAATAATTTTTCTGGCAACCATTTAAATGCAATTGACGATATTATAAAAGACTCGGAGATTTTGTATCTAGTAAGTCCCTTTATGTCAGAGTCACCATACTTCTACGATGTATTTTTTAAAAAAATAAGTATAAATAATATCAAAGAAATAATTTTGATAACAACTTTAGATGATTATTCTCCAGATTTATTGAAAAAATCTAATGCTTTATATTGGTTACGTTTGGAATGTTATAAAGCAAAAATAAAATGTACTATTCGCATTGATAATAAACTTCATGGGAAAATTTATATTGGGGTATCTAAAACAACATGTAAAGGGATTATTACTTCGGCTAATTTCACAGAATCTGGATTGAAGAATAAGAATGAATGGGGAGTAATGATTGAGAATAAAGACACCTTTAGAGAGATTATTGAAAAACTAGAGAGCAATAGTATGGAATTAAATGAGCAAACATTAAACGAAATCATCAAAAAGATTGATGATTATAAAAAACAAATGAAAATTACTCCAAAGGAAAAAATTGATTTAAGAATCAGTGACCATTTAAAGAAAAACCAGCTAATGAAAATAACTTCTTCAAGCCCTAAAAGATATTTTCTTAAACCAGTTGGGTATTCAGAACAACCTTTTGCTGAAAATAGAATACTAAATCTATCTGTTGAAAAATTACATTTTGCTAAAAGACCAGCTGCTGTAAGCGTTGGTGATGTTTTAATTTGCTACGGTGTAGGAACAACGAAACTATTAGGATATTTCGAGGTTATTTCTGATGTAATCAATTTAGAAGATGGTAGTAGATGGGAATGGCAAGTGGAAGGGAAAAATTTATATCCTAAATACAGTTTAAATTGGAACAAATTTAACTTAACTTTGTCAAATTTGCAATTAAACTACCCAGAAAAAATACTTACTTATAAGGGTGGCGATACTTTAGGAAGTTTACAATTTGGATCAGATAAAGTTCGATTAAACGAAAATTTTGCTAAGTATTTAATTAATGAAATGGAAAGTCAAATTTAAACCGCACTTAGCCATATTACGGTGAACCGTACCATAAATAAGTGCGTTTTCTCTAATCAAAGCTTATCCAAGACAAATAGGTACTGGATAAGCTTTTCTTTATATAAAAATCTTGCTTATGCTTTAATGCCAATATACTAGCAAATAACATATCTTTCGTTTTGACTAAAACCTTGTTATAATAGGATTATTTTACATATTTAGTTAAACGAGGTGTAGCATGAGTACAGAAATCGTGATGCATTATGTACTGGTGTATATTTTACCTAGTATTTATTTATATATTTTAGGTACATATATATTGGTCAGATCCTATTCTTATAAAAGGGCCAAATTAGTAGCAGCGAGTATTTTTTGTAGTGCCATTGGCTATACAGCTGATTTTATTCGCGTACTTTTGCCAATAGAATTTAGCCATTTTTTACAGCTTTATATTGTGTTATTTGCCGTCAATTTAAGTTTTGCGCTTACTATACACGTAATATATGACATTGTAAAAACTATAAAGCCTTTTAAAATGCCGTTAATCCCCTATATTTTATATGGTTTTCCAGTGTTGATTTTGGGTGTTGGTTTTTTAGAAAGTCAAGCAATAATCTTTGCTATTGTATATATCGCAATGTTGGCAGTTACACTATTTCTTTTATATACAGGCTATAAATATACAAAAATAAAAGAATATCGGTTCTTCTTTAAAGCATGCTTATCGTTTATAGCAATTGCATTTACAGGACTCGCATTTTGGAAGTTAGATTGGAGTCATTTAACGGATGTGCTGCCAGCAACGCCAGGGTTATTTTTGACAGCATTATCAAGTACGCTCATTTCTTATTTACTTGTAAAGACCAATATTATTCCGAGTACTGTGAAGCGTTATTCTGCCCTCTTGGAAAGTTCAGCAACACCGATTGTTATCCTCGATAAAAACAAGCGAGTGCTAGAGGTCAATGAGATAGGGAAACAGGTTTACCAAATGAAGCTTCATACGGATTTCCGAAATTATTTCAACTATACGAATGAGCCAGCTGTCTTAGATCAATTGTTTACTCTTTTAGATGCGGAATCATATATTAAAGGTTATCGAATTACTTATTTAGATGAAAATGGAATAGAGAACATTGTTTTGATGGATGCCTCTAAGGTGAAGATGGTAGAAGAAACATATTATTATTGTATGATACATGAGGTAACATTAGAGTTTCAGAGAAGAAGCTTAAATGAACATTTGGCTTATCATGATGTGCTAACAGGTATATATAATCGTACCTATTTTGAAGAGGAAGTAAAAAGAAAGTTGGCGCAGGACGTAAAAAAAGATAGTGCACTCATCATATGTGATTTAAACTTTTTTAAAGCAATCAATGATACATATGGTCATCAAACAGGGGATAATGTGTTAGTTTTTACAGCCAATTGCTTCCGCGAAAATTTGCCAAGACCACATATTTTAGCACGCTTAGGTGGCGATGAATTTGTCATGTTTTTTGAGGAATTTGAATCGAAGGAACAGTTTTTACAGCAAATAAACGAGGTACGTCATACATTCCAAGTTAACTTGTATAAGCAGGATGATATCGAAATTGAAATTGTACCAAGCCTCGGCATTGCCTTTGTTGAGGAAGATGGCGTAGATTATGAGCAGCTCTATCATACTTGCGATGTGCGTATGTATGAGGATAAAAAAATAATTAAAGAACAATATTTACAAAGGCAAGTATAATGTTCAACACTTTACATATACAAAGGGCACATCATTCAATTGTGATTGAAGAAAAGATGCTAGCAATAGATAAGCGCTACCTTTTCTTTTTAATCTCGGTAAAAAGTAAAGCCAGTTCGGAACAACCATTTCGTTCAGTCGCATAGTATATGGAATAACAATACTAGGAAAGGCGGAGTGCATTGTACCATCCGCAAAATTGGATTCAACCATCCTCTGTTTCACGTGAAATCATTGTGACCGGGAATGGAGCAATAGATGCTCAGCCCGATTACGCTCAAGTTCTGATTGAAGTGCGTACAGAAGGAAAGGATGTCAGTCAAGCGCAGCAAGAAAATGCTATCATCATGAATCGCGTTATTGGTTCACTTGTGGCGTTAAATATTCCAAGAGAGGCCATTCAAACAACAGTTTATACGATTTCGCCAAACTACGATTATATTGAGGGCAGACAGGTGTTCAGAGGCTTTGAGGTACAAAATGCAATTACGGTTCAAATCGCCGATATTAGTCGAGCTGGTACGGTGATTGATACTGCGATACAAAATGGGGCAAATCATGTTTCGTCTATCCAGTTTAAAATAGAAGATTCAGATGCCTACTATCAAAGGGCTCTTCAAATGGCACTGATTAATGCAATAGAGAAGGCCAAAACGATGGCAGAAACAATGCGTATAGCTTTAGACCCGATACCAATCGAAATGATTGAGGAGAGCCAGCATAATGCACCTATTCCCTATAGTGCTCAACTGAGTAATCGAGAAATGATGACACCTATTGCACAGGGGACAATGGCTATTCAAGCTTCTGTACGTGTGACATTTCGATACTAAAAGGCCTCTTTTTCGAGAAGAATCGCGTTGTCCTTCATGCTTTAGAAAATCATTGCTGAATTAGGCACAATAGAAATTACAGACAGTATTCTCCAGATTATATGGAGGATGCTGTTTTTTTTTTTGATAATTAGCCATTTGGATTTCTTTTAATCTCGTTATATTAACAATTTTTTTATTAAATAGTCGTTTTATCTTGTGCACTTTCAACATACATTAAAAAAATTAACCCTATAGGTGGTGGTTCGTTGCTGCTATTTTTTATCGTATTCGCTATTGGTTGTTTGGCTGTTGCACTTATCAAAAAACGTTTCATTATTCTCACCTTTCCTGTGATGGCGCTCATGATGTTAATGCTTGTTAAGATCGTATTAGTCCCGCTTCCTTTAAAGGAAACGCTGCAATTTATTTTTAATTTGAGGTAGATTTTTGAAGAAAGGAGGTCTGTATGAAAAAGATTGACAAAAAAGTGGCTGATGCTTATTTCCGTGAGAAAAATACGTATATGATCATTTATTTCGCAATATGGTTTCTTGTTTCTTATGGGGTGGTAGCGTTTGCGGATTCATTAACACATGTACAGTTTTTAGGGTTCCCATTCCACTATTTTATGGGGGCAATCGGCGCGTTATTGAGCTTTATTGTTTTACTGTTTGTAAATGCCATCGTCGGGGATGCAATTGATAAAAAATATGGGATTGATGATGCACGAAATCAAGAAATCGGTTCAAAGAGTATGGTAGAGCACTAATGGAGGGAGGTTGTATATGGATAGTCAATTTTTAGTATCACTGGTCATTATATTATGTACATTTGCCTTATACATTGGGATTGCTGTTTTTAATACGGCAAAGCAAACGTCTGATTTCTATGTTGCGGGTCGTGGTGTCCCTCCTATTTTTAACGGGATGGCCATCGGGGCAGACTGGATGAGCGCCGCGTCCTTTATTGGAATGGCGGGTACCATCATGCTACTCGGCTATGATGGGTTAGCCTATATTATGGGATGGACAGGCGGTTATCTATTTTTAACGATATTACTCGCACCTCAGCTTCGAAAGTTTGGCCGATTTACTGTACCTGAATTTATTGGGGACCGTTTTAATAGTAAGACTGCGCTTATCATAGCTGCCATTTGTACCATTATTATTAGTTTCACCTATTCAATTGGACAGCTTTCAGGCTCTGGTGTTGTTATCGGTCGACTTTTTGAAATCGATGCCAAAATTGGGACAATGATTGGTGTTGTGCTAATTGCCTTTTATGCTGCATTTGGTGGGATGAAGGGAATTACGTGGACACAGGTGGCCCAATATATCATTTTAATTATTGCGTATTTAGTGCCGGTAATCTTTATGTCCTTACATTTAACGAGTAATCCGTTACCGTGGATTTCTTATGGTGAAATTGTATCGAAAATGGGCGAACTGGACCGAGAGCTCGGTATTTCAGAATACTTTGCGCCTTTTACAAACGGAACGAAATGGCAGTTTTTAGCGCTTATGTTTACATTAATGTGTGGTACAGCCGGACTTCCGCATGTTATTGTGCGCTTCTATACAGTAGGCACAATGAAAGCCGCTCGTTGGTCAGGTGCATGGGCGTTAATTTTTATCGGTCTTTTGTATTTTAGTGCTCCCGCATATGCAGCCTTTGCGCGTTTTATTTTAATGACAGAAGTAGCAGGTAGTAAAATTGCCAATTTGCCTGCTTGGACTCAATCATGGATTGATACTGGAAAATTAATGATCGCCGATACGAATGGTGATGGCGTCCTTCAATGGGCTGAACTTAAGATTGCCAATGACATTGTTGTAATGGCGACACCTGAAATTGCCAATCTAGGCGTATTTGTTATTGGGCTCGTTGCAGCGGGTGCGATGGCGGCTGCATTATCAACAGCAGGCGGCTTAATGATTTCGATTTCTTCTTCATTTGCACATGATATTTATTACCGTATCATCAATCCACAGGCAACTGAACGTAGACGCTTATTTGTAGGGCGTGTTTCGATTATTTTCGCAACACTTCTAGCTGGAATTATTGCACTCAACCCACCTGGAGCCATTACCCAAATTGTTGCGTGGGCATTTGCACTTGCTAGTGGCACCTTCTTCCCGGCACTTGTACTAGGTGTTTGGTGGAAGCGGGCGAATGCAAAAGGAACAATTGCTGGTTTGGTAGTCGGTTTATCTGTAACGCTCCTTTATATTTTCAGTGCCAAATATGCTGGCTTTACGATACTAGGAATTATTGATACAGGCGCAGGTATTTTCGGTGCGACGGCTGCCTTTGCAACGAATATCATTGTGTCCCTCTTAACGCGTGCCCCTGCACAAGAGCTGCAAGACGCGGTAATTAATCTTCGTTACCCAGAACAAATGATTTATAAAGATGGTCAGGTTTATTTAAATGATGGTTCGTCTAAGAAATCATAAATAAAGAAAGTGCGTTTCATGTGAAAAAAATTTAAATTGAATATGGATTTCCTTCATTTGAAAATTATTTTGCTGAATAATTAAAACCAAGAAAAACAAACTAATAAGGCAATCTAATATTGAAGGTGGAGGTAACATATGGAAAATTCAAAGCGACAAGGATCGAAAAATAAATCAAAAAATGCGTTAAGTCTCGGAAAGATGATTGAAAATACAAAGGAAAATATAGACGACGCTGAAATGGGTATGGAATTTGCCTTTCCTGAGGAGCGAGAAAATTTAAAGGACAAAAATGCGCGTCGCAGAACGGCAATTAATCAAATGGAAAAGCAAATTAAAGAAGAAAAGGCTTTTCAGAATAGAAAAGATAGCTTTAAGTAAGAGCATGTAAAGGCCTAATATAATAAGATGTTTAGTTCGTTTTGCTATATAATGTGCCCCCTATCTGGAGCTTAATCAGATAGAGGGCTTTTTGTTATTCAAGGAATTCCTTCAATCGATTGAATTTTGGCAATTGCTAATGTTCGGTGGGCGATTAGAAAACCACAAACAAGCAAAATCTTAAATAATAAGTTCCCATAATAGGCAAGAAAATAGTTCCTTTTTGTTATCTATCATATGTTAATAAAGACACAATCCTAAGGAGAAAGGAAGATAATATTGGTCAATCGAAACAGGCAGGATTTTTGGGGCGGTAATGCAGGGCAAAATCTACCGGGTGGTTATCAGGAATTACCAACGCAGATGGGACCTACACAATTTGAGCAACAACGCGTATCACCAACACAACAATATGTTCAGCGAAATGTGATAAATACAGTCGTACCATACATCCACCCTTCACATTTAACAACGGTGAATCAACATTGCATTAATAATCAGCATTATTTCCCACATACGGAGTCTGTAATTAACGAATGTTTTGAAACAAATACAATGTGCGGAACACCATTTAGACCAAGAGGCTGTAATTGTTCAAAACGTAGAGGTTGGTAAAAAGGAGCCCCGAAAATGCTGTTTAATCAGCGATTTCGGGGCTTCTATTAAGTTAAAGCGACGCGCTGCACAGGAATCCCTACCTGTTGATATTGTTTAAAAATCGCATCATTTAATCTAGCATCCGTAATTATGTGGTCAACATCCGTGAGTGGACAAATTTTAATAGCAACATCTCGCTCGAATTTCGTATGATCGGCTACAACATAGGTTGTTTGTGCAATCCGAACAATGTTGCGTCTCGTTAAAACCTCTTCAAAGCTAAAATCAGATAAGCCACTTTTTAAAGAAATTCCACTTGTACAAATAAAGGCCTTCGAAATATTGAGTTGGTCATATTGAAGCAAAAAGTCATAGGCAATGATCGATTTTTCGGAATGACGAATCTTTCCTCCCATTAAAATAATCTCAACAGAAGTTTGTAATAATTCAATTGCAATGGGCAACGAGTTGGTAATGACGGTGATATTTTTCATCGTACGAATGAATTTTGCAATTTGAAAAGTTGTGGAACCACTATCTAAAAAAATACAATCGCCTTCTTCAATTAAAGCCGCACATTCATGAGCAATTGCTATTTTTTCGTCTAACTGACTGATCATACGTTGCTCAATTAATGTTTCGGTTAATGATTGCTCAGCTTCCCTAATGCCCCCGTAAAACTTTTCAACGAGCCCTTGTTGTACCAGTATTTGGATATCTCGACGTAATGTTTCCATTGAAATTTGAAGCGCTTCTGTTAGCTCAATATGTTTGACAACTTGCTTTGCTCGAACGATTTCCATAATTTTTTGTTGACGTTCTACCGGATACATCTACATCACTCCTCTTTTTTTACTATATCAAAGGTGGTCAACAGTTTGTCAGAAGTTAATGAAAATTTACGCAGCATTTACGCATGTTTACGAAATACTTGCATGTAAATTTACAATTCACTTTTATACTGAGGGTAATCAAGAAGGGGTGACGTAAGTGCTTGAACTTCAACAAATTAAAAAAAGCTTTGGAACGAAGGATGTTTTAAAGGACATTCATTTAACATTACCAAAAGGACAGATCATGTCGCTTCTAGGACCGAGTGGCTGTGGGAAAACAACCCTACTAAATATTATTTTAGGGCTAGAGCAGCAATCGAGCGGAAAAATTATTTGGGATGGCGTGGATATTAGCCAAAAGCCGATGCAAGATCGTGGCTTCAATATTGTCTTTCAAGATTTTGCCTTGTTTCCTCATTTAAATGCATACGACAATATTATTTACGGCTTGCGCAATCAAAAGAAGGATATCGATGAAAATAGTGTCCAAGAATATATTGAATTTTTAGAGCTTAGCCCTCATTTAAAAAAGAAGGTACATGAGCTATCAGGTGGTCAAAAGCAGCGTGTTTCCATTGCACGAACACTCGTTATGCAGCCCGATATTTTATTAATGGACGAGCCATTAAGTGCCTTAGACGGTGTCATTAAAGAAACGATAAAAGAGCGCATTCAGTCGATTTCAAGGGAATTTAATTTAACGACAATTATCGTCACGCATGATCCAGAAGAGGCGTTAACCTTATCCGATCAAGTGGTCATATTAAACGATGGACATATCGCACAATGTGGGAGTCCCGTAGAAATTGTTAATGAACCGGCAAATGAATTTATTGAAAACTTCATCCTGCAACAACTCCGCGTTAAGCGTCAAAATATATATCGTTTATTTGGTGAACAGCATGCTTAAACCAACGATGTTAATGCGTGGCCTATCAATAATATGGCTAGTCATTTTTATATTCTTTTTAGCATTACCATTAGGGGCAGTTGTTGTGAAATCATTTGAAGGAGTGGATGGCTGGACATTACATAATTATGAACAAGCTTTAACAAGCGGGAAGTTCAAAGAGGCTTTTTTCAATAGTGTATGGGTATCAACAATTGCAGCGGTCATTACAACCGTTCTTGCATTTTTATTAGCCTATACGGTTCACTTTACAAATGTTGCAAAGCCAATTAAGAAATTCATTCGGCTTGGTGTGACCTTGCCGATGCTGCTTCCGACAATTACGTATGGCTTTGTGTTAATTTATGCATTTGGTAATCAAGGGATTTTCAGCCGTCTATTTGGTCAGCCGCTATTTACGATTTACGGCTTTAACGGCTTAGTTATCGGCTATGTACTTTACACATTACCAGCTGCATTTTTACTGATGCATAATGCAATGCAGTATATGGATCACCGATTTATTATTGTGTCGCATTTAATGGGAGATGGTAAATGGCGTCGATTTTATCATACGATTTTACGTCCTATGCTGAGCCCGATTGGTGGCGCCTTTATATTGGCTTTTATCCTAAGCTTCACCGATTATGGGATACCGGCTTCCGTGGGGGGCACATATGACGTAATTGCTACGACACTGTATCAAACAATGCTTGGTTCCATTCCGAGCTTCTCGCAAGGGGCAGTTATTTCAATGGCTATGCTAGCGCCGGCCGTTCTAGGGATGATCATGATGGGAATTTTAGAAAGAGGCAATGTCTCCTATAAATCCTTATCACAGCAAGTGGCATTTGCTTCAACAACGAAAACAGTGCTGTTTGGTTCAGGTAGTGTAATCGTAGTGCTGGCTTTAATAGCGGTATTTACACCACTTATTATAGTACCGTTTACGACCGCGTATCCATTTGATTTTGACTTTACACTGGCACATTTCCAAGCCGTTATTCAAATGCCAGAGCTGATGAATGTCTATAGAAATTCATTGCTTGTTGCGATAGGTACAGCGCTTGTTGGGGTCGTCCTTGCATTTGTTGCCGGGCTGCTTAGTGCGCGTACGAAATTAAAAAGTCGCCAAGCCTTTGATGTAATGGCGATGATAACAAATGCAGTACCAGGTATGGTTTTAGGCTTAGGCTATTTGTTTTTCTTTAATAATAGCAGTTTAAAGGGCACATTTTTCATCATTATTGCGTATACAATTATCCACTTCTTTACTACGCCGTTTTTAATGGTAAAAAATGCGCTACAAAAAATGGATCCATCTTGGGAAGTAACAGGTGCTTTACTGCGTGATAGTTGGCTAAAAACGATTTACCGCATTATCTTGCCAAATGTCAAAAAAACTTTAATTGAAGTCTTTAGCTATTACTTCATTAACGCAATGGTAACGGTAAGTGGTGTGATTTTCTTAGTTACAACCCACACGGTATTAGTATCAACAAAGATTAAGGAGTTGCAGCATTTTTCAAAGTTCAATGAAATTTTTATTCTCTCTTTATTTATTTTAGTAACAAATATTTTGGTAAAAGTAGTTTGTGAGTTCTATATAAACCGACAATCGAAAAGGGGTTAAAGAAATGAATAAAAAAGCAATGGGATTTTTAACAGTAGCAAGTTCTGCAATTGTATTAGCTGCATGTGGCAGTAGTAGTGCAAATTCAAATGATCAAGTTATCATTTATTCCAATGCAGATGATGAAGCGATTGAAGTGATGCAAAATACGCTAAATGAGAAGGGCTTTGAAGGAGAGTACATTATTCAATCTGTGGGGACTTCAGAGCTTGGTGGGAAATTATTAGCTGAAGGAAAATCTATCGAAGCAGATGTCGTAACGATGGCTTCTTATTATATCGATAGCGCGGACGCACAGCATGAGATGTTTCTTGATTTAACGTCCTCACAAGCCTTAATCGATGAGATGTCGAATGTCCAATTACCGATTTTAGGGAACGTCGGCTCGATTTTCATTAATACCGAGATGCTAGCGCAAAAAGGGCTAGATACACCAACATCTATCAAGGATTTAACGAATCCCCAATATAAAAATTTAATTTCGATTCCCAATATTATGGATTCGTCTACCGGCTGGCTACTTGTACAAGCAGTCATTGCTGAGTACGGCGAACAGGAAGGGCAGCAAATTTTAGCCGATTTAATTCAAAATGTCGGGCCACATTTAGAAAGCTCAGGCTCTGGTCCCATTAAAAAAGTAAAAACAGGTGAGGTGCCAATTGGATTTGGTCTTCGAGCACAAGCAATTGATGCAAAGGAAGAGGGCCTACCAATTGATACGATTGATCCGATTGAGGGCAATTATTCGTTAGTAGAGTCTGTGGCAGTAATTGATAAGGAAGACGATGAAAAAGAACAGAAAGCCCAAGAAATCGCCTTAACAATTGCCAATGAAGCACGTGTACAATTACTAACACAATACCCAGTAGCTTTATATGAAGGGGAATCGGTAAGCGACGAGCCTGCTTACTTAAAGAAATGGGCAACAACATTAACAGTAGAGCTATTACAACAACATCAAGCGATTTTTGAAGCAGCGAAACAATAGGAGGATCTCATGAACCGATATAAATTATTAACACCAGGACCGTTAACTACAACAAGTACTGTACGCAATGTAATGAACGAAGACCGCTGTACATGGGATGATGAATATAAAGAAATCACACAAATAATTCGCAAGCAATTATTGCAAATTGCCGGTGTAAGTGAAGAAAAATATACAGCTGTCTTAATGCAGGGCAGCGGGAGCTTTGTTGTAGAATCCGTACTAACAACAGCCGTTCGTCCAAGCGATAAGGTGTTGTTTATTACAAATGGTGCATACGGAGAGCGCATGGTGCAAATGGCGACGACAATCGGCCTTTCGCACACACAATATGAAACACCATACGGAGAAGCGGTGGATGCAGCCGATATTGCAGCCATCTTACAACAGGATTCTGCTATCACACACGTCGCAATGGTGCATTGTGAAACGACAACAGGCATTTTAAATCCAATTGAAGCAGTAATCGCCGTTGCAAAACAACAAAATAAACAAGTCATTATTGATGCAATGAGTAGCTTTGGTGGTGTCCCAATTGATGTGTCCGCATTGCAAATTGATTATTTAGTAAGTAGTGCCAATAAGTGCATTCAAGGCGTACCTGGATTCGGCTTTGTCATTGCCAATACCGAGCGTCTAGCGGCATGCAAAGGGGTAGCTCGCAGTGTATCACTCGATTTATATGATCAGTGGCAAGCAATGAAAGTAGATGGAAAATGGCGCTTTACATCTCCTACACATGTAGTCGCTGCATTTGCTCAGGCATTAATTGAATTACAGCAAGAAGGTGGAGTAGCAGCGCGCTATAAACGTTATGCCGCAAGTAACTCGTATTTACGTAAAGAAATGCAGGCAATGGGCTTTGAGCCGTATATTGATGAAGCTCATCAATCACCAATCATTACATCTTATTTTTATCCGAATGAAGGCTTTGAATTTACAGCCTTTTATGAAGCAATTAAACAAAAGGGCTTTGTTTTATATCCTGGGAAATTAACAGATGCCGATACATTCCGCATTGGCAATATTGGGGATATCCATCTAGCAGATATTCAGCAATTAGTCATCGCAATCAAAGAATATATGGGGGTAGAGGTATCATGACAACAAAAATTGAAGGTGTTATTTTTGACTGGGCTGGAACTGCTGTCGATTTTGGCTGCTTTGCGCCGGTAAATGTATTTTTATCCATTTTCAAGAATGAAGGTGTAGAAGTAACATTAGACGAAGCACGCGAGCCAATGGGTATGTTAAAAATAGATCATATTCGTGCAATGCTACAAATGCCGCGAATTCATACGAAATGGCAAGAAGTACATGGGAAAGCATTCAACGAAGAGGATGTTAATCGTTTATACGAGCAGTTCGAGCACCAGTTAATGATTTCACTTGCACAATATACAACACCTATTCATGGCGTGATCGAAACGGTAAAGTGGCTGCGTGCCAATAATATTAAAATTGGCTCCACTACGGGTTACACAAAAGAAATGATGGCCGTTGTCGTACCAGAGGCGAAGAAAAAGGGCTATGCACCAGACCATCTTGTGACACCGACAGATTTAGGAGATTTCGGTCGCCCATACCCGTATATGATTTTTGAAAATATGCGTCAACTTCAACTAAGTCATGTGAAGCAGGTTGTCAAAGTGGGCGATACCGCTTCAGATATAAATGAGGCGCTACATGCAGGTGTATGGGCAGTCGGTGTTCTAATTGGGAGCTCAGAAATGGGTGTGAGCGAAGAGGAATTCCAACAGCTCACAGTCGAGCAACAACAACAGCTTATTGAAAAAACACGTGTAAAATTTGAATCTTACGGTGCACACTTTACTATAGAAACAATGCAACAGCTACCAAAGATTATTGAAGTGATTGAAGCAGGTTTGCAAGAATCCATTTAGTGTAATAGTTAAATTTTTAGGCTATTTAATTCCTACTTTGCATTAGGGGTTAAGTGGCCTAAAGTTTTTTTAGCTTCATACTAAAAAGTGCATACATCTTAATAAAAGTGGGCACTTTATATTAAGACAGTTAGCATTTTGTGAATGAAGGGATTCTTTGTAACGTCTGGCTAACAATTTGTGTCATCGTATGAGGAGGTAATTTTGTAAGTGGAAAAATAGGAGTTCAACATTTTTTCCATTATGGTAAATCTGAAGAGGCATATTTCTCATAAAGTAGATCCATTTGCGAGTTTATTAACATGATATAATCTCAAAAATACGTAAATTTCTTCTAGTGAGATGGGTCGTAACACGCTTTTATTGGCACGTTTCGAAGGTATGAATGAAAGAAAATAATTATCTCGAAATCAAAACTCTTTGAATCTAAATAAAATCGAGATATGAAAGCTTCAGAAAGAGAAAGCGCTTACAAAAAGGGGGGTTACACTTTAAAACCAACCTCTCTTTTATAGCTAATTCTCTTTCATCACAAATTGAATGGAGTGTTATATTATGACAAACAAACAAAGTGCATTTTATATGCCTTCAGTAAATTTATTTGGACAAGGGTCAGTAAATGAAGTAGGAACTCGTTTAGCTGGTCTTGGTGCTAAGAAAACGTTATTAGTAACAGATGCAGGTTTACACGGTTTAGGAATTGCAGATCAAATTGCTAAAATTATTCGTGACGTAGGCGTAGAAGTTTCAATCTTCCCTAAAGCAGAGCCAAACCCAACAGACAAAAACGTTGAAGAAGGTCTTGCAGCTTATAATGCTGAGAACTGTGATAGCATCGTTACACTTGGTGGCGGTAGTTCTCATGATGCTGGTAAAGGAATCGGGATTGTTGCTGCAAATGGTGGACGCATTCATGATTACGAAGGTGTAGATGTATCGAAGAATCCAATGGTTCCTTTAATTGCTATCAACACAACAGCGGGTACTGGTAGTGAAGTAACAAAATTCACGATTATTACAGATACTGCACGTAAAGTAAAAATGGCGATTGTTGATAAGCATGTAACACCAGCATTATCTATCAATGACCCAGATTTAATGGTAGGTATGCCACCAGCATTAACAGCAGCAACTGGTTTAGATGCATTAACACATGCAATTGAAGCATATGTTTCAACAGCAGCAACACCAATTACAGATGCACTTGCAATTCAAGCAATTAAAATCATTCCAAAATATTTACCAAAAGCAGTAGCAAACGGTCAAGATATCGAAGCACGTGAACAAATGGTATTTGCCCAATCATTAGCGGGTATGGCATTTAACAACGCTTCATTAGGCTATGTACATGCGATTGCACACCAATTTGGCGGATTTTATAACTATCCACATGGTGTATGTAACGCTATCTTATTACCACATGTTTGTAAGTTCAACTTAATTTCACGTGAAGAACGTTTTGCAGACATCGCAGTAGCTCTAGGGGAAAATGTAGATGGCTTAAGCACACGTGAAGCGGCTGAAAAAGGAATCGCGAAAATCGAACAAATGGCTAAAGATTTAGGCATTCCAAGTGGTTTCGCAGAGCTAGGTGCTAAAGAAGAGGACATCGAAACTTTAGCTACAAATGCAATGAAAGATGCAACAGCGGCAACAAACCCACGTAAACCAAAATTACAAGAAGTAATGGATATTATTAAAAACGCAATGTAATGGATGTATTCGTCTTAAAAAAATTACCCTAAATGTAAGTTTAGGAACATAATAAAATGCTCAAAATATTGGTATAACCATGTTTTGAGCGTTTTTTAATTTTACTTTTGTTAATTTCTAAAAAAATTATTGTAACAAAATTAAATTACTCACGTCTAACTTGTTTGAATCTAGTTCGAAAAGGAGTTTATACAATAATGAAAAAGCTACAACTGTTTTTAATGGCAACGATTTTAGGGGGATTGCTACTGGCAGGATGTTCAAAGGGCACATCCGAACCAGAGCTAGTAGAACCAAAAGTAACGGCAAACGAAATGATAGAGGAAATGCTAGCAGAAGTGGAGCAGCCTATGCTGATGGAATTACCTGCAGATCAAGTGCTAGCGATTTATAATATTGATCCAGAAAAATTGGAAGATTACGCGATTAGAATACCAATGATGAATATTAAGACAAATGAAATTGCTATTTTGAAAGTAAAAGATACAGCAGATATTCCAGAAGTGGAAGAAGCAGTTAAGCAAAGAGCGGAAAATGTGAAAAAAACGTTTGAAACCTATCTTCCAGACCAATATGAAAATGCAAAAAACTATCAGCTCATTACAAAGGGCAACTATGTACTGTTTGTCATTTCAGAAGATGCAGATAAGCTGATAAAAGTATACGATCGTTTCTTTACACAGCAATAAGCGATGGTTTTTAGCAGTCTTCTCTTTCTATTTTTGTTTTTGCCGGCTGTTTTAATCCTGTACTATTGTTCTCCCCGTCGCATCCGAAATTTACTGTTATTTATAACGAGTCTAATTTTCTACGCATGGGGAGAACCGGTTTATATTGTCATCATGCTTGTGTCGACATTAGCAGATTACTTTTTTGGGTTGCTATTAGATAAACCGAGTTTAAGTGCGTTGAAACGAAAGGGCATTGTTATTTTATCGATTGTCATCAGTCTGACATTGCTCTCTTACTTTAAATATGCGGATTTTCTTATTCAGAATCTAAATGCACTGTTTGACACGGACATACCGTTAACAGAACTCCCGCTGCCAATTGGAATCTCCTTTTATACATTCCAATCGATGTCATACATTATCGATGTATATAGAGGAACAGCAAAAGCACAGCGAAATTGGATTGACTTTGGGGCATATGTCGCGTTGTTTCCCCAGCTAGTTGCAGGTCCAATCGTGAAATATAGCACCATTGCGCAACAGCTCCATCATCGTTCAGAAAGTATTGAGCTATTCGCAGAGGGTATTCGAAGGTTTACTATCGGATTGGCGAAAAAGGTGCTACTTGCAAATAATATTGGCTTACTATGGGATAGCATTTCGAGTTCCCAGCCAGGGACATTGCCTATGTTCATGGCTTGGTTAGGTATTATTGCGTTTGCATTCCAAATATACTTTGACTTTAGCGGTTATTCGGATATGGCGATTGGACTTGGACTGATGTTCGGGTTTCGGTTTAATGAAAACTTCAATAAGCCCTATACGGCCGAAAGCATAACCGACTTTTGGAGAAGATGGCATATTTCACTTGGTAGTTGGTTTAGGGAGTATGTCTATATTCCACTTGGGGGCAATCGACATGGATTACTCAAACAAGCGCGAAATATTTTGATTGTGTGGTTGCTTACAGGATTATGGCATGGTGCTAGTTGGAATTTCATTTTATGGGGACTGTATTTTGGCGTTATTCTCATGATTGAAAAATGGTGGGGGTTAAAGCTATTGTCGACCTTACCACGCTGGGCAAGACATGTTTATGCGATTGTTTTAATTCTCATAGGATGGGTATTGTTTGCTTTTGAAACACCTTCTTTAATCGTGGGTTATTTAAGTGCCATGGCAGGCTTGAATAATCAACCGATTTGGAACAGTGAAACCGGATACTTGCTCTATACGAACGCCATTTTATTGGTCGTATTAGTAATCGTTGCTTTGCCGAAAAAGCAGGAGGCTAGAGCGAATGGTATGTCGCTGCTTCAAGTTGTTTGGTATGGCTTTCTTTTCCTTCTTTCAATCGCCTATTTAGTAGACGCAACCTTTAATCCATTTTTATATTTCCGTTTCTAAGGGGTGAAAATTTGAAGAGGAATACTGAGAAACTATTCGTCATTTTATTTGTTGGTACACTGTTTCTTTTTTCATCATTATTTTTTCTTTTGCCCCATCAGCCATTTTCTGAGTTAGAAAATCGCTATTTACAACGCCTGCCAAAGCTGACTTTAGACAATGTATTGACCTCAAATTTTACGGAACAAGCAGAGAGCTATGTAACGGATCATTTTCCGTTTAGAAACATATGGCTTTCCGTAAAGTCAGTGGGGGAGCAAGCTCGTTTACAGCAAGAGAATAATGGCATCTATAAAGGACAGGATGAGTACTTATTCGAAAAATTTATACAGCCAGATTATGAAAGACTTCAGGGCTATATTGAAGCCGTCAATTTATTTGCAAAAAATCACCCAAGCATGGACATGACCTTAATGCTAGCACCGACATCCGTAGGGCTTTACCCAGAGCGTTTGCCGTGGCTTGCACCGTCGTATCCACAGGAAAAAGTGAATGACTTTGTCGGTAATCATTTGGCGCAAAGGGTAACCTATTTAGATGGCTTTGACTTTCTACGTCCGCATGCATCAGAATCTATATATTATCGTACGGATCATCATTGGACGACCTATGGAGCGTATGTGGCCTATGTGGCGTATGCAGAGGAAAAGGGTTGGATGCCTCTTTCCCAACATGATTTTTACATTCAACAAGTGAGTCATACGTTTTTAGGAAGCTATCATACAAGAAGTCAGTTTCACGGATTGACGCCAGATACGATTGATATGTATCGACCTCAAAAGCAGGCAGCAACTGAAATATTCATTGCAGATTCAAATGAAACACTAACAACGATGTATGATGAAAGCTTTCTGAAAAAGAAGGATCAATATGCTTATTTTCTAGGAGGCGTTCATGCGTTAATGACGCTTACTACCGATCTTGATGTAGGGCAGATCGAACAGGATAAGCTGCTTATTATTAAAGATTCCTATGCACATAATGTCATTCCCTTCCTGACTAATCACATACCAGAAATCCATGTGATCGACATTCGCTATTATAATGGGAGTATTGCCGAGTATATGGCTGACAATGGATTAGAGGATGTTTTATATATTTTTAATACTGCTACTTTTGTTGAAGAAGCATCGTTATTAAAGCTGAATAACTAGAAAGCTACTTGACGTTTGCTAGTTAATCGTGAAGCAGCTAACTGGCAGAGCGCCAATACCATAAGCTCCCAGTAATTTTGCATCGCCTATTTGAGGTGGTGCTTTTTTGCTTTGGTTGCATCCACTTTAAATTCATAGGAAGGAATTTTCAAAAGCCTTTGTATATTTCTTTTACTTAATCAATACATTGAAAGAAAGTACTTAACTTGCTTCAGCAAATTATTTTGAACCGTAAGCAAAGCGACCGGTACAGAATTCCTCCATTTCTATAAGTGGAGGTTCTGATTTCGGCTGAATCAAGTTAAAGCCCCCGGCGGATGTCACAGATTTTTAGAGGAGTTTTTCGAGCAAACTCAAAAAAATCTGGTCGCAATTATGCCGAGGCATAATTGATTATAAGGAGCAATGACTATTCCTAAAATTATTTCGGTTGGTACATATACACCACCTTACTCATTGGCCCAGTCTAATATTGAGCAGCTAACGAAAGAGCTTTTTCAGCACAAAATTTCTAGATTAGAAAGGCTCTTAAAGGTTTTTGAAAATGGGGAAATTGAAACACGCAATTTTTGTGTGCCGCCCAATTGGTATCGCGAGGCCCATACGTTTGAAGAGCGCAACGCCCTGTATATTCAGTTAGCTACAGAATATAGTGTGGAAGTCATTCAACGTTGTGTAACCAATCGTGCCTTTTTACAAACCGATATGGCTACTACCGATATTGACGCGATCATTTTCGTCAGTAGTACAGGCATTTCAACGCCTAGTATTGATGCACGTGTTATGAATGTATTATCTTTTTCGGACTCTGTTGTTCGCATCCCGATTTGGGGACTTGGCTGTGCGGGAGGGGCTGCGGGTGTTAGTAGGGCTTATGACTATTGCAAAGCACACCCAAACGCGAAAGTGCTTGTCGTATGTGTAGAGCTTTGTAGCCTTACCTTTCAGAAGGAGGATTATTCAAAAAGTAATTTAGTGGGCACTTCTTTATTTGCAGATGGCGCGGCCTGTGTACTTATTTGCGGTGATGATGTGAAAATAGAACAAGATAGAGCCGTCCCACACATCCTCGGCTGCCAATCTAAGTGGATGCCCGATTCAGAAACTGTTATGGGATGGGATGTAAAAAATGGGGGCTTGCACGTTGTATTTTCTAAGAGCATTCCAGCAATCATTTCAAGCTGGCTAAGCCCCTTTATACATGAATTTTTAAGCACCTACAATGTATTATCAGATCAAATCGTCAATTTTGTCGCGCATCCTGGTGGAAAAAAGGTATTAACTGCTTATGAGGAAGCACTGAATTTAACAAGAGCACATACAAGTGTTTCACGTGAAATACTAAAGAGGCATGGAAATATGTCTTCTCCAACAGTGCTTTACGTTTTAGAGCAATTTATGCTTCAGGAAAATCAATCCAATGCGTTAGGCTTGCTCGTTGCACTCGGTCCAGGCTTTAGTGGCGAAGCGGTATTATTAGAATGGAGGGAATAAGTTGATCTTTTACCTCATTCTTGTTTTCGTTATCATTCAAAGACTGGTAGAACTTTTCATTGCCAAAAGAAATGAAAAACGGATGCGCGCAAAAGGAGCTTATGAAGTTGGGGCATCGCATTATCCGTTTATGATTTTGTTACATGCCGGTTTTTTCCTCAGTCTTTTAGTAGAAGTACTTTATTTTAAATCGATGGTTGATCCGTTTTATAGTCTGCTCGTGGTTTTTGTGGTTTTACAGCTATTTCGAGTATGGTGTTTAGTGTCACTCGGCATGTATTGGAATACAAAAATTATTATTTTACCTGGGGCAGATGTCGTTGTACGAGGCCCGTATTCGTTTATTCGCCATCCTAATTATTTGGTTGTTTGTCTTGAGCTATTAGTGCTGCCACTATTATTCCAAGCCTATGTTACTGCGATTGTGTTTACAATTTTAAATTTCATCATGCTAGCTGTTCGAATTCCAGTAGAAGAAAAGGCATTAAAGGAAGCCACGAACTATGCAGTATCGATGAAGCGGTAAAATAAAAAAAAAGACCGATTTGAGGTGTCTTAACGTCTCAAATCGGTCTATTCAGTTTGTTGTATGTAAGTGTTTTTTCAGATGCTACTTGTCAGACTGTCTTGAAGTTGAGAAAAAGGTGAAATTTCCGAAAGATGACATGCCTCTATCTACATGTTAACAAATTCAGAATTATAAGTCTATTATTAGTTTGCATAGGATGAGATAATCAATTTGCGCAAATACATCATAACGTTATGTGAATGGTTGATGGATATTAAACAAAACATTTATGATAATCTTGATTTTTTTGAACAGTATCAGGAAATTAGAGCGAGAGAATTTAATTATAATAAGCAAATTGAACAGCCTCATTTTTTGCAGTTAGTACCTAATCTTCAAGGGCAAGTTGCATTAGATATTGGTTGTGGCGCTGGAGATTTTGCTGCCACTTGTATACAAAAAGGAGCGAAAGAAGTCTTAGGAATTGATATATCTGCTAATATGATTGCTACTGCTAAAGAGCGTCATCAGCAAGAGTGTTTAAAATTTCTCAATATTGCTTTTGAAGATGTAATTTTACAACAAGGTTCTTTTCATTTTATTAGTAGTTCCTTGGCGCTTCATTATATGGCGGATTTGAATGCTGTCATTCAAAAAATTAGTAAGGCCTTAAGTAGAAATGGTATTTTATTATTTTCAATTCAGCATCCTATTTATACAGCGAATATGGGACGAGATAATTGGATAACAGATGAAAGAGGAAGTATTCAGCATTTTGCAATGGACCGTTATCAAGAAGAGGGTATGAGAAGAGAAGATTGGTTGGTAGACGGCGTGATTATGTATCACCGAACTATTGGTACAATAGTTAATACATTATTAAGTAATGATCTATCCATTGAAAAAATGGTTGAACCGATTCCATCAGAGGAAATTTTGCAACAAGTGCCTAATTTCGAAAAAACACTGCGTAGCCCTCCATTTTTAATAATAAAGGCTAAAAAATTATAGGTATTTATTGTGGTAGTCGATTAAAAAAATGCTACTAATTTTATGTATACAATCATTGCGAAACGCAAAAAAGTGTGCTATCTTATTAAAGATATGCACATAAATATTTTATTTGCTTATATTATCCCTATATTAATAATACAACAAAAATATGTGTGCGTCAAACATTTTGTATCAATTTTTAAGGAGTGAATGTGATGAGTACATTATTTCAGCAAGAGCAGCAACATTTGCAGGATGTTTTGGCAGTGGTGGATCAGCAAACACAAAAGTTAAAGGCAGAAACATCAAAGCGTCAGCAAGACGTTGTTTCCATTCGACGTCAATTCTGGGATGAGGTCAAGGTTAATACCGATACATTTGATGATTTTTTAGAAACCATTATTAATATGCGTCAGGAAACGCAAGCTTTAGCAGTGGGTGAAACGACTTATGACCATGCCAAAAAACGTCTCATTACGCTAGAAAAAATGCAAAACGCTCCTTACTTTGCACGAATTGATTTGAAGGAACAAGGTATGAAGCAAGCTGAACCGATCTATATTGGCATTTCATCATTAATGGATGAAAGCGGCGAGGATTTTATTGTTTATGATTGGCGTGCACCGGTATTAAGTGTGTATTACGATAATGAGCCAGGCCATGTACGTTATCAAACACCAGGGGGCACGATAGAAGGAGAGCTTGAAAAGAAATGGCAATATTTAATTCGTAATGGCAAGCTTCTTTCAATGTTTGATACAAGCTTAACAATAGGAGACGAACTATTACAGGAAGTGCTTGGACAAGGTGCGAATAAGCAAATGCAAAGTATCGTTTCGACGATTCAGCGCGAGCAAAATAAATTGATTCGTCATGAACAGGGAAGAATGTTAATCGTGCATGGTGCGGCTGGCAGTGGGAAAACATCAGCGGCCTTGCAAAGAGTAGCCTATTTATTATATAAGCATCGTGCCACATTAAAGGCCGATCAAGTGCTATTATTTTCTCCTAATGCGATGTTTAACAGCTATGTAGCTAATGTGTTACCAGAGCTAGGAGAAGAAAACATGCAGCAGACAACGTTCCAAGAATATTTACAGCAGCGAATTGATACAGATTTCACGCTTGAAAATGCGTATGAACAATTAGAAACCTTATTGACGAACTCTCATACAGATTTGATGGGTAGCCGACGTACTGCCATTCACTATAAAGCATCGACAGCATTTTTTACTCATATCGAGCAGTACTTTATTGCGTTAACAGAAAAGGGCATGCAATTTAAACCGATTGTTTTCCGTGGTGAAGAAATTATACCCGCAAGTAAAATAGCACAGCAGTTTTATATGATTTACGGGCAATTACCATTTGCAGCCCGCTTAGAAAAGATTCAGCAAGGGCTGATGAATACATTAAAAGAACGCGCGAAGTATGAACGGACAAAGGATTGGGTACAAGAGGAAATGGAATTACTAAGTGATGCAGCTTATGAGGAGGCACGTCGCTATTTTGCAAGAAAAAAAGGACTTGAGCGTGAGGAAGTAGAACAATTCGACATAACAGAAAATCAGCTTGCTCAACTACTTGTCGCTCGCCGCTTCAAGCCATTGCGTGATGCCATTCAAACATTGCAGTTTATTGATATCCCGGCTATTTATGAAGGACTGTTTGACGAGCAATCCCCTAAATGCGAAGTGGAGCATTGGGCGGAAATTTGCCATGTGACTAAGCAACAGCTAGCGGCTGGAACATTGTCGTACGAGGATGCAACGCCCTATGTGTTGTTAAAAGAATGGCTTTTAGGGATGCAAGTAAATCGTCAAATTAAATACATTTTTATTGATGAGGCACAGGATTATGCACCATTTCAATTTGAGGTGTTGAAGCGTTTATTCCCTGCTGCCAAATTTACGGTTTTAGGGGACTTTAACCAAGGAATTTTTACACATGCGCATCAGCTCGAAAATTTTGAGCACTTAATCGAGCTGTTTGGAGAGGAAGAGACCACACTTTTGACCATGCATCGTAGCTATCGTTCGACAAAGCCCATTATTGAATTTACACGTCAGCTTATTCCAGAGGGGCATGCCATTATTCCGTTTAATAGAACAGGTGCTCTGCCAACATTCACAATACTTCCAAATAAACAGCAGTTACATGAAAAGATTACGCAGCGTGTGGAAGCTATGCAGCTTCAAGGGATGGCAACAATCGCGATAATTTGTCAGTCTATGCAAGAGAGTAAGGAAGCCTATGAGGGATTAGCGGGCTCTATCGATTCATTAAAGCTAATGAAGTCCAGTTCTGCCGAATATGAACCGGGTGTGATTGTTATTCCGGCATATTTAGCAAAGGGAATCGAATTTGACGGGGTTATTATTTATGATGCATCCAAGTACCGTTACGGACAGGAGCGTGTACGTCGCCTGCTTTATACAGCCTGTACAAGAGCGATGCATCAGCTAACGCTTTATAGTGTGGGAGAACCAAGTCCATTTTTGCATGCGCCAAGTGAGCAAGGGACTATTCAAACGAAAGTGGAAGAGGAAGAATAAATGGAAAACAAATCAAACAAAGAAATTGCTCAAGACTTTTTGCAATTAGTAGCAGAAGGGCAAGTGAAAGAGGCCTATGAGCTTTATATAGGGGAAGGTTTTGTCCATCATAATGCGTATTTTGCAGCGGGGAGAGAGGCTTTAATGCGCGGTATGGAGGAAAGTGCAAAGATGACAACGAAGAAGCAATTTACAGTAAAGCTTGTACTAGAAGATGGCGATAAAGTAATGATGTACTCCCATTTAAAGCAGCAACCAGAAGCGATTGGGGTAGCAGTTGTGCATATTGTGCGTATGGAAGCTGGGAAAATTGTCGAGATGTGGGATGTTGGACAAGTGATTCCAGAGAAAATGGTCAATACAGATGGGGTTTTTTGAGTCAATACTTGATTAAACCTTCCGAAATATGATTGAATTACGTAGGAAGAGGAGTGGGAATTTTATGAAAAAATATATGCTTTTAATGGTAACGGCGATTGCGATGCTTATAGTTGCTGCATGTGGTGATGACAAAACTGTAGATAATGACAAACAGGCAGCAACGGGTGATTACGCAAACGATGTAAAAGAAAATCCGATTGTGACGATTACAATGGAAAATGATAAGAAAATCGTGATTGAATTAGAGCCGAAAACTGCGCCAAATACTGTAGCAAACTTTATTTCGTTAGTAGAGGATGGCTTTTATGACGGGTTAATTTTCCACCGTGTTATCCCTGGATTTATGGTTCAAGGTGGTGACCCAAACGGCACAGGTATGGGTGGCCCGGATTATGCAATTAAAGGTGAATTTTCATCAAATGGCTTTGAAAACACATTAACGCATGAGCGCGGTGTATTATCAATGGCTCGTTCACAGCACCCAGATTCAGCAGGTTCGCAGTTTTTCATTATGACCGAAGCCGCATCCCATTTAGATGGTCAATATGCGGCATTTGGTAAAGTAACTGAAGGAATGGATGTTGTCGACGAAATTGTTGCCGCAGAGCGTGACGGTAATGATAAACCATTAGAGGATCAAAAAATGAAAAAAGTTGAAGTCGATACAAAAGGTTTTGATTATCCAGCACCCGTAACAGAAAAATAATTATAAAAACCATTAAAATTCGTAGAGCAGTAGACGAGTTTTAATGGTTTTTTTCTCATTCAGTGAGTGGGAAACCAGCGAGTAATGCGATTTGTTCGGAGGGCAATTGTAATAATTGCTGCGTCGTAAGCGGGCCATTTTTTTCTAAGAAGGCTTCGACAATACGGTAACCGACACAATAGCCAATATGTGCTGGAAGTTGCTCGGATGCATCACCAAATAAATAGCTTTGATGATTATGTAAGCCGCGCAATGGTAACGCCTCGATAAAATGAGTAAGCCAATAATGTTTAACCTCATCTAAGCTATAGCGCCGCGTCCAGGAGCTAATGGCATGTTCTCCAAGTAAACTTTCTACGGCATGCTCAGCTAGGCCTTCCATCAACACGGAATCTAGTAAAGTCGGTAATTCTGACTGATATTGTTGTCGGCAAATATGATGGTATTCATGGGTAATGAGGGCGTGAAGCTCTTTTATCGAAACATGATTTGAAATGAATAAACAAATACCATGCTTATAGGCAACTCCATTTTTCATAAAGCCCTTTCGCATTGGCAAAATCGCAACCTGCGTGTTAGGACCATTCCACAGATTCTTCAAATCATCTAGCTGACGTTTAACAATGTCCCAAACATCAAGCTGTAAGGGAAGTGCGCCTGTTTCTAATAAACCTTGCTGGAGAAGCTCGTATTGGATGGCTTTCGTTGGAATGTTGGGGAAGATGGATTGTACAAGTAAAGAGGTGTATTGGACACGGTCGGATAACTCTTGAAATAAGCTTTGCGTATCAATGATTAACAAAAAAATCCCTCCTTCGTTCTACTATATGATTTGGACGATAGGCTCGTGTGTGCGATTTGCTTATACATATAGTAGGAAAAGAAAGGAGGGAATAGAATGAATCCACAAGCAGCTTATGATTTATGCTGTAAATACCATGGCAAGCGTGTCAGAATAACGGATAATCGTGGAAATGTACATGTAGGGCGCATTACAAATGTAGATAATCGAAATGTTTGGTTAATGCCAGATCGTACAGGTTACGGTATTGGCTTTTGGGGCTTTGGTGCAGCACCTGGATTTGGCTATGGAATCGCATTAGGAGCGATTACAGGCATCGTACTCGCTTCGATTTTTATTTAAGTAAGAAGAAGCGGCAAAGGGAGTGTCCCAGAAGTATTTCTCGGACACTCCCTTCATTATTTATTGGTGAAAAAAATGGCGATTGTACCACGACCAACATGGGCGCCAATAGCTGAACCAATTGTGGTTGTTTCAATGGCTTTTGGATGAAGTGCTTCTTCAATGGCTACTTTTACTTCATGCATTAATTCCTCATCATTACTATGAGAAATGCCGACCGTTTTGTTTGTGAAATCCCCACCACGTTCCTTCATTATGGCTAACATACGCTGTGTTGCTTTTTTAAAGCCACGCGTTTTTTCGAGCGGGACAAGTTTACCATCCTCCATATTTAAAATTGGCTTAATGTTTAGTAAGCCTCCCATAAAGGCGCTTGACCTTGAGATACGCCCACCTTTTGCTAAGTGGTTTAAATCACCTACTGTAAATAGGTGTTCCATTGAATTAGCCATCTCTGTTAATTGTGCAACAACGTCGTCAAAAGCCATCCCGAATTTTTTTAAACGAACGGCTTCTTTTACAATTAAGCCTTGGCCATAAGAGGCACATTTTGTATCGATAATCGCTAATTTTAAATTTGGGTAAGTTTCAAGTAATTGATTTTTTGCTAAAATAGCACTTTGGCAAGTACCTGATAAATGAGAGGAAAAGGCAATATAAATCCCTTCTTCGCCTAATTGTGCTAATTGTTCAAAGGTGCTTAAAAAGATTTCTAATGAAACTTGTGATGTTTTTGGAACTTCGCCTTCTGCAATCGCTGCATATACTTGATCTGTTGATATACCCATAACATCATCATATTCGACACCTTTTATTAATACACGTAGTGGAAAAAGATGCACATCTTCCTTTTCATAATATGATTTTGGTAAGTCTGAACTACTATCCGTAAAAATTTTCATCATCATCATCCCCCTCAACTCACTTAATAGTAATGCGAATGCTCATGTAAAACTATTTACATTTGTCATGATGTTTGATTTAATTCCCGTAAACTGAAAAGAATAACTTCTATTTATATATATCAAAGAAAAATCAGAAATATGTTAAGATTGAAAAAAGCAACGCTGGAGGAGAAAAGCCATTATATGAAGCGTACTGTAAAGCACCAAATTTCAGGGGAGCAAATTACATTTTTAGAAACAGCTGAAGAAACGGAAGGCAAATATCTTTATATCGAAGTGGCATTACCACCACAGGGTGATGGACCACCATTACATATGCATGATGAATTCGAAGAGGAATTTGAAGTGATTTCAGGTCAATTAACTGTGACACTTGGAAAAGAGCAGCATATTTTGCAGCCTGGAGACAAGCGCTTAGTAACATTAAACATGGCTCATACATTTACAAATAATCATGATGAATCCGTTGTATTTCGTGTGCGCTTAACACCACCAAGCCAATTCGAACAGTCCGTACGCATTCATTATGGTTTGATTGATGACGGGTTAGTCGATGCAAAAGGCAACCCTAAAAATATGACCCATACAGCACTAATTTTAACCATGCAAAATACATTAATTCTCGGTATACCATTTTGGTTACAGCGCACACTATTTGCATGGCTTGTCAAGCGTGGACATAAAAATAACGCGTATAAAGACTTTGAAAAATACACAGGTAAGGTCATTCGGTAGCAGAGCCACATATCTATTGAAATGCTACGGAAGGGTAAAATGTAATAATTGGAAAATACAGAAAATAATAATAATTAAATTCTTACAAGACAAAAAATGCTCACAATTGTCCGTAGATTTCTCGTAAATGATGTGCTTTTCAATACCTTATAGCTAAGCAATCTGTATATATTTTAATCTTTTAACAATTGTGTTACACTACAATAAGGTAATAAGTGATATAGGATGAATAGGCTTCTGCCATTATTATATTGTCGATAATTTACGGGAGCGCTTTCAAAATTCTAAAAATCTTAATATATATAAGGGAAGGTAAAAATGAGTAACAAGCATATCAAATCAGACGTTATCTTAATTGGTGCCGGAATTATGAGTGCGACTTTAGGTACAATGCTTAAAGAATTAGCACCAGAGTGGAACATCACTGTATTCGAACAGTTAGCAAAAGCAGGTGAGGAAAGCTCTCACGAAATGAACAATGCCGGAACAGGGCATGCAGCTTTATGTGAATTAAACTATACAAGTGAGAAAAAAGATGGAACAATCGATATCACAAAAGCAATTAATGTAAATACACAATTCCAAGATTCTTTACAATTCTGGTCTCACCTTGTAAAAACGGGTCAAATTGAAAACCCGCAAGATTTCATCATGCCTCTACCACATATGAGTATGGTACAAGGTGCAAACAATGTGGCCTATCTTAAAAAGCGTCATGCAGCAATGACAGCTAACCCATTGTTTGAAGGTATGGAATACTCTGACGATCCAGAAACATTAAAACAATGGATTCCGTTAATTATGAATGAGCGTAAATCAAAAGAGCCAATCGCTGCAACGAAAATTGATTCCGGTACAGACGTAAACTTCGGTGCTTTAACACGTAATTTAATTGCTAACTTACAAAAACAAGATGTAGCAGTTAACTACAACCATAGCGTTCTTGATGTAAAACGTACAAAAGACGGTTTATGGGAAGTTAAAGTGCACGATAAGCAAAGCGGCAAAGTAGAGTACCATAGCGCAAAATTCGTATTCTTAGGTGCTGGTGGTGGTAGCCTTGAGTTACTACAAAAATCAGGTATTCCTGAAAGTAAGCATGTTGGTGGATTCCCGATTTCAGGTGTGTTCTTAGTATGTAACAATGAAGAAGTTATCAATCAACATCATGCAAAAGTGTATGGTAAAGCGGCAGTTGGTGCGCCACCAATGTCAGTACCTCACTTAGATACACGCTATATTGATGGCAAAAAATCATTATTATTTGGACCTTTCGCAGGCTTCTCTCCGAAGTTCTTAAAAACAGGTTCTTATATGGATTTATTTGCCTCAGTTAAGCCACATAACTTATTCACACTACTTGCTTGTGGTGCTAAAAATATGGATTTAACAGCTTACTTAGTAAAAGAAGTAGTAGCTTCTAAAGAAAAACGTATTGAAGAATTACGTCAATTCATACCAACAGCGAAGAGCGAGGATTGGGAAATTACTGTAGCGGGTCAACGTGTACAAGTTATTAAAGACACAGACGCTGGTAAAGGTACATTGCAATTCGGTACAGAAGTTATTAACTCTCAAGACGGCTCGATTGCGGCATTACTTGGTGCATCTCCAGGTGCTTCGACAGCAGTATCGGTTATGCTAAAAGTAATTAAGCAATGTTTCCCAAATGAAATGAAAAATTGGGAACCAAAAATTAAAGAAATGATTCCAGCTTACGGTCAAAACCTAGTTGAAAATACAGCACTTCTTAAAGAAGTTAAAGAATCAACTTCTGAAGCATTAGGTTTAAATAAATAAGTAGATAAGAACCTTTAATTTCTCCGGAGATTGAAGGTTCTTTTTTGGTGGAATATAATAAGACGATAATGAAATGGATCGTCAGGAGGTTGAATGTATGCATTATCAGGTAGATTATGATTCCCCCATTGGCATTATTGAAATAATGGGCACCAAAAGTCATGTGACTGCTGTGTTATTTGCCGAACGGGAGCATAGAGAGCCTGTGCAAAATGAAGAAACACCAGAAATATTAAAAATATGCTACAAGCAATTAGACGAATACTTTAACGGGAAGCGTCAGCAATTTACTGTGCCCTACTTTTTTGAGGGGACAAGTTTTCAAAACAATGTGTGGCAAGCGTTAACAACCGTACCATTTGGTAAAACGGCCTCCTATAAAGAAATTGCCCAGCAAATTGGCAATGAAAAGGCTGTGCGAGCGGTAGGAATGACCAATAGTAAAAATCAAATTAGTATTATCGTTCCGTGTCATCGAGTAATTGGGGCAAACGGTAAGCTAACGGGCTATGCAGGTGGAGTTTGGCGCAAACAATGGTTATTGGAACATGAGAAAATGGCTTATCTAAATAAATAGCTTGTGAGAACTCAACTTTTTCGGCTTAGAAAAGTTGAGTTTTCAGTTAGTTTATAACAGTTTTTTGAGGAGTTTGATAAGGTGAATGAACAGCAATTTGATAAGTTTTTGAATATCGAAACAATCGGATTCCAATATGGCTTTCCGAAATTGGCGAAATATTATCGCTACGAACCCACTCCGTATAGTGGATTAGAGCAATTATTTGAGCACTATGATATGCCAACAGATGGGCACTTTTTAGATATTGGATGCGGAAAAGGGCGTGTGCCGATTTATATTCACCATCGTTTTGGTATTCCAGTAAAGGGCATTGAAATGGACGCCAAGTTTTTTGTGGAGGCAGAGCATA